>NZ_KV803956.1:0-80939 GCF_001811255.1 Corynebacterium sp. HMSC068H04
ACCCACCGGCCTAAAAGCCCGGCGGAAACACCGATTTCCTTAGCCACATGGGCAATTGGGCGCTCTGACTCGATTACCAGGTTCGCGGCCTCACGCCGGTACTCAGGCGTGTACTTCTTGCGCTGTTGACTCACAATGAACATCCTCTCTTACGGACACAAGATCCGTACAAATAGGGTGTCCACTAAACGAGGGTAACCTCAGGGCCGACTCCTGCGGATAACGTGATGGAACGGCTACTTCAGGCACGCTCATAGTTATTGGCGTAGTGCGGGTGCAGTGTGGGCGTAGATGACGACCACTGCAATCAAGGCGATACAGACGGCGAAGGGTGCCAGCGGGTTCCACCCGTAAAGGGCGGTCGAAGCCAGCGGGGCAATCGCGTACGCCAACCCATTATTAGCGTTGATGATGCCAGCCACTGCGCCTTGCTCATCTGCACTCATCTTCAAGGTTGGGCCAGTGTTGTACCCGGGCATCGCCAGTCCCATACCTACCCCCAGCACGATACACCCGACAACCAGTAAAGCGTGCGAGGAGGTAGGCCAAATGAGCACAGTTGCAACTAGTGTAATGGCCAGACCAGTACGTAAAAGCTTCGCTGCTCCCCACCCTGTCTTTGGAGCAATCACCGCTTGGGCAATGATCATGGTCACGCCCATGATGGTCAGGTAAATCGCGGAAATACCTGCGGTCGCAGTTGCCGACAGGGCGAAGCGGTCTTGGACAGTGAATCCAAAAATCGTAGCAACAGAAGAAAACACAAGAAACATCACCAGACCAGTTGCTAGCCAGGGAGCTACACGCGGATCAGTGAAGCGAATCCGTTGAGGCTTTGCAAAAAGTTGCCCTCGGCTTTGAGGTGCGAAACTCACCAAGAGAACAACCAGACCAATCACCATCACAACGGGCATGACCACCAAGGGCAAGAGCAGGCCACCAGCAGCGGCTAACACACCTCCAGTAACACCTCCAACAATGGAGGCCATCCCTTGAGCCGCTCCAATCATGCCCAGTGCTTTTACCCGCCCGTTCTCGCTGGCAGCATGCGTGACCAGGTGGGCTTGCGCGGTCGGGGCGATCGCTGAAATCCCTCCACCATAGAGCAAACCACGAGTGATCACAACACCAAAAACTAGTCCGACACCGCCAACTACCTGGTTCATCCCCAGGTAGGAGACAATACCGAAGGCGCTCAAAGCGATGATCGCGATCACAAGCCCAGCAGCGAGTACACGTTTAGCGCCGACACGTTGGGAAGCTCGCCCCCAATAAGCACTCAAGCTCGCTAGTACAATCGCTGCCAAAGAGATAGTGGCGCCAATATGCCATTCCCGCAATCCCATCTGTCGTGACAGTGGCGCGATGATCGGATTGAGAATCATTTGCCCCATAAAGGCGAGAAAAACGATTCCCACTACCAGGTTCGCTTGCGCTCCTGGATCAATAGAGCTCTGTGTCGGCTTATTACTACGAGGGTCGGGCATCACTACACTCCATTACTAGAACACTGTTTCACTTAGGGATATTGTAGAATGGTGTTCTAGTAAGGGTCAAGGAATAAGTTAGGGTCACCTTATGAACACTGTGCTAACGGGGCGAAGGGCTGGGCTATCACGCGAGCTGATTGTCAAACAAGCTGTACAGTTAAGCGCGATCAGTGGCGTTGAGGGATGGTCAGTACGGGACATTGCCCGTGAACTGGGCGTGGTTCCCTCAGTGATTTATCATTATTTTCCAAACAAGGAAGCCATTTGTGATGCTGTTGTAGACCGGGTATGTGTCGGGATTGAAGTTCCCGACCCGGACCTTGAATGGAAAGCCTGGTTTCGAGCTATGGCTCACAATCTACGCCCCGCATTGTTAGCATATCCGGGGATTACCGACAGGTTCGCGCGGGGCAAGTTCACCGAACAGTTTTTGCCGATGATCGATGGAGCCTGGGCCAAACTACAAGAAGCTGGGTTTGGTGACAATTCGCCTGTGGCCTACACAATTATCGCGAACTCGATCATCCACACGATCGGAGCGAGAAACCTGCGCGCATCCAATCAAATCCAGCCTCGCCACAACCTGCACGAAATGCTTGTCAGGCTTGAGCCTATGATGGCTCAATCTGTTGGACTGACCAGTATTGTCAACTCTTACCTGGAGCCTCTCTCACACCCTGATGAAGAAGAAGCGATGTCCGAGGAATACTACGACCTCGTCATCGATGTGATCCTAGACGGCATCGAACACACCCTGCTGCCTTAACTCTGACCCACTTCTCAATCATCGTCTTAGTGAGCGCCCGCACAGCTGTGTACTTCAACACAGCGGATGTAGCCCAGTTGATAAGCCGGGTCAGTTCACGTTCACCCCTCGCGTTATCATGGTCACGGAGACGGTTAAGTAGTTCTTCCTGATACGGATTATTCATGGTGTGCCCTTCATCCAGGTATGGGTAAAGGGGGCCAAGGCACACACCCTGACCCCCTTCGCTGCCTGCTACGGGCTAGCGTCTACTCGGTAGCACCCGCCGTGGTCGGCTCCACCACATCCTGTTCAGCCGTCGCCAGCACCTCCGGGCGGAACACGGAACCGCCGTACACCTGGAGGCCCGTAATCGCACGGGTGAAACGGAACGGCAGCATGGACGATTCCGCCACCTCCGTGATCTGGTAGCCGAACGGGGTAGCCATCGGGTGGCCCGCAATGACCACCTCACGGCCCGCCACCGTCGGCACCGTCGGCGCGGAAATGATGCGGAACCCGAGCAGGCGACCAATCTCACCGTTCAAGAGATTGCTGTTGTTCACTGCCTTGTCCAGGCGCTCGTCGTACAGCAACGCCGATTCCATCTCCGGGCCAACCATCACGAAACGGTCAGTCTTCGGAACCGAAGTGGCGTTGAGTTTCTTACGCAGCACCACCAGCGTCTTGTACGCGTCCTTCTTCTCAATGTCGAGCGGGAGGGTGCCCACCTTGTTGGAGTTCTTCACTCCGTCCTTCATGAGCTTGCCGATGTAGGTATCGACCTGCTCGGACATGCCTTCCTCTGCCTCGCTGACTGCCTCCGGCTTCACGTCTAGAGCAGACTGGACGGAAGATACCAGCGGAATCTTGAAGTTGAAGTAGTCGCCCTGGTCGGTCTTGAACTTACGCTCTCCGAACTCGACATCTTCAACAATCATGTCTTCGGACTCGTCGTACTTACGGATGGTGGGACGGCTAAGGTTGGTGACAACAACCTCGTCACCCTTACCGCGGATTTCGCCCTCAAAGTCGCAGTTCGTCACACCCTCCTGCGCGAATGCCCAGGTCTGACGGAGCGGCTGCATGAGCGCAGACGCGACAATCGGGCCGATTACCGGATCCCAGTTCTTGTGGGACTGTGGAGTTGCCATAGTGCGTTCCTCCTAGTGGAAACTTTTAGCGGCTGATACGGCCTTCCTCCACTGCCTTGTTGATTTCCTCAAACTTGCCCTGTGCGTACAGGCGGTCGAGGTCATCGGCGGTGAGGATTCGGCCATCGTTGTTGTTCGTGGGGCTGGGGTTCCGCTGGTGCGGGGTGCTACCCCACCCGCCTTGAACTGTGGGAATGAGTTGAGCGTGTTGGTCAATCGTGCGGGCTTTTCTCATGTGGAAGGTATGGTGGAAAGCTGTGGATACACTGAGGCTGTTTGGACGCGAGGCAATGTACCAGCTAGGTATCGAGCCTCACCGAATCCCACTGGTGATGCTCGCGACGCTGGGTATTTATTTGGCCTTTATGGTCTTGGTCAAGCTCTTTGGCAGCCGCGTTTTGACGTCCATCACCGCTTCCGATGCCGTCATCATCATTATGTTCGGCGCGGTTTCAGGCCGCGTGATTGTAGGCAACCCGCCGACCCTCGCCGCCGGAGTCATTGGTCTCTTCACACTTATGCTCCTGGAGGCAGCCTTCGGTACCTTCCGGCAGCTCGTGACATGGTCACGTTTCATCGACCGCAAACCGGTGCTCTTGGTTTATAAGGGGCAGCTGCAGGAAGACAATATGAGCTTTGCGCACATCACCGAAAGGGATATCAATTCCGCTGTGCGCAAGGCGGGCCTTGGTCGGCGCACCGACGTGCAGCTAATGATCTTGGAACCAACTGGTCAGATTTCTGTCATTCGCCGTGGCCAGCTTGTTGATGCCTCCGTATTCAAGGACGTTCTCGGCGCCGAGCGCATCGAGGAAGTAGATGCACAGGACTAGGAACAGTCTTCTAGGTTGCAAGAGTAGCCGGGCTTAGAAGCCGCGTCGTGTTTGGGCGTTGAATCGGCTGTCCAGGAAAACGAAAAATCTCCCCCTGCGCGGATTGCGCAAGGGGAGAGAGCGGCGCTTGTGGCTTACTTGATACCAGCGAGCTTATCGCCGAGACGCATTGCGTCATCCATGGCGCCGATGATGGAGGTGAAGACCTTAATCCACTCGCGGATTTCCTTCGGGCTGACGTTACCCTCATCGTCGGAGGAGAGAGCGAAGAAAGCCTTGGAGGAGCTGTCATCCTCAACCGGAGCTGCGGAAGCAACTGCGGTACCGGAGAAAGCGATGGTTGCAGCGGTAGCAGCGGCAACGATGGACTTACGGGAGAAGAATTTCATAGGATTTCCTAATCTGATTCGAATGTGAACGGAAAGTCTGACTTAAGTGGGTCTGACTTACTTAGCGAAGTTCTTGTTGTAGAAAGCGAAGACGGTGCCCAGAGCGCCGATGATGGCGGTGAAGACAGCGATCCAGTCGCGGATCTCGGACGGCTTCATGTCGGAGATGGAGGAACCCTCGGAGTCGTCGGAGGAGGAAGAAGACTCCTCGTCGGTCTTGCTCGGGGTCGTGGTGGTCTCGGCGGCCGGCTTGGTGGTGGACGGAGCTGCCGGGGTGGTGGTAGCCGTAGCGGTGGCGGTGGCCTCCGGGGTGGTGGTCTCAGCGTTAGCAACGGTCACGCCGGACAGGGAAACGGCAGCGGTGGTAGCGGCAGCGACAAGGGCCTTACGGGAGAAGAGCTTCATTCTCGTTCCTTATACATCTCGGGAATTTCAAAGACCTCACAGATGCTACTGAGGCATTGCGGGTTTTGCAAGGGATCTGACAATCAATTGATGAATCTGTGTGGCGGCTGTCCGCGGCATGTGAGCTGGGGTTTGGTCCGGTGCAGGTTGTGGACGTGGGTAATAGTTTGCCAAATGAACAGCTCAAGGCTAAGAAATTCTTAGTCCAGGTGGGGAGGGGCGGTTGGAATGGGAAAGGCCCCGCTCGCTGAATGCGAGCGGGGCCGGCCACCGTAAAGGGGGTAAAACTTAGCTCTCGACGGTTGCCTTGGTGATGCGAACTTCCTCAGCGGGAGCGCCGTCGGACTGTCCATCCTTGACACCCTTGGCAGCGATGGCGTCGATGGTCTTCTGTCCCTTCTCCGTCAGGGCGCCAAAATAGGTGTAGGAGGGCGGAAGCTGCGAGTCCTTATAGTTAATGAAGAACTGGGAACCATTGGTGTCTTCGCCGGCATTAGCCATGGCGATGGAACCCTTCGGGTACAGAGCAGGCTGTGCCCTAGCGGCGTCGTCAGCCTCATCGGTGGGGTACTCATTGGCAAACTGGAAGCCCGGTCCACCAGAACCCTTGCCGGTCGGATCACCGCACTGCAGGACGGAGAGGGTGCCCTCCGTCATGCGGTGGCACACGGTGTCGTCGTAGTACTTCGCGGAAATCATGTCCGTGATTGCGTTGACGGTACACGGAGCAAGCGAGCGATCGAGAGTCATCTCAATATCGCCTTGCTTGGTGGCGAAATTGACGGTCACTTCACCCTTGGCAGGAATGTTCTTTCCTTGCGGAGTAGGGACATCGCGGGAAGCGTCGCCAGTCTCGTTGTACTCGCAGGTGACGGTCTCACCGAGCGGCTTAGCACGCTTGCCGCTCAATGCTTCGGCGGTAGGGGCTTCAGTGGGCGTATCGGCGGCGGAGGTTTCCGAGGCCTGAATCTCTTCTTCCTCCGGCGAGCGCGTGGCCAAGAACCAGATACCGCCGACGAGGGCAACAATAACGACGGCGGCCATCAAAACGACGCCGAGCGGGCGGCTCTTCTGTTTACGGTCGCGGGATTTCAGCTCGCGATCGAGCTGGTTGAGCGCATCATCCAAGCGCTGGCTGTTAGTAGACACCTATGTTTCCTCCACAGTGGTGGTTTAAAAACTTTGACCCACCTATCCTAACCGCACGGTAGTTCACCGTGGCGCGCCGCCCCGCACGTCAGTACGCTTGGGTGCCATGGCTACTACGAATTTTCAGAATGAACCCGTCGAAACCAATGCTGAGCTGCCGAAGGTCGGTGACGCGCTGCCGGACTTCACCCTCGTCGGCACCGACTTGTCTGAGCTGACCAATGCGGACTTTGCTGGTAAGCGCCTGGTGGTGTCCTGCTTCCCGTCCGTGGATACCGGCGTGTGTGCAGCGCAGCTGCGCAAGTTCAATCAAGAGGCGGCTGGTCTGGAGAACACCGTTGTCCTGTCCGTCTCCCGTGACCTGCCTTTCGCACAGGAGCGTTTCTGCGCTGCTGAAGGTATCGACAACGTCGTCAGCGCTTCTGATTTCCGCTCCGATTTCGCCGACAAGCTGGGCCTCGTCCTGGAAGGCTCCCCGCTCAAGGGCCTGTGTGCCCGCGCGGTCATCGTCACCGACGAGAACCACAAGGTGACCTACACCGAGCTGGTTCCAGAGGTTACGACGGAGCCGGACTACGACGCAGCTTTGGCCGCCCTCAAGTAATGAACACACCCGATATCTACGGTTTCGCCGCAGGGCCTTATAAAACCAACACCTATGTTGTGGCTAACGGCTCGCGGGCGTTCATCGTGGACCCAGGGATGCACACACGCGAGCGCCTTGAGCAGCTCGCGCGTGAGAAGTCCCTGGAATTTGAGGCCGTCGTGCTCACCCACGGTCACATTGACCACACGCGTGATGCCGCTGAGTTTAACCTGCCGGTCTACATCCACCCGGATGACGCGTTCATGTTGGTGGATGGCTCCGGAGTATCTCCCGAATCGCAGATGCTTTTCGCCGCCGCTTCCATGAAGCAGGTGGCGGACCGGCGTGATCTGCTGGGTGGTGAGACGCTGAGCCTCGTCGGCCTGGAGTTTGAATTACTCCATGCGCCGGGGCATTCACCGGGGTGCGTCATGCTCGTGGCCGAGGATTTTGCGCTGACCGGTGACGTGTTATTCAAGGGCTCGATCGGCCGTACAGACCTTCCGCATTCCGATCCCGCGGCGATGCAGCGCTCATTGCGCGGTCCGGTGTGGGGCCTTGATGATTCCCTTGCCATCTTGCCGGGCCACGGCCCAACATCGACGATGCGCCGCGAACGCGCGACTAATCCGTTTCTCCGTGCGGCGGGGGATGTACTCTAAAGGGCGTGAGTGATAAGAAGCAGTTCAAAGCCCTGTCCGCGCCCAAGGGTGTGCCGGACTACGTTCCGCCGCAATCGGCCATCTTTGCCAAGGTTCGTGAGACCTTCGTGCATCAGGCACATCTGTCCGGCTTCCAACACATCGAACTCCCCGTCTTTGAGGACACGTCGCTGTTCGCCCGCGGCGTGGGGGAGTCCACGGACGTCGTGTCGAAGGAGATGTACACCTTCGCCGATCGCGGCGACCGCTCCGTGACTCTGCGCCCCGAAGGCACCGCGGGTGTTATGCGCTCAGTTATCGAGCACAACCTCGACCGTGGTCAGTTGCCTGTCAAGCTCAATTACTTTGGCCCCTTCTTCCGCTACGAACGCCCACAGGCTGGCCGCTACCGCCAGCTGCAGCAGGTCGGCGTCGAGGCCATTGGTGTCGATGATCCGGCGCTGGACGCAGAAATCATCGCGCTAGCGGACCGCTCCTACCGCAGCCTGGGGCTTAGCCAGTTCCGTCTGGAGCTGACCAGCCTGGGGGACCACGACTGCCGCCCGGCCTACCGTGAGAAGCTGCAGGAATTCCTGTTCAAGCTGGACCTCGACGAGGAAACCAGGGCCCGCGCGGAGCTGAACCCGCTGCGCGTGCTCGATGACAAGCGCCCGGAGGTCCAGGAGCAGCTTGTCGACGCCCCCCTCATGCTCGACCACCTCAATGCCGAGTGCCGCGAGCACTTTGAGACGGTCACTGGCCTGCTCGATGACATGGGCGTGCCCTACACCATCAACCCGCGCATGGTCCGCGGTCTTGATTACTACACGAAGACCTGTTTCGAATTCGTCCACGATGGACTCGGCGCGCAGTCCGGCATTGGCGGCGGCGGCCGCTACGACGGCCTCATGGCTCAGCTCGGCGGGCAGGAATTGTCCGGTATCGGCTACGGCCTCGGAGTGGACCGCACGGTTTTGGCTCTGGAAGCCGAGGGCGTGGAGCTCGACGGCGTCGAAGAGCGCGTGGCCGTTTATGGCGTTGCTTTGGGCGCGGCGGCAAAGAAGAAGATGGTCAGCATCATTAATGATCTCCGCAAAGCCGGTATTTCCGCGGATATGTCCTTCGGTGACCGCGGCCTCAAGGGAGCGATGAAGGGCGCTGATCGCGCCAACGCCCGCTTCGCACTCGTCCTCGGTGACCAAGAGCTAGAGTCTGGCACCGTGGCGCTGAAGGATCTGCGCGCGCACGAGCAGCACGACGTCCCGGTGGGGGACGTCGTCAAGCAGCTTCGTCAGCTGGTTTAGCACTCCACCTGCGAGACGGTGAAGCCCATCGTCTTCGCCAGGCCACCGAGCGAGGTCTCCTTGTACTTGGAGAGCATGTCCCGTCCGGTTTCGGCCATGGTGCGCACCGCGTTATCGAGGGTAACGTGGTGCGTTCCCTCACCCATGAGCGCAAGGCGCGCGGCGTTGATGGACTTGACTGCGCCGATGGCGTTGCGCTCGATGCAGGGAATCTGCACGAGGCCTCCGACGGGGTCACAGGTCAGGCCGAGGTTGTGCTCAAGGGCAATCTCGGCGGCGTTTTCAACCTGTTCCGGTGTTGCTCCGAGTAGTTCTGCCATGCCAGCAGCTGCCATGGAGGACGCTGAGCCAACCTCGCCCTGGCAGCCCACCTCGGCGCCGGAAATCGAGGCATTGGACTTGATGATGATACCAATGGCACCTGCGGTCAGCAGGTAGCGGCGGGCATCGGAGCGGGTGAAATCGGCCTGGAAGTCACGCGCGTAGTGCAGCACCGCGGGGATGATGCCACACGCGCCGTTAGTGGGGGCGGTGATGACGCGGCCGCCGGCGGCATTCTGTTCGTTGACGGCAAGCGCGTAGAGGTTGACCCATTCCATCGCGGACAAGCCACAGGACTCGTCGTTTTGCTTGGCCAGAAGCTGCTGGTACATGCGTGGCGCGCGGCGGTTCACACGCAGGCCGCCGGGAAGGATTCCCTTGGAGGAAATGCCCTCGGTCACGCACTCGCGCATGATATCCCAGACCAAGTCGAGGTGCTGGTAGACGTAGTCGAGACCGCCTTCTTCGCGGTGCAACACGGCCTCGTTGGCGGCGACGATTTCCCAGATAGCTTTGTCATTGGCCGCACACAGGTGAAGCAGGTGTTCGCCGGACTGGAACTCATAAGGAACGGTGTCCTCAGCGGTGGCCGCGGCGACACCGGCTGGCACACCGGTGTCTGTTTGGAGCTGGGCATCGTATTCCTCGCGGGACAGGATAAAGCCGCCGCCGACGGAGAAGTACTCTGCATTCTCGGCGAGTACCGTGCCGTTCTCGTCCCAGGCCGTAAAGATGAGGCAGTTCGGGTGTTCCGGCACCGGTTCGTTGTTGAATTCGATGCTGTACTGCACTTCACCTGCGGGGCCAGAAATGGTGCCCTCGGTGGGGATAAAAGCATCGGCGCGTGGCTCTGCGTCGAGCGGTACGGACAGCGGATCCCATCCGGCGAGGCCCAGAATCACGGCGCGATCCGTGGCGTGGCCGCGGCCGGTAGCGGACAGGGAACCGCGCAGTACGGTGTGGACCTTGGCCGGGTGTTGATCAAGCGCCTCGAGGAAGGCCTTAGCCGCGCGCATGGGGCCGACTGTATGGGAGGAGGAGGGGCCGATTCCGATGGAGAAGATATCGGTCACGCTAATTGTCATGTGGGGGTGAAACCTCCTTGGGAGCGTTAGATAAGTGTCGCCTTACGATAGTACCGAGAGCCCTCCGCAACCGCTTAGCCCGGATGCCCGTCGTGGCGGGAAAGAAGCGCGCGGAATCCTGAATGGTCTGGATCGACGTCCTGCGATTGCTCCCCCTGGGGCGCTTCCTCCGCCTCACCGAGCCTCCCGGCAAGTCCAGAGACCCGGTCGAGCGGGCGCACCATGAGGTCCGCTAGCTCCTCGGCGGCGCGTTCTATGCGTTTGTCATTGCGCGCGCCTTCTGCAGTGCCAAAGTCTTCCGTGGCCTGAATGATCCCGGTGGGGACCACTGTGGCATGCAGGTAGTTAAGCAGCGGGCGCAGAGCATAGTCGAGCACAAGCGCGTGCCGGCTTGAGCCGCCAGTGGCAGCGATGAGCGTGGGCAGTCCCTCTAGAGAATGCGGCTCCAAAGTGTCGAAGAACATCTTGAACAAACCCGAATAACTGCCCTGGAACACCGGGCTGACGGCGATGAGACCGTCCGCCTTGGTCACGGCAGTCTGCGCGGCATGGAGGCGGAGTGTGGGTGAAACCCAGTTGGTCATGGCTTCTGCCAACTCTCCGGCAAGCTCGCGCAGCTCGACGACGGTCACGTCGACGCCTTCACCTCGGGCACTAACGCGGGCGGTGGTGGCGGCGGAGAGGGCGTCGCCAAGCGCACGCGTCGAGGAGGGTGATGAGAGTCCAGCCGTAACGAGTACGAGAGAGCGCAACTACTTCTCCTCTTCAGGGTTGACCAGCGCGTGCGGGGCATAAGCGTCGAGCGTGGCATGGGTGGGCGGGTCAGAAGGTACATGATCTGGGCGGCGTTCCTCAAAGCGGCGGCGAAGCTCGGGCACCACCTGGGTACCAAGGATTTCGATCTGCTCGAGCACCACCTCCTGAGGCAGTCCGGCGTGGTCGATGAGGAAGAGCTGGCGCTGGTAATCGCCCACCCAATCTGCAAACTGTAGTGTGCGCTCCACCACCTGCTCTACGGTGCCTACCGTCAGCGGGGTCTGAGCCGTGAACTCCTCCAGGGAGGGGCCATGACCGTACACCGGGGCATTGTCGAAGTAGGGGCGGAAGAAGTCCTTTGCCTGCTGCTCCGTGGGCGCGATGAAGACATGCCCGCCGAGGCCCACGATGGCCTGGTCGGCGCGGCCGTGGCCATAGGACTCGTAGCGATTGCGGTAGAGGTTCACCATCTTCGCGGTGTGCTCCTTGTTCCAGAAGATGTTGTTGTGGAAGAAGCCATCGCCGTAAAAAGCCGCCTGTTCCGCAATCTGTGGGGAGCGAATGGAGCCGTGCCAGACAAAGGGTGGGATGCCATCGAGAGGCGCGGGCGTGGAAGTAAAACCCTGCAGCGGGGTGCGGAACTTTCCTTGCCAGGACACGACGGGTTCGCGCCAGAGGCGGCGCAGTAGGTGGTAGTTCTCCACTGCGAGGGGAATGCCCTCACGGATGTCCTTGCCAAACCACGGGTAAACCGGGCCGGTGTTGCCGCGGCCTAGCATGAGGTCGACGCGCCCATCTGCCAGGTGCTGGAGGAATGCGTAGTCCTCCGCGAGGCGAACAGGGTCGTTGGTAGTGATCAGCGTGGTGGCAGTGGAGAGTTGAAGGTTCTTCGTCTGTGCCGCAATGTATGCCAGGTGGGTGGTGGGTGCTGATGGCACAAAGGGCGGGTTGTGGTGCTCGCCGGTGGCGAAGACGTCGAGGTCCACCTCTTCTGCTTTGAGGGCAATCTCCGTGATAGCGCGGATGCGCTCGGCCTCAGTGGGGGTGCGGCCGGTGGTCGGGTCCTGGGTGACATCGCCGATGCTAAAGACTCCAAATTGCATGACATCCTCCTTTCTATGTCATGTCAACAAGGTTAGGGAGGGGAGTTATTCCCATTCGACTGCAGCAACCAATGTTGCGAGGTCGGCAGGTGTTGCAATGGATACAGGAAGTTGGGAAGGCTTGCCGTGCTCGGTGAGAAGGACCGCGCCGGGGTGGGTGCCGTCTGCCGCAGGGTCGGTGAGGGCGTCGATGACCTCTTGCGCGCTGGCGGTGCGGGGCAGGAACTCTGCGCGGTCCTTCCGTTCTGCGAATTCCAGGACCGTGTTAATCGACGCCGCGTTAATCACACCGTCGTCACCGAGATCTGCCGCAACCCATCGGGCAATGACGTTGGTGGTGAGAAGCGCCTGGTAAGTCCCGGACTCATAGATTGGGATCTGGGAATAGCCGGTCGTGTCAATAAGCTTCAAGGCCTCCATGATCGGGGTGTCAGGGGCAAGAGTGGTCACGTCACGGCTAGCGAGCAGAGCCTGCGCTGTGGGTGGATCCGTGAGCAGGCGTTGCAGGTTTTCGAGCTGCTTGATGACGTGAGGATGTGGGGTAGCGATGGGCTCACCGCTGAAGTAGCGGCCATGGGCGATGGCGTTGCGAAGGTTGCTAAAGTCCTTCAGCTGTTCTGCTTGGCGCTTGCTTAAAAGGTGTTTGTCGTGGGCGCGATCAACAATCCACCAGAAAGAATCAGAGTTCTTTGCCCCGATAGCTTGGCGGAGGAACTGCTCAATGTCATTAAAAGCGGAAAAGAATATGGCCAGGGAGTTGTCGCTCATGCCGCCTAAGTGTACGGGTTCTTGGATTTGTGCTTAAGGCTCAAGTGATAAGAAAAATCTCGCCGTGAGCAACCCCGGTGGTTGGGGAAACTCACGGCGAGAATGCGGTATGCGCGATGCGTTGATCTTTAGAAGACGACGCGCAGGATGGACACCGTCGCCGCAGCGATGGCGGCGGCCGCCGGAAGAGTGATGACCCATGCCAAAGCGATGGGCTTCATCAGCTTCCAGTTGGCGGCGTGGTTCACAATGCCGACACCAAGGACGGCACCGATGAGGATGTGGGTAGAGGACACCGGCAGGCCCAAGAGGGAAGCAGCCATGACGACGGCAGCAGCGGCCAGCTCGGCAGCGAAACCGGAGGAGGGGTGCATTTGAGTGAGGCCAGAACCCACGGTCTGGATGACGAAGCGGCCGATGAACCAAAGGCCGGAAACCAAGGCGATGCCCATGGCTACCATGACCGGCAGCGGCACGGAAACTTCATCGGAGATCTGGTTGGTCTGCAAGACATCGAAGACTGCAGCGAAGGGGCCGATGGCGTTGGCGATGTCATTGGAACCGTGCGAGAACGCAAAGGCGGAGGCGGTGAAGACCTGCATCCACGAGAAGAGGAGGAAGGTAGAGCGCTTCAGGGACTTCTTCTTCAGGGAGCGGGCAAAGATGAAGACGGCCATCCAGACTATGGCTCCAACCATGCCCATGACTAGGAAAGTTTCTAGGGCGGTGACATCGATGCCGGTGTGCTTCAGGCCCTTGAAGAGCAACATCGCGGAGATAATCACGGCACCCAGCGCTGCGAGCAGCGGAACCCAGTTCTCGAGCGCGCGGTGTGCATTGACATCCTCGAGATCCTTGTTGAGGTTGTGCAGATCGCGGTAGTAGTCGGACTCGAGTGCCTCTGGGTCGTAGTCCTCTTCGGCGGTAAGGGCGGCGTCGCGAGCCATCGCATTTGTGTAGGAGATCTGCTGTAGCTCGTTCATACGCTCGAAGCGGGTCTTGTGCTCCTTGCGCAGCTCGGCGCGGCGAAGTTTGATGTCACGCAGGCGTTCGTCCGCGGCGTCGTTGTACACCAAGATGGAAGACTTGATCCACTTGAAAAGGAGGTATGCGGCAATACCGCCGAGAACCGGAGAAAGCACCCAGGAGAAAGCGATGGTGCCGATTCCGCCCCATTGCACCATGTCCATGCCGCCCTTGCCGGTGATGAAGCCGACGGTCAGAGCGGCGCCGACGATGCCGCCGACGATGGAGTGGGTGGTAGAAACCGGCCAACCCATGCGGGTGGCTACCAAAAGCCAGATGGCAGCGCCGAGGAGTGACGCCATCATGATGTAGACAAATTCCATCGGGTCGAGGCCATCGATGGCATCGAGGTCCACGATTCCGGAGCGGACCGTATCAGTCACCTCGCCGCCGGCGAGGATGGCTCCGGATACCTCAAAGACCGCCGCGACAGCGAGGGCCTGCTTCATGGAGAGGGTTCCCGCGCCCACGGAGGTACCGAAGGAGTTGGCGACGTCATTGCCGCCAATGTTGAAGGCCATAAAGACAGCGAAGATAATTGCTGTAACAAGGACTACCTTGTTGGTTCCCTCAGCAACTTCTCCGTTGCCCCAAATGATGAAAAAGATCAGGGTGACAGCCGTGATGGCGCCGAAGAACAGGTGCCAAATCCAGTCCTTGTTCTTGCCATTCATCGACTCAAGATCAGGCATCGTCGGCGTGGCGGTGCTCAAAACGTCGTTCCTTTCATGAAGAGAACGCTGCGTGATGAGACAGTGTGAGCAGGCCGCGGGCGGGGTGCATTCGGCGTTGGCGCGGGAAGCGCCATACCTACCGCGGTGCAGGTGATAATGACATCACGCGCAGTTCTTTTATGCTTTTAAAGACAGAGCGGAACCCACCACGAACCGGCGGGAACTTGACTACCTTAAAGCATTAAGGTGTACGGCAGGTAAACACCTGGTGTATGTGAATCTAATCTGGGCTAATGTGGCACATTTGGGGGTGGTGCGACCTTGGGGTGGGCGCTTCTTAAGACCCTAAGACTTGTAAACCCCACGGCCTAAGGTGTCGCACTGCTCCATTTTGCCGGAATTATAACCGGCGAGGAACGACTGCGCACGGTCTTCGGAAGAGCCGTGCGTCCACGTATCGGGGCGTACTTCGCCCCCTGAGCGGCGCTGGATGTTGTCATCGCCCACGGCGCGTGCAGTGTTGACAGCATCAGTCACCTGCTGCTCGGTAATGGTTTCGAGCAGGGCATCGTCACCCTTGTCGGCGTAGTGCGCCCACAGGCCGGCATAGCAATCGGCTTGCAGCTCAATCTTCACCGCGTTGGAATCCTCGCCGGGCTCGTTGTAGTTCGAGAGGCTGAGTGTTCCTTCCAGCTTTTGGATGTGGTGGCCGAATTCGTGGGCCACGATATACATCTGTGCCAATGGGGCATTATCGCCGCCGAAGTTGCGGAGCTGGTCGAAGAAAGCAGTGTCAAAGTATGCAGACTCATCCGCAGGACAGTAGAACGGACCCGTAGCGCCGGAGGCCTGGCCACAGCCCGACATAGTGGTGTTTTTAAAAATGACGCGGCCCGGTTCGACGTAGTCGATGCCAGCCTGGTCTGGTAGCTGCTGCGCCCACACCTTGTCCACGGACTGGGCCGCAAACATGACGCGGCAATCGTCATACTTGTTGCCGTCTTCAGCGGTTTGGCAGTGCGCAAACGCGTCCTCCCCGCTTTCTTCGGGGCCGACCTGGGTCTGGTCGGCCTGGGGATCGCTTCCGGTGATGGCGCCGGGATCGCCGCCGAGAAGGAGATAGAGGCCGATGAGGAGGAGTGAACCAATGCCGCCGCCGGTAGCGATCATGCCGCCGCGGCCTCCACCGCCGGAGCTTGCTCGCTTACCATCAAAATTGGCGCCAGATTTAAAAGTCATGCTCCAGATTTTGCCACATGCTGGTGGTGGTGTCTGCTCGATAGTGGGTGCACCGCCATGCGCGCGGTGCTCACCCTAGCGCTGAGCAAGTCCGGTGAGGGCGGTAGACTTGGGCCGTTCAAGTACTTGCATCCCTCGGCGCGTGCTGTCTACGCGTGGCGTGAGTGGGTGTGAGCGTCAACGATGAGAAGGGATTGAACGAGAGTGCTGCGTACACATTTGGCAGGCGAACTGCGCAAGGAGTTGGCGGGGGAGACCGTCACCCTGACGGGGTGGGTCGCACGCCGTCGCGACCACGGTGGTGTTATCTTCATTGACCTGCGTGACCGCTCCGGCGTTGCCCAGGTTGTTTTCCGCGAGACCGAGGTAGCTGAGCGCGCCCACGATCTGCGTTCCGAGTACTGCGTCAAGGTCACTGGCGTCGTGGAGCCCCGCCCGGAGGGTTCGGCTAACCCGAACCTGGCCTCCGGCGAGATTGAGGTCAACGTCACGGACCTGGAGGTACTCAACAAGTCCGCAGCGCTGCCGTTCCAGATTGATGATCCATCCTCCTCCGGTGAGGTCGGTGAGGAGACCCGCCTGAAGTACCGCTACCTGGATCTGCGCCGTGAGCGCCAGCACGATGCACTGCGCCTGCGCTCGGCCGCGAACCGCGCTGCCCGCCAGGTGCTGGACAGCCACGATTTCACTGAGATCGAAACCCCGACCCTGACTCGCTCCACCCCGGAGGGCGCCCGTGACTTCCTCGTGCCGGCGCGCCTGAAGCCGGGCAGCTGGTACGCACTCCCGCAGTCCCCGCAGCTGTTCAAGCAGCTGCTCATGGTCGCCGGAATGGAGCGCTACTACCAGATCGCTCGCTGCTACCGCGATGAGGACTTCCGCGCTGACCGCCAGCCGGAGTTTACGCAGCTCGACGTCGAGATGTCCTTCGTGGACCAGGATGATGTCATTGCTCTGGCGGAAGAGATCGTCTCCGCCCTGTGGAAGCTCATCGGCTACGAAATCAAGACCCCCATCCCGCGCATGACCTATGCCGATGCCATGAAGTACTACGGTTCCGACAAGCCGGACCTGCGCTTCGACATCAAGATCGTGGAGTGCACGGACTTCTTCAAGGACACCACCTTCCGCGTCTTCCAGAACGAATACGTCGGTGCCGTCGTCATGGAAGGCGGAGCCTCCCAGCCGCGCCGCCAGTTCGATGCATGGCAGGAGTGGGCAAAGCAGCGCGGTGCGAAGGGCTTGGCCTACATCACCGTTGCCGAGGATGGCACATTGGGTGGCCCGGTAGCCAAGAACATCACGGATGCCGAGCGCGAGGGTATTGCCGCCCACGTCGGCGCCAAGCCGGGCGATGCCATCTTCTTCGCTGCCGGCGAGACCAAGGCTTCCCGTGCGCTGCTGGGCGCAGCTCGCGGTGAGATTGCGAAGAAGCTCGACCTCATCAAGGACGGCGACTGGGCCTTCACCTGGGTCGTCGACGCACCGCTCTTCGAGCCCTCCGCCGATGCCACCGCCTCGGGTGACGTGGCTTTGGGCCACTCCAAGTGGACTGCAGTCCACCACGCCTTCACTTCGCCGAAGCCGGAGTACCTGGATAACTTTGACCAGAACCCGGGAGAGGCCCTGGCTTATGCCTACGACATTGTCTGCAATGGCAATGAGATTGGCGGCGGTTCCATCCGTATCCACGACCAGGATGTGCAGAAGCGCGTCTTCGACGTCATGGGCATCGGCGAAGAAGAAGCGCAGGAGAAGTTCGGCTTCCTGCTCGACGCCTTCCAGTTCGGTGCTCCGCCACACGGCGGCATCGCTTTCGGCTGGGATCGCATCGTCTCCCTGCTCGGTGGATTCGAGTCCATCCGCGATGTCATCGCCTTCCCGAAGTCCGGTGGCGGCGTCGACCCGCTGACCGACGCCCCCGGCACCATCCCCGCCGCGCAGCGCAAGGAGACCGGTGTGGACTTCAAGCCGGAGAAGGCTGCGAAGGCAGCCCAGGGTGAAAAGGCTGGGAAGGAGTCCTAAAGGCCCCACACCATGGGTGTACCTCATTGGGCCGACAACAAGTGGAAGCAGGCAAGCAAGTGAATCCGACGGGACACGAGTCCATGAATAATTCTGTGGCTGATGCCGTGGTAGCAGAAGCCTCACAGATGATTTCGCGCCGCTATGGCGGGGAGCCTGAGCTGAGTGACGTTGAGCAACTCACCGGCTCGGGCAATGCCGTGGTACTTCGTGCTCGGACGACTCCCAGCGCCTTCTTCCCGCATCGTTCGGTCGTCATCAAGTACAACCCGGTCACCGGGCACACTATTGATGACGCCGCGCTTCTCCGTGAAGTGGTGGCCTATCAGTTCACCACGGCGCTGTCTGAGGAGGTCCGCCCAGGACCTGTGTTGCTCGCACACGACGTGGACAAGCGCATTCTTGTGCTGTCCGACGCCGGCGAAGGCGACACCCTGGCGGACACCCTTGCGCGCAGCGGTGATGAAGACCGCGGCGAGCTGCTCAGGGCTCTGGGCAGCGCGTTGGGCAAAATGCATGCTGGGACTGCCGGGCGCGAAGAAGACTATGACGCCCTGCTCAAGCGCCAGTTACGTCGGCATCCCGAATACGCCGAGCACCAGGCATTGCGCGATGATTCCTTGCAGAGCTCCATTCTGATTGGTGCGGATATCCTCAGCGAGGCAGGACTGGAACCGCCGGAACACGTCCGCACATTGGCCCGTGCCGCCATGCAGAGTCTGAGTTCTGGCCGCAACCGCGCTTTTACTCCCTTCGACCTGTCCCCAGACAACATCATCGTCGGCTCAACGCTGACCTTCTTGGACTATGAGTGGGCCGGTTTCCGCAACGTCGGCTTTGACGTGGCCTGCGTGGTGGCCGGCTTCCCGCAGTTTCTTTTTTCTCGGCCGATCACTGATGCCGAGGCGGGGCTTTTCATCCATGCCTGGCAGCGCCGCATTGTCGATGTCTGGCCGCAGCTCGCCGATGAGAAGACGCTGCACGAGTTGCTCGTCTCCTGCCTCATCGGTTGGGCTCTGTCGAGCGTGACCACGATGTATGCCGGCGGGATCGAAGGGGTCGTCGCGTTGGCGGAAGGCAACGCTGAGATCTACCGTGACCCGCACCGTTCTCTGCTTCGTCGATCCGACCATGGTCAGTTCAGCGAGGATGAAATACTGATTCGGCGCGATCTTTATGAGACCTTCGAAGCGCTGTCGCGGTTTGCCGCGCAATGTAGCAATGACGGGTGCTCCGCGGTCGCCGAGTTTGGGCGAGCCGTGGCCTCTCGACTCCGGGAGCCCTGATGGGGCAGGAGTCATTCTTCGGCGATGACCAGTCAGCGCCAAGCCTGCCGGGTGGCCCCGATATGTTTGCAACCCACCCCGGTTCGCCGCTGGCCGCGCGCATGCGGCCGCAAAACCTCGATGAAGTAGTGGGGCAGAAGCACCTCCTGGAGCCGGGAACCCCGCTGCGTAGGCTGGTGGAAGGCTCAGGCGAGGCCTCCGTCATCCTGTACGGGCCGCCGGGAACCGGAAAGACGACGCTGGCCTCACTCATCGCATCTTCCTTGGGAGATAACTTCATTGGGCTTTCCGCCCTAGACTCCGGCGTGAAGCAGGTTCGAGAGGTGATCTCCCATGCCCGCCGTGAGCTGATTCAAGGGCGCCGCACCGTGCTGTTCATCGATGAGGTGCACCGCTTCTCCAAGACTCAGCAGGACGCGCTGCTCGCGGCCGTCGAAAATCGCACCGTGCTGCTCGTGGCCGCCACTACCGAAAACCCTTCCTTTTCCGTCGTGGCGCCGTTGCTTTCGCGTTCCTTGTTGCTGCACTTGGAGCCGCTGGACGACGCCTCCCTGCGCACCCTCGCCGAGCGCGCATTGACCAGCGAGCGGGGATTGGCGGGAAGGATCACCGCAACGGACGATGCTCTAGACCAGCTGGTGCTGCTCGCCGGGGGCGATGCTCGGCGCACACTGACCTATCTTGAGGCGGCGGCCGAGGCAGTGCCCGATGGCGGTGAACTCACCGTTGAGGTTCTCAAAGAAAACGTCAATCACGCGGTGGTGCGCTATGACCGCGACGGCGACCAGCATTATGACGTGGTCTCCGCGTTTATTAAGTCCATCCGCGGTTCCGACGTGGATGCCGCGCTGCATTACCTGGCCCGCATGATTGAGGCAGGCGAAGACCCGCGTTTCATCGCCCGCCGGCTTATCGTGCATGCCTCCGAAGACATCGGAATGGCTGATCCCACCGCGCTGCCCACTGCCGTGGCCGCAGCGGAGGCCGCGGCCCTTATCGGATTACCCGAGGCGCGTATTCCGCTGGCTCAGGCGACAATCCATCTCGCTACGGCACCGAAATCCAATTCCGTTATCAACGCCATCAACGCGGCCCAGGCCGACGTTCGCGCCGGCAAGAGCGGGCATGTGCCCGCGCACCTGCGCGACGGCCATTATGAGGGAGCGAAACGCTTGGGCAATGCAGTGGGCTATCAGTACCCGCATGATGATCCGCGCGGTGTACTGTCCCAGCAGTATTTGCCGGAGACGCTGGCGGATGCCGAGTATTATCACCCCACCGACCATGGCGCGGAGAAGCGTGTGCGCGAGTACCTGGGAAGGCTGCGGGACATCATCCGGGGGCGGCGTCGCTAAGCACAGCACCGGACGGGTAAAGTTGAGCGCTGACTAGAAACCATTCAACAGTGAAGGAATTTTGCTCGTGAAGACTCATGAGATCCGGGAACGCTTTACCCAGCACTTCGTCAAGGCCGGCCACGAGGCCGTCCCCAGCGCGTCGCTGATCCTGGATGACCCGAACCTGCTCTTCGTTAACGCCGGCATGGTTCCCTTCAAGCCCTACTTCCTGGGCCAGCAGAACCCGCCTTTTGCTAATGGCACGGCGACCTCTATCCAGAAGTGCGTGCGCACCTTGGACATCGAGGAAGTGGGCATTACCACCCGTCACAATACCTTCTTCCAGATGGCGGGTAATTTTTCCTTTGGCCAGTACTTTAAGGAAGGCGCAATTACCCACGCCTGGAACCTGCTGACCACCTCCGTCGATGAAGGCGGTTTGGGCCTCGACCCGGAGCGTTTGTGGGTCACGGTCTACCTCGACGATGATGAGGCGGCCGATATTTGGCACAACAAGATCGGCGTGCCCACCGAGCGTATTCAGCGCCTCGGCATGGAAGACAACTACTGGTCCATGGGTATTCCCGGGCCGTGCGGTCCGTGCTCTGAGATCTACTATGACCGCGGGCCGGAATATGGCCAGGATGGCGGCCCGATTGCGGATGATAACCGCTACATGGAGATCTGGAACTTGGTCTTCATGCAGAACGAGCGTGGCGAAGGCATCGGCAAGGGCAACTTCGAGATCGTGGGCGAGCTGCCCAAGAAGAACATTGATACCGGCATGGGCATCGAGCGCGTGGCCTGCATCCTGCAGGGCGTGGACAACGTCTACGAGACGGACCTGCTGCGCCCGGTCATCGACGTAGCCGAGGAGCTTACCGGTGCGAAGTACGTTCCGGATGCTCCGAAGGAAGACCTCATTCGCTTCCGCGTGGTGGCGGACCACTCGCGTACCGGCATGATGCTCATTTTGGACGGCGTTACCCCCGGTAACGAGGGCCGTGGCTACATTCTGCGTCGCTTGCTGCGCCGCATTATCCGCTCCGCCAAGCTGCTTGGCGCGAAGGGTGAGACCATGGAGCGATTCATGAACACCATCATGGACACCATGACCCCGTCCTACCCGGAGATCGCCGATAACCGCGAGCGTATCCTGCGCGTTGCCGTGGCGGAGGAGAAGGCCTTCCTAAAGACGCTGGAGTCAGGCACCAAGCTTTTCGACGAAGCCGTGGAGGAACTGAAGAGCACCTCTCGTGCGGCCACCCCGAAGGTCCTCTCCGGCGAGAAGGCTTTTGAGCTGCACGATACCTATGGTTTCCCCATCGACCTGACCTTGGAAATGGCTCAGGAAGCCGGTTTGACCGTAGACATGGAAGGCTTCGACGCCGCCATGGGCGAGCAGCGCCGCCGCGCCAAGGCCGATAACCAGGCCAAGAAGCATGGTCATGCTGACCTGTCGCTCTACCGCGAGTGGGTGGATAACCACCCGACGTTGTTCACGGGCTATGAGACCCTGGAGTCCGAGGCCAAGGTCATCGGCCTTGTGCGCGATGGCGAGAAGGTTACTGAGGTCGAGGCAGGAGATACCGTCGAGGTAATCCTGGACCAGTCGCCGCTCTACGCCGAAGCCGGCGGCCAGACCGCCGACCGGGGCCGCATTATCGCGGGCGAGGCCCTCCTTGAGGTCAACGATGTGCAGAAGATTGGAAAGAAGCTGTGGGTGCACAAGGCTACGGTGACCGCTGGAGGCCTTGAGTTGGGCAACGGCGTAACGGCTGCCGTTGATGAACAATGGCGCCACGGCGCCGTGCAGGCGCACTCGGCGACGCACCTTATCCACGCAGCCCTGCGCCAAGTGCTAGGCCCGACTGCAGTCCAGGCTGGTTCCTTGAACCGACCCGGCTACCTGCGCTTTGACTTCAACTACACCGACCAGCTCACTCAGGAGCAGCTCGATGATATTGCTTTGGTGACGAACCAGGCGGTGGACCAGCACTTCCCGGTCAATACCATCGAGACGTCTTTGGAGAAGGCCAAGGAGATGGGCGCGATGGCCCTCTTTGGTGAGAACTATGGTTCCGAGGTTCGCGTCGTGGAGATGGGTGGCCCCTTCTCCATCGAGCTCTGCGGTGGTACCCACGTGAAGAACACCGCCGAAATTGGCCCGGTGTCCGTCCTCGGTGAATCCTCAGTGGGCTCGGGCGCGCGCCGTATCGAGGCTTATTCGGGCTTGGATGCATTCCGTTTCTACTCCAAGGAGACCGCACTCGTGGAAGGGGTGTCCCGCGAGCTCAAGGTGCAGACTGAGGATCTTCCGGAGCGCATCGCGCAGCTGACGGAGAAGCTCAAGGCCGCTGAGAAGCAGATTGCGGAGCTGCACAAGGCCCAGCTCATGTCGCAGACCGCGGAGATGATTTCTGGTGCGACCACCGTTAATGACTACACCCTCGTATCGGTCAAACTTCCTAACGGAGTAAACGGCGGTGATCTGCGCACGTTGGCCTCGGATATCAAGAACCGTCTCGGTGATGTCGCCGGTGTGGTTGTCCTGGCATCGGAGAACGAGGGCGGCAAGCTCCCGTTCATCGTTGGCGCCACTAAGCCTGCCGTCGAGCGCGGCGTCAAGGCTGGTGACTTGGTCAAGGTTATTTCTGGCTATGTTGACGGCAAGGGCGGCGGAAAGCCCGATATGGCTCAAGGTTCCGGCGCCAACGCTGAAGGTCTCCAGCAGGCCTTCGACGCCGTCCGTGATGAGCTCGAAGCCCACTAACGAACTCGCCCTAGTTGGCGTGCAGTTGTAGCTGACTCGCAGAATCAGGAGGAGCACGATGGCCGTAGAACCCGACAAACCAGGCGTGGACGATCCCGGCCCGGGGCGCCGTTTGGGCCTCGACGTTGGTACCGTCCGCATCGGCGTGGCGGTCTCTGACCGGGACGCGCGCTTGGCCATGCCGGTCGAAACCGTCCGGCGTGAGACCGGGTTTAAAGACCGCGACAAGGGTGATATCGACCGCCTGCTTGAGCTGATTTACGAGTATGACGTGGTTGAGGTAGCCGTTGGTTTGCCGCGTGATCTCAAGGGCAATGGTTCATCAAGTGTTAAACATGCCAAGGAAATCGCGTTTCGTATCCGCCGCCGCTTGGCAAAAGATGACAGGATGAAAGAACCTCCGCCCGTGCGTATGGTGGATGAACGCCTTACTACCGTGGTCGCCTCCTCCGCATTGCGGGCCTCTGGCGTATCAGAGAAGCGAGGTCGCTCGGTGATTGACCAAGCAGCCGCGGTGGAAATTTTGCAATCCTGGCTGGATGCGCGCCATTTCGCGTTGAACGGCCACAGCCCTTCAAACGTAGGAGACGAAGTACGTGAGCCGTAAACCTTCACGCATCGGACGCTCGATGGAACCCCAATATGTCAAGCGCCGTCAGCGCGGCATGGCCGTGCTCATTGCGAGCTTGGTCCTGATCATCGGTGGACTTGGCTACATTGGTTTCCGCCTGTTGGGAGGGGGCAGCACCTTGGACTATGAGGGGCAGGGCAATGGAGTAACCCAGCTTGTTCAGGTTCCGGAGGGCTCGTCGATGAGCGAGCTGGCACCTGAATTGGCGGAGAAGAACGTGGTGAAGACGCCCGAAGCTTTCTCTTCTGCGGCCAACTCGAATCCGCGCGCGAGCCAAATCAAGCCTGGATTCTACCGCCTTCAGGAGGAGATGAGCGCGAAGTCTGCCGTCGAAGCGCTGCTTGATGAGGGCAACATGGTTGACCTCCTCGACGTGCAGGGTGGAGCTACGCTTCTCGACGTCAACGTGGTCGGCGGTGATGTCCGCTACGGTATTTACTCGCTGATTTCTCAGGTCTCCTGCAAGGAGGGCGAATGCGTATCCGCCGAGGAGCTGGAGAAGATCGCGGCCACGGTGGATCCTGCTGAGCTGGGTGCGCCGGAGTGGGCATTGGAGGAAATTCGTGCCCGCGGTGAGGACCCCAAGCGTATTGAGGGCCTTATCGCTCCGGGCCAGTACGTCCTCGATCCGAACATGGACGCTAAGGAGATCCTGACGGATCTCATCACACGTTCGACGAAGAAGTACAACGACACCAATATCGTTGACCGCGCCCAGGCAATTGGCCTCAAGCCCTACGAGCTTCTTACTGCGGCTTCGCTGGTGGAGCGCGAGTCCCCGGCCGGTGAGTTTGACAAGGTCGCCCGTGTAATCCTCAACCGCCTTGATGAGCCGATGCGCCTTGAGCTGGATTCCACGGTCAACTATGGCCTCGAGGATGTTGAGCTGGCCACTACCGATGAGGATCGCCACCGCGAGACTCCTTGGAATACCTACGCGAAGGATGGTCTCCCAGATTCACCGATTGCTTCTCCTTCGGAGGAAGCCATCGGGGCCATGGAGAACCCCGCGGAGGGCAACTGGCTCTTCTTCGTCACCGTCGACGACAAGGGCACCACGGTGTTTACCGATAATTACGACGAGCACCTCGCCAACGTCGATGACGCTGTTCGCTCCGGCATCCTTGACAGCCAGCGCGAAGGCGCTGGCGAGCCACCGGCCGACGAGCCACCGGCCGAGGAGCAGTAACCTGATGCCCCGCGCCGCAGTTCTGGGCAGCCCTGTCGCTCATTCCTTGTCCCCGGTCCTCCATAACGCAGGCTATGAAGCTGTGAATTTGGAGGATTGGGACTACACCAAGATTGAGGTGACGGACCTAGCTGCCTTCCTCGCCAATGCGGGGGAGGAGTACCGCGGCTTTTCGGTCACCATGCCGCTCAAGTTCGACGCACTCGCCTGCGCGAACATCGTCAGCGAACGCGCCGAGCTCATCGGCTCCGCGAATACCCTGGTGCGCACCGAAGAAGGGTGGCGTGCGGATAACACGGATACCGAGGGAGTTCTGGGCGCGCTCGACGAGCTGCTTGGAAGGTCCCAACCGTCGACGGCACTGCTCATCGGAGCAGGTGGAACCGCACGGCCTGTCCTGTGGGGCCTAGCCCAGCGCGGTGTGCAGGACGTTACGGTGCTCAATCGCTCCGACCGCATCGCCGAGCTGCGCCCGCTGGCTGATGACCTTGGCCTCACCCTCCACGTGGCAACGTTCAGCGATGATCTCGCGGGGCTTGCGCGTTCGGTAGATCTCGTGGTCTCCACCGTTCCCTCCGCCGCCGTGGAAGAGCACCTAACGCAGCTGGCCAAAGCTCCGGTATTTGACGTTATCTATGATCCGTGGCCAACTCCGTTGACCGTTTATGCCGCTGCCGACGGCTACCCGACAGTCGGCGGGCACGTCATGCTGGCCAACCAGGCCTTTTCGCAGTTCGAGCAGTTTACAGGGCACACCGCTCCACGGGCAGAGATGCTGGCTGCATTAAACAAGGCGCTCAAGCTATCCTGATCGGTTCCCCAAACCACCGCGTGCGCCTTGTCTTTCCGCGCGGTAGGCTGCGGGCTATGGGGGATGTGCTTTTCTTGGCGTGGGGGTGCGCCTTAATTGTTTATGACCTGCGTTTTAAGCGCTTGCCTAATTATCTGACGCTGCCGGCCGCGGCTTTATCGTTGTGCTGGTTCAGTTTGGCGGGCCTGCTCTGGCTAGGCCTGTACGTGTTAGTGGCGCGTTTTAGCCGTGCAGGAAGCGTGGGCGGGGGCGACCTCAAGCTGGCTCTGCCTCTGGGAATGGTGACCGCCCACGCAGCGGGCCTACCAGGGGTTGCGTTGGCGATGATCGGGGCGGCTCTCAGCACGGTGTTGTGGGGTATCATCACGCGGGATAAGGTGCCTGCGCATGGTCCTGGGATGCTGTTTGCTGCGGCTCTCGTCGTGTTCTTTAGCCCCAACACGGTGTGATAGTTGGCCTAGTGACCACGAAAGAAGCCCTGGCATGCGATAATAGTCCGCATGCTTCGTTGGACTACCGCAGGTGAATCTCACGGTCAAGCGCTCATTGCACTCATTGAGCACATGCCGGCCGGGGTTCCCGTTTCCCAAGACGACATCGCTCTCCAGCTCTCTCGCCGCCGCCTTGGCTATGGGCGTGGCGCGCGCATGAAGTTTGAGGCTGATGACCTCACCCTGCTCAGCGGCATCCGCCACGGCTTGACCCTGGGCAGTCCTATCGCCATCATGATCGGCAACACTGAGTGGCCAAAGTGGACCACCATCATGTCGCCCGATGCCTTGGATCCGGAGGATCCGGAGTCCGCTAAAGCTATGGCTTCCGGTCGCGGCGCCCCGCTGACCCGCCCGCGCCCCGGCCACGCTGATTTTGCTGGCATGGTGAAGTTTGATCACTCGGAGGCGCGCCCCATCCTGGAGCGCTCTTCCGCGCGTGAGACCGCCGCCCGCGTGGCTGCAGCCACCGTCGCACGCAACTTCCTCCGTGAAACATTGGGCGTCGAAGTGCTCTCCCACGTGATCTCGATTGGCGCCTCCGAGCCCTATGAAGGCCCGTCGCCCAGCTTTGCGGAAATTGAGGCCATCGATGCTTCTCCGGTACGGGCCTGCGATAAGGCCGCAGAGGAATCTATGATCTCAGAGATTGAAACCGCTAAGAAGCAAGGCGATACCCTTGGCGGCATCGTTGAGGTCATCGTGGAGGGCCTGCCAATTGGCTTGGGATCGCACACGTCAGGGGAGGACCGTCTCGACGCACAGCTCGCCGCCGCCTTGATGGGCATTCAGGCCATCAAGGGCGTTGAAGTCGGTGATGGTTTTGCTGAGGCCCGCCGTCGCGGAAGCGAGGCTCATGATGAGATGGTCCGAACCGATCGCGGCGTGGATCGAGAAACTAACCGGGCGGGCGGTCTAGAAGGTGGAATGACCAACGGCCAGACGCTGCGCTTGCGCGCGGCGATGAAGCCGATTTCCACAGTTCCGCGCGCCTTGAAGACGGTGGATATGGCCACAGGTGGAGCGGCGACTGCCATCCATCAGCGCTCCGATGTGTGTGCGGTTCCTGCTGCTGGTGTTGTTGCAGAAGCAATGGTGGCGTTGGTCCTCGCGCGCGCCGTGTTGGAAAAGTTTGGTGGAGATAGCCTCGCTGAGACTAAGCGGAACATCGCCTCCTACCAGGACTATGTGGCAAGCCGCTTGGATTGGGGTGAAGCATGAGCTCCCCACGCGTTGTCTTAGTTGGGCCTCCCGGTTCCGGAAAGACTACGATTGGCCGCCGTTTGTCGCGGGCGCTGAATTGTGACGTTGTTGATTCTGATGATCTGATCGAGGCCCGCTACGGCAAGGCCTGCGGTGAAGTGTTTTCTGAACTGGGTGAGCCGGCATTCCGTGAGGTAGAAGCAGAAGCGGTGCGCGAGGCACTGGCCACCACTGGGGTCGTGAGCCTCGGCGGCGGAGCAGTGCTGACCGAATCCACACGTGCCTTGCTCGATAACCTGACCGTCGTATTCCTCGATGTCACGCCGGAAGAAGGCGTAAGCCGCACGTTGGGTGATGCGAACCGCCCCGTGTTGGAATCTGCAGATCCATTGGCGCACTATACCCAGCTTTTGGAGGCGCGCCGCCCCCTTTACTCGGAGGTAGCTGATTTGAAGGTGCGCACTGGTGTGCGCTCCCCGCAACAGGTAGTGGGCGATATTCTGAGTTTCCTTGAAACCCTCTAAATCGCCGGCTGTTTTGCTTTAACCTCATGATGAAGCCGCACAATCACCGCTAGCCCAGCCAAAGGAGCACTACTCATGCACACTATTCCGGTTAAAGGACCTTCACCTTATGAGGTCACAATTGGCACTGGTCTGAGCACAGAAGTGATTGGGCGCGTGGCGGACATTGGAGCGGCTAAGGTGGCGGTCATTCACCAGCCGCCGCTCGCGCAGGCTGCCGGTGACCTCGCCGAGCAAGCCCGTGCACAGGGAATAGAGGCAACTCTGGTCGAGGTACCTGATGCAGAGGCAGCTAAGCAGCTCGATGTACTTGCCCGGCTTTGGGATACCTTAGGGGAGGCTGGTTTCAGCCGCCGTGACGCCGCTATTGGTCTCGGCGGCGGTGCCGTGACCGACTTGGCAGGCTTTGCCGCAGCGACGTGGATGCGCGGCATCCCAGTTATCCAGGCGCCGACCACACTGCTCGCGATGGTGGACGCGGCCGTCGGCGGAAAGACAGGTATTAACACTGCCGCAGGCAAGAACCTTGTTGGGGCTTTCCACGAGCCGGACTCAGTCTTTGTCGATCTGGACCACCTGCGCACCCTGCCTGCCGACGAAATCGTCGCCGGTTCTGCGGAGATCATCAAGACTGGCTTCATCCATGATCCGCGCATCATCGAGCATTACCTTGCGGATCCTGCCGCTTGCCTGGACCCCGACGGCCTGTTGCCAGAGCTCATCCAGCGTTCCATCGCGGTCAAGGCGCACGTGGTTGGCCAGGACTTAAAAGAATCGGGGCTGCGTGAGACCCTCAACTACGGCCACACCTTCGGCCATGCGGTGGAGCGCCGCGAAAACTACACCTGGCGCCACGGCCGCGCGGTAGCAGTGGGCATGATGTTCATCGCCTACTTGTCCCACGCACGCGGGCTTATCGACGCCAACCTGGTAGTCACCCACCGCGACATTCTCACCCGAATTGGGTTGCCCACAACCTATGAGCAGGGCCATTTCGAACAGCTGCTGGATGGCATGCGCCATGACAAGAAGAACCGCGGTGGCCACATCCGTTTTGTGGCCCTCACGGGAATCGGGGAAACCACGCGCTTGGAAGATGCTACCGTCGACGAGCTGCGCGCAGCCTATGCGCAGCTCGCCTCATAAAAGCTTAAGGAGTTTGCCATGACCATTCTCGTTCTCAACGGCCCGAACCTCAACCGTCTGGGCAAGCGCCAACCAGAAATCTATGGCAGCGAAACCCTAGAGGACATCGAGCGTCGCGTCCGCGCAGCGGCGGGGGAGGAAGAGATCGTCTTCTTCCAGTCCAACCACGAGGGCGAGCTCATCGAGCAGGTGCATCGCGCCGCCGACGAAGGCTGGCCCGTCATCATCAATCCGGGTGGGTTTACGCATACGTCGGTGGCACTGCGCGATGCCCTAGCGGAAGTAGCCGATGGTGCAGGTTTTGTTGAGGTACACCTATCTAATGTGCACGCGCGGGAAGCATTCCGTCAGCACTCCTATCTGAGCCCGATCGCACGCGGTGTCATTGCTGGGCTTGGCTCTTATGGATATGTCGCGGCACTGGGGTACTTCCTCGCAAATTAGCTATCATGGAGTATCGCTTGAAATGAATGGAGTGGTTCTCACATGGCATTAGCCGATACTCGTTATAGCAACCGCCGCCGCAAGCTCATGACCGAGCTATCTGGTCAGCGCGTCGACGCGATCATCGTCACCCATTTGACGCACGTGCGCTACCTCACCGGCTTCTCCGGTTCGAATGGTGGTCTACTGTTGCGCAAGGACCTCTCCGCGCTCATGGCTACGGACGGCCGCTACACCACACAAATTGCTGAAGAGGTCCCGGATATCGAAGCCAGCCTCGGTCGCGATGTGGGCCCGCACCTGCTGGTGCAGGTTTCTGAGGACCTTCGCGTTGGCTATGAAGCCGACTATGTCACCGTTTCACAACTTGAGCGGCTGGAGAAAGCAAAACCGGAGGGCGTTACTCTGGTGCCTGTCACCGGCGTAGTAGAGAAGATTCGCCTCGTCAAAGACAATGTCGAGCTTCAAAAACTCGAAGAAATCGCAGCTTTGGCAAACCAGGCGCTGACCGAACTCGTCGAGGCCGGGGAAGTAGCCGCTGGACGCACGGAGCGTCAGGTAGCTGCCGACCTTGAATACCGGATGCGCATGCTTGGCTCGGAACGCGTGAGCTTCGACACCATCGTGGCCTCCGGCGAGAACTCTGCAAAGCCCCACCATGGTGCGGATGACCGCGAACTGCGCAAGGGCGATCTGGTAACGATTGACTTCGGCGCTCACCTCCGCGGCTTTAACTCAGACTGCACCCGTACCTTCGTCATCGGTGAGGTTTCTGATTTCGCCCGCGAAATCTATGACGTTGTCCTGCGCGCCCAGGAAGCGGGCGTCAAGGCAGCGGTGCCAGGTGCCAAGCTTGTCGACGTCGACGCGGCCTGCCGCGACATAATTGCCGATGCTGGCTATGGTGACTACTTCGTTCACTCTACCGGCCACGGCATTGGTCTCGACGTGCATGAAGGGCCTTATGCGGCCACAACCGGAAAGGGCACGTTGGCTGAGGGCATGACCCTGACCATTGAGCCCGGCATCTACGTCCCAGGCAAGGGAGGAGTGCGCATCGAGGACAGCCTCATTATCACTTCAGGGGCCCCGAAGATCATCACGGCTTACCCGAAGGACCTTCAGGTGCTGTAGCTAGCACCCCTTGGCGCCGTACTTGATGCGCGTACGGTATGCTTAGACACTGTTTTCATAGTTTCGACTACAAGTTATTTGGGAGAGTCATTTCATGGCAGATACCACTGATTTCAAGAACGGTCTCGTTCTGAAGATTGACAACAAGCTTCAGCAGATTGTTGAGTTCCAGCACGTCAAGCCCGGCAAGGGCCCGGCATTTGTGCGCACCAAGCTCAAGGACGTGGTCTCTGGCAAGGTGACTGACAAGACCTTTAACGCTGGTGTGAAGGTGGAGACCGCAAACGTCGACCGCCGCGACATGACCTACCTGTACAACGATGGCCAGAACTACGTGGTCATGGATGATAAGACCTTTGAGCAGTTTGAGCTTCCGTTTGAGAAGTTCGGTGACGCCGGCAAGTTCCTGCTGGAGAACATGCGCGTTCAGGTGTCCTTCCACGACGGTGAGGCTTTGTTCGGTGAGCTGCCGATCTCCGTTGATCTGAAGGTGGAGCACACCGAACCTGGCCTGCAGGGTGACCGCTCCAATGGCGGCACCAAGCCGGCAACGCTCGAGACCGGTGCCGAGATTCAGGTTCCGCTGTTCATTGAGATCGGAAACGTTCTCAAGATCGATACCCGTACTGGCGAGTACCTCTCTCGCGTCAACAACTAAGATGACCCAACCAGAGCCAAACTATAAGCGCCACACGGCGCGCTACCGAGCACGTCGCCGCGCCGCGGACATTCTTTTCGAAGCTGAATCGCGCGACGTTGATCCGGTAGCCATCGTTGAGGACCGCGTAGAGCTGGCCCGCGACCCAGAAAACGGCGTGGCGCCGGTCGCGGACTACACCCGCGAAATCGTCAGCGGAGCTGCCGAAGAACTGGATGACATCGATGACGCGATCGCCCGCTACCTCTCCAGCGAGTGGTCGCTCGAGCGCATCCCGGCCGTCGATCGTGCGATCATGCGCGTAGCGGTATGGGAAATCCTCTTTAACGCGGACGTTCCTAACGCTACCGCGCTCGTCGAAGGTGTGGAGCTTGCCTCGGAATACTCCAATGACAAGGCAGCACCTTATATCCACGCTGTGTTGGATGACGTCATCCAGGCCCAGTCTGCGGATAGCCCAATGGACTCGGCATCTGCCGAGGAATCTGAAGAACCCGCTGAGACTGCGGAAGATGAAGGCGACTCCGAGTAGAGCCCACGTCTTTCCCTGAATCCCGAAACTCCGGCCAGCTATCCTTTGTGAACTGGCCGGAGTTTTGTCTTGGTCGAGTTCAAATAGGAAACTGCCCTAGCTGCCAATGATCCTGAACCTGCCTGCGGCAGGAGCAAAGGAGTTGGCAACTAGGGCAGTTGCGGTAGTGATGCTGCGTGCTAGAGCAGCGAAGAGAGGAAATCCTTAGTGCGCTGGTGCTGCGGATTGTCCAAGACTTGCTCGGGGGTGCCGGTTTCAATGACGCTGCCGCCGTCCATAAAGACGATGTTGTCGGCGACTTCACGTGCAAAGCCCATCTCGTGAGTAACGACGAGCATGGTCATGCCATCGGCGGCAAGCTCCTTCATAACGCGGAGGACCTCGCCGACCAGCTCGGGGTCGAGGGCGGAGGTGGGTTCGTCGAAAAGCATCAGCTTTGGATCCATGGCCACAGAGCGGGCAATGGCGACGCGCTGCTGCTGACCACCGGAAAGCTGCACCGGGTACGCATCTGCCTTGTGGGCGAGGCCCACCTTTTCCAGCAGCTCCATCGCTTTCTTCTTTGCCTGTTCTGGATTCTGCTTTTTCACCTGGACGGGGGCCTCGATGATGTTCTCCAGGACTGTGCGGTGGCTGAACAGATTGAACTGTTGGAACACCATGCCGATGTCTTGGCGCTGAGCGGCGGCTTCCTTTTCGGAGATTTCATAGAGCACGCCGTTGCGTTCACGGAATCCAATGAGCTCGCCGTCGACGTAGAGGCGGCCGGCTGTGACCTTCTCTAGGTGATTGCAGCAGCGAAGGAAGGTTGATTTTCCGGAACCGGAGGGGCCCAGTAGGCAAGTGACCTCGCCGGGCATGACGGTGAGATCGATGCCCTTGAGAACCTCGAGCTGACCGAAGGATTTATACACATTCTGTGCAGAGATCATTGGGGTGGTCATTAGTTCTTTACCTCCGGGATAACAGACACGTTGCGGGGAATGGTTCCTTCGGCATCCGCCAGCGCAGCCAGCTGGCGGCCGGTGAGCTCGCGGGTGGCGCCACGTTCGAAGCGGCGCTCCAAGAAGTACTGGCCCACCATAAGAAGCGAGGTGATGGCCAGGTACCACGTCGCCGCCACCATGAGTAGCGGGATGGGCTCGAAAAGCGCAGCGGAGATATCCGTGGCGCGGCCGAAAATCTCTGCGGTGTAGGGAATTGCCACCACAAGGGAAGACGTCTTCAGCAAGGAAATGAACTCATTACCGGTCGGCGGGATGATGATGCGCATGGCCTGCGGGAGAACCGTGCGGCGCATGGTCATCCACCAGCCCATACCCAGGGCCTTGCTGGCTTCCTTCTGGCCCTCGGGAACCGAAGAGATGCCGGAGCGGACGATTTCCGCCATGTAGGCGGCTTCGTTCAGGCCCAAACCGAGCACGGAGAGCAGGAATGCATTGGTGAGTACCTCCGTGAGAGAAATCTCCGTAAACCCGAGGTTGATGGATTGGTAGAGCGCGGAGAGCAGACCCCAGAAGACGAGCTGCACGTAGATCGGGGTTCCTCGGAATAGCCACAGGAAGAGCCAGGACACACCGCCGAGCACGGGGTTGGGGGACATACGCATCACGGCGAGAGCGGCGCCGCCCACGACGCCGATGATCATCGCCAGAATCGTAATCGCGATGGTATGCAGCGCGGCGGTGGCGATGCGAGTGTCGAAGAGGTACTGGAAGTAAGTGCCCCATCCGAAGGCCTCGTTGCGTGCCGAAGAGAGGACGAACCACACAGCAAGGAGCACGAGGAGGGCGGCGAAGACCCATCGCCACGGGTGGCGAAGTGGCCGGGCTTCGATCTTCGGTGGGGTAGCCGAAGCCGCAGAATCCGATGCTGCCGGGAGAGAGGAATTAGTCATTGATCGGCCTTTCATTAATCATTGCGTGTTCGACGAGCCCCTCGGTAACGCCCCATTTTTCGAGGATTTCTGCGTAGGCCCCGGTGTCAATAAGGTGCTGGAGCGCGGCTGCCACGGCAGGTCCGAGCTCGGAGTCCTTAGGTACGGCAAACCCATAGGGAGCGGCGTCAAACATTTCGCCGACCATGGACATACGCCCGCCCGAGCGGTTGACCGCCCACGCAGAGACTGGTGAGTCCGCCGAAAGCGCGTCCGCGCGGCCCATGAGTACCGCGAGGGCGGCGTTGTCACTCGTGTCATAGGGGAGGATGGTCAGGTCCCCATCGCAGGCTTCTTGCTTCGGACGTAAGTCGTCCGTCTCGGACACGGTGGTGCGTTGCACCGCGACGGTGAGGCCACAGGGATTCGATGGATCAACCTTGTTGGGGCCGTCGGTGAGCTCGGCCCACTGAATGCCGGCGTAGAGGATATCGACGAAATCGAAGTTCTCACGACGCTCATCAGTATCGGTAAACCCAGACCCGCCGAGATCAATCTGCCCGGACTGGACTGCCGGCAGGATCATGGAAAAGTCCTGCTCCACCGGCTGGAATTTGAGGCCCATCACTTGAGCGACTGCATTGGCCAAGTCCATTTCAAGACCGATGAGTGAACCATCGGAATCCTTGAACTCGAAAGGCGCAAACGGTGGGTTTGTGCCTACGGTGAGGACCCCATCTGCGTCCTGGTACATCGCGGCGATCTCGGGTACTTCGTCCACGTTAGGCTCTGACCAGCCTTCTGGCAGCGCCGGCTCCTCGTTGGTGACGCAGCCGGAGAGGGCAACAGAGGCCAGCGCTCCGACGGCGCCCACGACGGCCTTCTTCTTATTCATGCTTTAACTCTCTTGATAACTTGCGGCTTTGCGCCTATCCACGACGATGAAAATGGCGACGATGATGCCGCCGAGCGCGAACATGAGCAGGATAAGCGGTGTGGAAGCATCCTGGTCCACGCCCCACGGCCATAATGCGCGAAGTGAGCCCAGCATAAAGCCGGCCATGGCGGCGAGGGTCGGATCGCGGTGGGTATCGAGTAGGTAATTCAAAATCTTGACGAACGCGGCAAGGCCGCACACCGCGCCGAGGGCGAAGACGCCCACGACGGTCATGTTCCGGTCAGAGACCGCGCCGATGACCGGCTGGTAGAGGCCCATTGTCAGCAAGATGAGTGAGCCCGAAACGCCTGGGAGAACGAGCGCGCAGACGGCCACCATGGCCGCCAAGAACACCACAATCAGGCTGGGGTCTTCGACGGGAGTTGAAGTAAAGCCGGTAACGAAGAAGATCGCGACGGTGGCGATGATGAATGCAGCGATGGACGCGGGCGTAAACCGCGACATCATGCTAATTGGAACGATGATGGACACGGCGACCATGCCGAGGAACAATGCGCGGGACAAGGACACTTGCCCTTCCACAAAGTTGTGGAGCAGCGTGGAAAAACCGAAGACGGCAAGGAACATGCCGGCGGCGACTGAGACGAGGAAGCCCCATTCAACCTTTTTGAAACGGCCGGAAATGAGATCATTGGCGTTGTGCAAAGCGCGTTCATAGATGCCTACGATGAGCGCGACGGTGCCTCCGGAAATTCCGGGGACCAGCTCGGCCATGCCAATGAGGGCGCCGCGAATGGCGTTAAGAATATAGTGCATAAACCGAAAGTAACGTTGACAGTCTCCTCGGTGGGGATGCCGTGCCGAGGGAGAGGAATGAGCAGATGACTCCTTATTCTCTCATTGTGCGACGCGCTTATGCAAACTATTCAGCCCATAGAAGGTTATACGTTGACTACATCGGCAAGCGCTTGGCCACTTCGCCATAGATTGAGCCCAAGATGGCGAAGGCAGCGAGTCCTACGAGACCGTCGAGAAGCACGGTGTAGAAGGTATTCAACTGCGGGTCATCGGAGGAGGCTGCGGACTTGCGCAGCTCCTGGTAATAAGAGGAGCCTTCCACCTTGGAAGAAACTTCCTTGTCGGTGCTGGATTCAGCAGCGGTAGCAACAGTAGTACCGCCCAGGGTAAGGGCGGCTGCGGTGCTCAAAGCGATGATCGTGCGACGCATGATGACGGGTTCCTTTCGGTTGAAAACACTAATACCCCACAACATTCTCTGTCGCGGGGTGGAATTGTGCCCCTGGTGAGACTCGAACTCACACTACACGGGTTTTGAATCCGTTGCCTCTGCCAATTGGGCTACAGGGGCGCACAAGCAACGATACTAGCGCAGCTAACCAATGGGAACCTAATTGCCTGCCTAAGGGCAGCGTCGGTGCTGATTGGCGCAACACGTTAGGATGGGCCGGGTGACTACTTCTCAGCCCCGACTCTTGCTCATCGACGGCCACTCCATGGCCTTCCGCGCATTTTATGCACTGCCCGCGGAGAACTTTTCTACCTCGGGCGGGCAGCATACGAATGCGGTCTACGGATTCCTTTCCATGCTGGCGAATATCTTGGCGGAGGAGAGGCCGGACTTCGTCGCGGTAGCCTTCGACGTGGGCCGCAAGACCTTCCGCACGGAGATGTTCCCCGACTACAAGGCACAGCGCGAAGCCGCGCCGGAAGAGTTCCGGGGGCAGGTTGAGCTCATCCGTGAGGTTTTGGAGACGTTGGGAATCACCACGCTGTCGCGCGAGAACTTCGAGGCCGATGACATCGTGGCTACGTTGTCCACGCAGGCGGGCGCGGACTATGAGACCTTCCTGGTCACCGGTGACCGCGACTATTTGCAGCTTGTCGACGACTCCACGACCGTCCTCTATCCCATGCGCGGGGTATCCAAGCTGCATCGCTTTACCCCGGAGGCCGTGGAGGAGAAGTACGGCCTGAGCCCGCAGCAATATCCGGACTTTGCTGCCCTGCGCGGAGATCCTTCCGATAACTTGCCCTCCGTTCCAAAGGTGGGGGAGAAGACCGCCACGAAATGGATTACCCAGTATGGCTCCCTCGACGGGCTCATCGAGCATGCCGAGGAGATCAAGGGAGTGGCGGGCCAGAACTTCCGCGACCGCATCGAACAGGTCAAGCTCAACCGACAGCTCACCCAAATGGTGACGGATATGGACCTGGAGGTGGGCCCTGCGGATCTGGAGTTTAAGGGAGCGATCGCTAGCGAGGTCGCGGCTCGCTTCGACGAGTTGGAATTCGGCACCAACCTGCGCGAGCGGGTTCTCAACGCCGTCCCACACGACGCCGCCGCCGAAGCCGCTGCGGCAGAGGAAACGCCGGAGGTATCGGTGACTGTGGTGGACACGCCGCTGGCTGAGTGGCTCGAGGGTAAGGAAGACATAGCAGTCTTCGTACAAGGTGATGGGACCCCGGGCGCGGGTGATGCTGCAGCACTGGCACTGGTCGATTCCTCCTTTGAGGGCCGCCAGATTGAGTTAGCAGATCTCGATGCTGAGGACGACGCCGCGCTGGCCGCGTGGTTGTCATCAGACTCGCCGAAATACCTACACGAGGCGAAGGCCGCCTGGCACATGCTTGCCGGCCGGGGGATTGAGTTGCGCGGAATTGCCCACGACACCGCCCTTGCCGCCTACCTCTTGCGTCCGGGGCAGCGCACGTATGCGTTGACGGACGTGTACCAGCGCCACCTACAGAAGTCCCTCGGCGCGGCCACGGAGCAGCTCTCCATCCTTGATGAGAACCCTCTGGTGGATCAGGCTGCTGCCATTATGGAGTTAGCGGCAGAACTAACGCGTCAACTCCAGGAGATTGACTCCTTCGAGCTCTATACCGACCTGGAGTTGCCGCTGGTCAACATCCTTGCCCGCATGGAGGCCGCCGGTATTGCAGTCGACAGGGATGTCTTAGAAACTCAGCGCGATGCCTTCATTGAGCAGGTCAATGAACAGGAACGCGCCGCCCGCGAGCTGGCCGGTGATGATTCTCTCAACCTGAATTCCCCGAAGCAGCTGCAGTCGGTGCTCTTCGATACTTTTGACATGCCGAAGACGAAGAAGACCAAGACCGGCTATTCCACCGCGGCTAAGGAAATTGAGCAGCTTGCTGCTACCCATCCGCACCCCTTCCTCGATCACCTGCTGGCCCACCGCGAGTATCAGAAGATGAAGACAACGCTGGAAGGTCTCATTAAGACCATTCAGCCGGATGGCCGCATCCACACCACGTTTAACCAAACGGTGACTTCGACGGGCCGTCTGTCTTCGACGGAACCGAACCTGCAGAATATTCCGGTGCGCACTGAGGCAGGACGCCAGATCCGTTCGGCTTTTGTGGTCGGCGAAGGCTTTGAGTCCTTGATTACGGCCGACTACTCCCAGATTGAGATGCGTGTCATGGCGCATCTCTCCGCAGACCCCGGGCTCATCGAGGCCTACCGCGAAGGCGAGGACCTGCATAACTACGTCGGATCCAAGGTTTTCGATGTACCGGTGGATGAGGTCACCTCGGAGCTGCGCCGCCGAGTCAAGGCTATGTCCTATGGCTTGGTCTATGGACTTTCCGCTTTTGGCCTATCGCAGCAGCTGGGTATCCCAGCGCGCGAGGCTAAGGAGATTATGGAGAGCTACTTTGAGCGTTTCGGCGGCGTGAAGCGCTACCTCGACGAGGTAGTGGTGCAGGCCCGAAAGGACGGTTATACCTCCACGGTCTTTGGGCGCCGCCGCTACCTGCCGGAGCTAAACTCCGATAACCGCGTGGCCCGTGAGAACGCTGAGCGCGCTGCCTTGAACGCGCCCATCCAGGGAACTGCTGCGGATATCATCAAGGTTGCCATGATCCGTGTGGATAAGGCCCTTGAAGGCATGGCCTCGCGCGTGCTGCTCCAGGTTCACGATGAGCTTGTCGTGGAGGTGGCTCCCGGAGAGGCAGAAGACGTACAGCGCATCCTAGAACGCGAAATGGACAAGGCTATCGAGTTGACTGTTCCGCTCGAGGTGTCCGTTGGCGTGGGCAAGAACTGGGATGCCGCAGCGCACTAGAGGTTAGGTCAAGCCCACCGCGCGCTCGTCCTCGGTGGGCGTGCGGCGCTCGACCAAACACCCGGCGAGGAGATCGAAGGGGGTTTGGCCCAGCACAAGGACGCTGAGGCCAAGGATGGCCAAGATGGTTGCTTCAACATAGGGGAGTCCTGTCAGCGCAACAAGAGTAAGGAGTAGCCAGCTGTTGCGAATTGCTGCGCTGGCGATTCCGGGATGCTCAGCGATGACTTCTAGCTTCAACGACCACTTGCCCAGAGAAGTCTGCTTCGTTGCCTCCGCCCACACCCGGTAGACGTAGAAGACGAGGGCGAGCGCGATGATGTCGTAGATAGCTCCTGCTCTGCCGCTCAATACTCCGTCGGTGCTGAGGTTGATTGCCCATTTGATTACCACGATGACAGCGGCGGCGAGGAAGGCGTCAATCCACCAGGCCACCGTGCGGCGCAGAAAAATCCCGAGGCGTTCTAAAAGCATGGCTGCCAGCTTAGTTCGCTGCGGGCGGCACACTCCGCACCAGGGTGGGCAGGGGTCCGGGCTATCGTGCTTCGCACACGAAGATGGCAGTGCCAGGGAAAATTTCACCTCGTTCTGGAGACCACTGGCCCCACGTGGTGTCGAGGCCCTCTGGCCATTCGGGTTCGATGAGGTTGCAAATCTCGAAGGATCCGCGAACCTGTAGTGCTCGCACCCAATCACCCATCGTGCGGTGAAACTCGGCATAGCTAAGCTCACCGTTGACATCCTGTTCGAGGTAGGCGCGCTCAAAATAGGACAGCTCTGCTGTGAGGTTCTGGGGATCGTCGGGGAAGACCCAGCGCATTGGGTGCGGCACAGAAAAGACAAAGCGTCCACGTGGGCGCAGGACCCGGTGGACCTCGCACAGCGCCGCGTCCAGGTCGGCCACGAAGGGTAGGGCGCCGAAGGCGGAGAAGACGACGTCAAAGGATTCGTCGCGATAGGGAAGCGCTAGGGCATCAGCTTGGACTAGCGGTAGCTCGGGCGCGGCATGGGAGAGCATTCCCGACGAGAGATCGAAACCCGTCGCAAAGTGCGTGCGTCCTTGCAGCCACTGCGTGCACGGCGCGGAGCCGCAACCTAGCTCGAGAACGGTGGCGGAGGAGACGTCGCCAAGCAGTTGCGCCTCAGCCTCATGCAGCATTTCCGGGCACCAGTAGAAAGAGGATAGGTATTCGGGGTGTTCCGCGTGGTAGGAGTCGGCGTCAGTATCCCAAAAGTTGCGGTTGGCAGAGGATGCCGAAAACGATGCTGCAGACATTCTTCCTTTCCCAATTCTTTTTCCATGGCGCATTTGCCGTTTTAGCTGCGAGGATGTAGGGTTGTACGGGCGTGTCTATGACTCGGGACGCGCTGGGCTACTGTAGGAGAGCTCGGCACGGCTGCGAGTCGGGATTGAAATCCATCTTAAGCCTTGCGCATTCGCGCTGCTTAATGACGCTTTTCAAGAGACGCGTAACTGTCCAATTACGATCTCCTACGTTTATTCGGAGCATAACTACATGCCAACTTCTAACACCCCTCAGGTTGCGATCAACGACATCGGAACCGCAGAGGACTTCCTCGCAGCTGTCGACGCCACCATCAAGTACTTCAACGATGGTGACATCGTCGAGGGCACCGTGGTCAAGGTTGACCACGACGAGGTCCTGCTCGACATCGGTTACAAGACCGAGGGCGTCATCCCGTCCCGCGAGCTCTCCATCAAGCACGACGTCAACCCGGATGAGGTTGTCGAGGTCGGCGACGAGATCGACGCACTTGTTCTCACCAAGGAGGACAAGGAAGGCCGTCTGATCCTGTCCAAGAAGCGCGCACAGTACGAGCGTGCTTGGGGCGCCGTCGAAGAGCTGCACGCCAAGGAAGAGCCGGTCACCGGTACCGTCATCGAGGTTGTCAAGGGTGGTCTCATCCTGGACATCGGCCTCCGTGGCTTCCTCCCGGCATCCCTCGTTGAGATGCGCCGCGTCCGCGACCTGGAGCCGTACATCGGCCAGGAGCTCGAGGCCAAGATCATCGAGCTGGACAAGCAGCGCAACAACGTTGTTCTGTCCCGCCGTGCATACCTCGAGCAGACCCAGTCCGAGGTCCGCTCCGAGTTCCTGCACCAGCTGCAGAAGGGCCAGGTCCGCAAGGGCGTTGTCTCCTCCATCGTCAACTTCGGCGCCTTCGTCGATCTCGGCGGTGTCGACGGCCTGGTTCACGTTTCCGAGCTGTCCTGGAAGCACATCGACCACCCGTCCGAGGTTGTCACCGTGGGTGACGAGGTCACCGTCGAGGTTCTCGACGTCGACCTGGACCGCGAGCGCGTGTCCCTGTCCCTGAAGGCAACCCAGGAAGATCCGTGGCGCGTCTTCGCCCGCACCCACGCTGTGGGCCAGATCGTTCCGGGCAAGGTCACCAAGCTCGTTCCGTTCGGCGCCTTCGTTCGCGTCGAGGAGGGCATCGAGGGTCTCGTCCACATCTCCGAGCTGGCTCAGCGCCACGTGGAGGTTCCGGACCAGGTTGTCAACGTTGGCCAGGAAGTCATGGTCAAGGTCATCGACATCGACCTCGAGCGTCGCCGCATCTCCCTGTCCGTTAAGCAGGCAGACGAGGACTACACCGACGAGTTCGATCCGTCCAAGTACGGCATGGCTGACTCCTACGACGAGCAGGGCAACTACGTGTTCCCGGAGGGCTTCGACCCGGAGACCAACGAGTGGCTCGAGGGCTACGACGAGCAGCGCCAGGCTTGGGAGGCTCGCTACGCCGAGTCCGAGCGTCGCTTCAACCTGCACACCGCTCAGATCGAGCGCAACCGTGCTGCAGCCGCTGAGGCCGCCGAGTCCGCTGCCAACTCCAACTACTCTTCCGAGTCTCAGGATGCAGCTCCGGCATCCGATTCTCAGGCAGAGGTTGGCGGCTCCCTCGCTTCCGACGAGCAGCTTGCTGCTCTGCGCGACAAGCTCGCTGGCAACTAAAAGCTAAGTCCTCTCGGATAGGCTCCGCCGTTTAGTCCGAGACGATCTAGTTCTTGCAGAAAGGCCGCTTCTCTCCGCTGTGGGAGAGGCGGCCTTTCGCGTATCCTAAGCCGGTATGAAGCTCATTGGACTCACCGGCGGAATCGGCAGCGGAAAATCGACTGTGGCGCAGCTTCTCGTGCGCCACGGCTGGGAATTAGTGGATGCCGATCAGATAGCCCGGGACATTGTTGAACCGGGTCAACCAGCGCTCACAGAACTGGCGCAGGCTTTCGGGGAAGATATTCTCCAAGAAGACGGAAGTCTGGACCGGAGGTTGCTAGCTTCCCGTGCCTTCTCTAGTCGCGAGAAGACCGCTGTGCTCAACTCGATTACGCACCCGCGCATTAACGAGGAAACCCAAGCCCGCTTCGACGCAGCGCGTCAAGCCGGTGCCGATTTCGTGGTCTACGATATGCCGCTCCTCGTGGACAAAGGACTCCACAAGGATATGGACGCCACCATTGTTGTTGACGTTGACGCAGAGGAGCGTGTGCGCCGCCTGGTGGCATACCGCGGGCTGGATGAGGAGGACGCACGCCGCAGGATCGCCGCGCAGATTCCGGACGATGTGCGGCGTGCTGCCGCTGACTTCATCATTGACAACAACGGCCCCCGCGAAGCACTGGATGAGCAGGTCGAGGAGGTCGTCGAGAAGCTGCGCGCCCGCCTAGGTTAGGCACGCAGCTTCCTAGCAGCAACTTCCTGGCAGAAGCTCCTAGCGCGTTGCTACGACGTCAGAGACTGCGATGTGGTCGTTGTTCTCCATGTCCTCGCCCACGAAATCAAGGTCAGTGCGCATCAGCATGGTGTTGTAATCGTGCCACGATGTCAGCGTGTAATACAGGTGCTGGTCATCCTGGTTCGGCAACACGAAGGGCGCGTACGTGTCATTGAGTGGCTCGCCGCTGACAACCTCGGTGGTCTTCGCGCCCACGAGCATGCGGCGCGGTGACCATGGTCCTTCGGGGCTATCTGCGGTCCGCATGACGATGCCCTCTCCCTCCACTCCATACATGGTGACGTACTTGCCCAAGTAGTGGTTGTAGGCCACGGAAAGCTCGGAGACCTTGCCATCGAGCACCTCGGTGGCCCGCGCGGGATCCTTCACCCATGAGCCATCCGAGTAGTAGCTGAAGGCATCTTCGTTGGGGAATTCAGACTTCAACGCGCGGGATAAATATGCCGGGCCACGGCGGCCGTTTCCCGTGGAGTAACGGTAGATATAGTCGTCGTGCTCGATGAAGGCCGATTGCTGCAGCTTTTCGAAACCTGGGCGGTAGTTTGCGCCGCCGGGAATGGGAGCGTTCGTCCCGTGGCTAGCGTTAGTGCGCGTGGCCTCCGGTACCGCGCGCCACGTGACTCCGCCGTCGGTCGACTTCACGGTCCCACCAAAATTGGTGGACCATCCGGTTTTCGGGTCGTGCCAAGAGCGCACGGACATGTAGTCGATGTAGTGCACGCCGTCGACCACGATGCCCGCTGTGGGGATGGTGGTGCGCTCGCCGTTGGTATCTTGATCTCCCACCTTTTGGGAGGGGATGAACTCCTTTGCGCGGCCATTGGCGGACCATCCGGAGTTAGTCAGCGCCTCCTCCAGACGTAGGCCATCACCGTAGTCGTGGTCGCTCGTGCGCAAGAGGAGGTTGGAACGCCACCCATCACCGTCGCTCGAACAATCCATGGAATCGCCGAAGACGTAGTAGGAGCGGCCCGCGTTGTCAGAGTAGGCAATGCCGAGGTCGGTTCCGGAAATGTCGAATTTTTGGTCGGTGCGGTTCGGGGAACCGGAACCGGTGATGAGCTGCATGATTTGTGTCGGTCCGCCGGTGATTTGGCGCTGGTTATAGTTGCTGCGCTGTGGTGCTGCGGAGTCACCTGAACTGCTCGAACGAGAGGAGCTACCCAGCAGCGCGTCGAGCCCTCCTAGCGAAGAGCCACCTCCCGGCCCGGAGGCCTCGGACTTCGACGTGAAGCTACCGGATTTCGAATAGGCCGTACACGGAGAAGCTTGGGCGGTGGGCGTGTGGGACACGATAGCGACGGGCACGAGACCGGCGATGGTTACTGCGCTGGCGAGGGAACGAAACTTCATGCCAGCCGATTCTAAAGGAGAGCGGCAACTTTTAAAGCATATGGTGGCTAAAATTTACCTTGTGCTCGCGCCCCGTTCATCTTGAGTGCTTAATCTGCCCCTCCATGGGAACCTGGGACGTTGGGCCTTTTGATAATCACGCCGCGTGCGAAGTGCTCGCGGAAATTCGTGATGGCTCCTTCGACCTCGACACGTTTAAGAAAAGCTGCGTGGATTCTCCCATCGATGTTGACGACGCCGAGGTCGTCATCGCCTTAGGCGCACTGGCGACGTCCCCGGCGGACAAACTTCCCGCTGGAGTCAGTGTCGAATCCGTTAAAGCGCTGCGCACGCCGCAGACTCGGGCCTGGCTGCGCCAGAAAATTAACACAGCGATGGAGCCCAATAATTCCCCGATTTATGCTCTGTGGGAAACCACGGGTGAGTTAGATCTGTGGCTGCGCACGACGCGTGCTGTATTGCCCTAAACCGTTCTCTCTTGCCTCACACAGTGGCTGGGTTGTTGACCTGCCGGGACCTAGCAGGTTTAGGCTTCGGCGCGTTAGACTGGTCGGCATGGCTTTTGCTGCTGAACACCCTATCCTGCCGGTCTCGGAACACCGTCCTGTCGGTGAAATCGAACGGCGCTCGGCCGATTTTCGTGTTGAATCAGAGTACCAGCCCGCCGGCGACCAACCCGCCGCCATCGCGGAACTGGATGAGCGGCTGAGCCGCGGCGAGCGCGACGTCGTCCTCATGGGTGCCACGGGTACCGGTAAATCCGCTACTGCGGCGTGGCTCATCGAAAAGCAGCAGCGCCCGACACTCGTGATGGCGCCGAATAAGACGCTGGCGGCCCAGTTGGCAAATGAGCTGCGCCAGCTCCTCCCGCACAACGCCGTTGAGTACTTCGTTTCTTACTACGATTACTACCAGCCGGAAGCCTATATCGCGCAGACGGATACCTATATTGAGAAGGACTCCTCGATTAATGAGGACGTGGAACGCCTGCGCCACTCCGCCACCTCGGCGCTTCTTTCCCGCCGTGATGTTGTCGTTGTGTCCTCTGTGTCCTGCATCTATGGCTTGGGCACGCCGCAGTCCTACCTCGACCGCTCGGTCGTGCTGGAGGAAGGGGAGGAGATTGACCGCGATCGCTTCCTGCGCCTGCTCGTGGATATCCAGTACGAGCGCAATGACGTGGGTTTTACGCGCGGAACCTTCCGCGTCAAGGGCGATACCGTGGATATCATCCCCGCCTATGAGGAGCGTGCGGTGCGCATCGAATTCTTCGGCGATGACGTGGATGAGCTCTACTACATCCACCCGTTGACGGGCGATGTTCTCGAGCGAGTCGACGAGGTGCGAATCTTCCCCGCGACTCATTACGTGGCGGGTCCAGAGCGCATGGCGCGGGCCATCGAGGACATCAAGGAAGAACTTGCGGAACGCCTCGCCGAGCTGGAGAACCGCGGCAAGTTGCTCGAAGCACAGCGCCTGCGAATGCGCACCGAATACGACCTCGAGATGATCGAGCAGGTGGGCTTTTGCTCCGGCATTGAGAACTATTCGCGCCACGTCGACGGGCGCCCTGCCGGTTCGGCGCCGGCGACACTCTTGGATTATTTCCCGGAGGACTTCCTTACCATCATCGATGAGTCCCACGTGACCGTCCCGCAGATCGGTGGCATGTTTGAGGGTGATATGGCCCGTAAGCGCAACCTCGTGGAGTTTGGCTTCCGTTTGCCGTCTGCCGTAGACAACCGGCCACTCACCTTTGATGAGTTTGAGGAGCGCGTGGGGCAAACCGTCTACATGTCGGCCACGCCTGGTGATTTTGAAATGACGGCCTCCGGCGGCGAGTTCGTCGAACAGGTCATTCGCCCCACCGGCCTGGTGGATCCCAAGGTGACGGTCAAACCCACCAAGGGCCAGATCGATGACCTCATCGATGAGGTCCGCGCCCGCACCGCTAAGCAGGAGCGTGTATTGGTCACCACCTTGACTAAGCGCATGGCAGAAGACCTCACTGATTACCTTCTGGAGCATGGCATCAAGGTGCGCTACCTCCACTCGGATATCGATACGCTGCAGCGCGTGGAGCTACTGCGGCAGCTGCGCTTGGGTGAATTCGATGTGCTCGTAGGTATTAACCTGCTGCGCGAGGGCCTCGACCTTCCCGAAGTCTCACTCGTCGCCATTTTGGACGCAGACAAGGAAGGCTTCCTGCGTTCCACCACTTCGCTCATCCAGACAATTGGCCGCGCCGCCCGAAACGTGTCCGGTGAGGTCATCATGTACGCAGACAAGATTACGGACTCGATGCAGGAAGCCATCGAGGAGACTGAGCGCCGCCGTGAAAAACAGATTGCCTATAACAAGGAACACGGCATCGACCCGCAGCCATTGCGCAAGAAGATCGCTGACATTTTGGACCAGGTCTACGACAACGCCGATGAGCAGGAGCAGGGGGCGGACCCCACGGCAATCGTCGAGAAGCCCGATGTGTCCTCCATGGCTGCCGACGAGGTGCAGGCGCTTATCGACGACCTGACGACCCAAATGCGCGAAGCCGCCCGAGAGCTTAAATTCGAGCTGGCGGGGCGCTTGCGCGATGAGATCGCGGACCTGAAGAAGGAGCAACGTGGACTCAAAGAGGCCGGGATTTAACAGTCTGGGCCGGCATACTGAAACCTCGTTAGTGCACTGGGCGGGTAACACCACACTCAGCGTGGGCAGCCGTGCCATACTGTTAGGGATTAACCACTAGATATAAGGAGAATCATGCTGAGCTACAACGTCATCGCCGTGGGAACCGATGGATCACCGACATCCCTGCGTGCCGTCCGTTCTGCCGCATCCATGGCGCGTGCTTATGATGCGACGTTGATCATCGTGTCTGCTTTCTACAACCACTCCGGTTCGATGCTCGGCGCACCGAACGCAGAGGACGCCCGCGTGCCCGTCGTCAGCGAGGAAATGTCAGAGAATTTCCTCAACAATGCCGCGGAGATCGCGCACGGCGAGGGTGCGAAGCGCATCGAGATCATCGCTAAGTCTGGCGACCCTGTGAACTCACTCATCGAGGTGGGCAAGGACTATGACGTCGACTTGTTCGTGGTGGGTAACAAGGGAATCCATTCAGTTCGCGGCCGGGTATTCGGTTCCGTTGCGACGGAGCTAACCCGTAAGGCCCACGCGGATGTTGTGGTGGTCAACACCACTGAGTAAGCGCCGGGCTCCAGTCGGGCGTACAGCACACGCGCTGATCGACGCGAACACGCCAGCGTTGTTAGACTAGCGGGTGCGCAAAAGCTTTTAGAATTTTGTTTAGCGGTGGCCTCAAGGTTGGGGCCCAGCGAAGAAAGGTCATCATGAGCGATTACAACAAGATCGTGGTCGGTACCGACGGTTCCAAGTCCTCCCTGCTCGCAGTGGAGCGCGCCGCCAAGATCGCCGCAGCCTTCGATGCCACCCTCATCATCGGTTGCGCCTACTACGAGAACCAGGAGCAAGCCTCCAAGACACTGCGCCAGGATTCAGTGACGATTCTCGGTGATGAGAAGGCTCAAGCCAACCTCGCCTCCGGCAAGGAACACGCAGAGAAGTTCGGCGTGACGAAGGTGGAGACCGCTGTGCGTCCGGGCACCCCGGTTCAGGCTCTGATGTCCATCGTCAACGACAACAAGGCTGACCTGCTCATCGTTGGTAACCGCGGAATTAATTCCTTGACCGGCCGTCTGCTCGGTTCGGTTCCGGCGGATGTCGCGCGTCAGTCTGATTGTGACGTCATGATCGTCCACACCGTCAACTAAGCCTTCTCGGGCTACGGTACGCACACGCCCCAGAAACTTCTTCGTCGGAAGTCTCTGGGGCGTGTTTGCGCGTTGTGGTGCTTTTCTAAGAGCCGAACCGAAGCTTGCGATAGGCGCGGGCGAGGGCGTTACCGTCGGCGCCTTGAATAAGCGGGATATCGAAAGAAGACTCTTTGTTGACCTTGACCAAGGGAGCAAGCGAGCCATGGGAGAGCAGCTGCTCTTGTGGCGTGAGGTTGCGTATTGCTAGCGCTGCCACACGGTTGGGATGCTCCGCCGCGGCGTCGGCATAAGTCAGAGGATCGTGCTGCCCATCATCACCGATGAGAAGCCAGCGCAATTTGGGGAAAGCAATGAACAAGTTGCGCAGTTGGACGCGCTTGTGTTCTTGGCCATTGCGGAAAAGACCGGTGGGCGTTGGGCCCCAGTCGGTGAGCAACAGTGGGCCACGTGGGAAGCCGTTCTCCGCCATGAAATTGACCAAGGTGTCATAGGTATTCCACGCACCGGTGGAGAGGTAGACGAAGGGAACCTCTGGGTGCTGTTGAGAGATCTCCCGGTAGAAACTGGCCATGCCTTCGACGGGGGTTCGCGTATTGGTGCGCTTTACCCAGGAATTCCACGCTGCAATCATGGCTCGCGGCAGCCAGGTCACCATGATGGTGTCATCGATATCGCTGACCACACCGAATGTCGTGTCTTTGTCCACGATGAGGACTTCCGCGCGCACCTCGTCCGCGCCTTTGGCGCGGATGGTGACGTCGTGCCAGCCAGGTTCTAGCCCGTGATCATGGACGAGGACATCGATATAGCCGTTGTCGTTCGTGGTGCCCGACACCGTCTTACCGCCAACAGTTACTTCGACCTCGTGATGCGTGACCTGGATGGTGAAGAATTGGCGGTATCCGCGTTGGGTCCACGTATCGCGTTCCTCAGCCTTGGGATCGTGCATGAGCACGCGGCCAAGCACGTGGACAAAGTCCTCGTTGCCGTAGCCGGCATAGCCAGTAATGCTGGGCTGCCAGCCTTTGCGTGCGGAGTGCTTGAGTGAGAATGCATTCGCGGTGGATTCGACTTTGCGGGCGATATCGGAAAGTGCCATGCGCACCAGACTAACCGAAAACCTCCGCGTAACGGCCGGCGATGGTCAAGGACTGCGTCGCGCGCGTGAGGGCCACGTAGAGGTTGTGCAGACCTTGCGGTGATGCTGCCACGATGTCATCCGGGTTGACTACGGTGACGTGGTCAAACTCTAGCCCCTTGGTGTGCTCAACGTTGGCCGCCGTGATCACAGCCCGCAGGCGCCCTTCATCGTCCTGGAAGGTAGCTGGCTCAAGGTCGTCCGTATCCTCGCGCCAGATGACGTCCACGCCGTCGCGAACAGCGATACCCGGCGTCGCTTCGGGGTTGATGGATTCCAAGAGTTGATTGGCCAATTCGGTAATTGGGCGCGGGGTGCGGTAGTTGACGCTTAACCCGTGAAGCCGAAAGCGCTCGCCGACGAACGGCTCGAGCGTGTCCGCCCAATCATCGACGCCGGCAGGGGCACCGGTCTGGGACGTGTCGCCCACGAGAGTCATCCACCGCGAGGGGCTACGGCGAAAAATCATGCGCCATTCCATCGGGGTGAGTTCTTGGGCCTCGTCGACGATGACGTGCCCGTAGGCCCACGTGTAGTCTTCACGGGCGCGCTGGGCGGTGGTGCGGGAGTCCCGAACCTCGTGGCGTCGAGCGAGGTGCTCGGCGTCGATGACGTCGTGGGCAGAGAGAATCTCCGCTTCGAACATGTCGTCATCGTTGTCGGTGGAATCGGAAGAGCTCAGGATATCGAGTGCGTCTTCTGCCTCTGCGACTTGCTCACGCCATTCTTTTTCTTCGGCGACACGTTCTGCTTCGGGGTCGGGCATGCCGATGAGAACCGCAAGTTCGTCGAGAAGCGCGGCGTCGGAAGGCGCCCAAGCTCGGCCGTCCTCACGGTAGAGCGCACTGCGGGTTTCATCATCATAGTCGCCGGCCGCCGAATCGATGCGTTCGGTGCTGCTGAGGAGATCGGCGAGGACATCGGTGGGTGTCAGGTGGGGCCAGAACTCGTCGATGAGCTCTAGCACCTGGGGTTCTTCCGCGAGGTCGTCGTGGAGCTGATCCACATCCGCGCGGGAGAGCAGGTTGTTGCCGCCGAGAGGGTCAGCGCCAATGCGTTCAGCCATCTGCTGGGCCAGCGACTCGGTGAGGTGCTCCGCAAACGCTGCTTGTGCATCGTTGTGCGGTTTGCGCGAGCGCCGTGCACGTGTCCGTGCTGCCTTGACCATCTGTGGGTCCACGGTGAGCTCGAGCCGATCGATCTCGAGCGTGCGCGATTGTTCCGGCAGGCGTTGATAGTCTTTCACCGCGTTGCCGAGGATCTCCACCATGGCCGCGGAGCCTTTGATTTCGCGCGCGAGCAGGGACTCAGGGTGAGTAGCCTCAATGCCGGGGAAGAGAGAAGAGATGGTAGAAAGCACAACGCCGGTTTCACCAAGCTCCGGAAGCACCCGGGAAATATACTCCAGGAAGGTGGAGTTGGGACCCACGATGAGCACACCCGTGGCGGCCAGTTGTTCGCGGTAGGTGTAGAGCAAATAGGCCACACGGTGCAGTGCCACCGCCGTCTTGCCGGTTCCTGGCCCGCCTTCGACCACCATGACGCCGCGCGTGCTGTCTCGGATGATTTCGTCCTGCTCCCTCTGAATGGTTTCCACAATGGAAGGCATGTGCCCAGTGCGGGCCTGTTGCATGACGTGGTGGAGGGCGGACTCACTGGCAACGTCGCTGCTGTCGGTGTGTGACTCGCCTTCGAGGACTTCGTCGCTGATTCCGGTTACCGTGCGCCCAGTAGTCCTGATGTGCCGGCGGACGTGGACTCCCTCGGGGTGCGCGGTGGTGGCAAGGTAGAAAGGTCGCGCCATCGGGGCGCGCCAATCCAGAAGGAGCGTGCGGTAATCCTCCTCGCGGGCATCGAGCCCCATGCGGCCGATATAGCGGCGGTCTAGTCCCTCCGGGGTGGGGTTATCACCGGGTGCATCAATGTCGATGCGCCCAAAAACTAGGCCGAGTTGGGCGATGTTTAGACGGTCCAGCTTGGCCTGCAACCCGTGGTACTCGGTTTCGCGGCGCACCAGAGCATCGGCATCCGGGGTATGCGGATCGACGGCAGCCTGTACCTCATTGAGGCGCTCATTTGCGGCGTGGACCTCATTATCGAGACGCGCAAAAAGGCCATCGACATAGGCTTGTTCACTGGCAATCTCGGTGTGCGGATCGTTTGCTTGAGCACCAGGGTTTGCGGTGCGAGGCACGGATGAAGATTCAGACACAAGGCTCCTTGGGCGCGTTTGAAGGCTTCTCCTGGGTAGAAAAGAACAACGGCCCAGCATACTAGCTGAGCCGTTGTTGTCTCCACCGCTTCCATGTATCACGGTGCGTTGCGGGGCTATCCGCAACTTTAGGCGACGTGCTTAGAGGCGGTCACCGAACTTCTTGAATGCCTTATCGAGCTTCTTGGATGCTTCCTTCTGCAGCTTTTCCGCGCGCTTGCGAGCCTTCTTCTGGGCGCGCTTGCTATCAAGCGAATCGGCCTTGGCCAGGGCCGCGTCAGCGCGGTCCTGCGCCTTGCCGGCCGCCTTGACGAGGCCCTTGCGAGCGGTAGCGGAGTTATCACGGGCTGCGTCGAGCCAGTCATCCTTGTTGTCCTCAATGAACTCGCGCGCGGTCTCGGCGGTGTCTTCCACGAAGGTGCGTGCGGACTCGAGGAAATCGCGTCCGGTGGACTCCCAGTCATCGCGGTTGTCCTCGACGTAGTCCTTGGCGGTCTCGAGCCAGTCATTGGCCTTGGCCGTGACATCAGAAGAAATCTCATTGGCGCGGGTGGAGAAGTCCTCCGCAAACTTCTGCTGCTCGGACTTGCCCGGCAGCGCCTGCTGGATCTTCTTGTTCGCGCGCTCGGAAGCCTTGGCAGCGCGCCAACGCACAGATGGCTTACCTTCGGTGTCCTGGGTGACGATGGCCAGGGCGCCGAGCAGAGCGGTGTTGGTAATGAAGCCGTTGCGCTGTGCTTCCTTTTCTTCCTTGGAATCTGCGGTCCAGAAAGCATTTCCAACCAAGTTGGGGACGTGAGTCAGCGCCAGCACAGCAGCGGAGGTGCGCGGTGCCTTGCCCAGCGCCAAGCTGGTGCCCGCGGCGGTCTTTGCGCCGCCGAGCGCGCGGGTAACCAGCTCGGGGTCGTTAGGGATGTAGCCTGCGTACTCGCGCGGCAGCACCTTGCGCAGGCGCTTGAGCACGGACTCGGTGTCCGCGACGTGCTCCGAGGTGTTGCGGAGCGTATCCACACCATCCCAGATGAACACGGAGGCCAGCATAGGACGGGCAAACTTACGAATCATGACGTGCTCCATTCGATAGATCTGTAAAGACGTTCGTCACACCATAGTACGCGGGTTAAACAACTGCTGCTGTGAGGGCAGCAGTTAACACGTCGTTACCAACGGCGCTCCCACCACTCGTCCAGATGCGGGCGCTCTGTGCCAAGCGTTGTGGGCGCTCCGTGTCCAGGGCGGACGATCGCTTCGTCGGGGTAAACATCAAAGAGCCGCTGCGTGACATCCTTGTACAGGCGCACGAAGTCACCTTCCGAGGTGGTTTTCCCCACGCCGCCGGGGAAGAGGGAATCGCCGACGAAGAGGTTGGTGACACCGTCAATCTCCGCTGCAACCGCTGCACCGCCTGGAGTGTGTCCGCGCAAAATGATGACGGGTAGGTCGAAGCCGGCAAAAGGCAGGGTATCGCCATGCTCGAGCTCCACGTCGACGGGCGCGGGCAGGGCAGGGGAGTCGAGGAAAGAGGCATAGTGCACGGCGCCGGTTGTGTCCAAGACTTCTTTCAATGCACGCACGTGGTCCCAGTGGCGGTGGGTGGTAAGCACGGAGGTGATCTTTACTCCGTTATCTGCGGCTAGAGAAAGAAGCGCGGGGGCGTCAGCGGAGGCGTCGATAAGCAGCGCTTCTTCGCCCGCACACAGTAGGTAGCAATTGTTGTTCATGTCGGACACGGAAATTTTATGAAGCTCAAGCGCGTTGTTCATAAGTCCAACCATACGGGGACATTCTGATTGAGAACTCTCTGAACACACATACATTTGTGTAGGAAGGCAGCAACTAGTGGCTGATCGTTTGGTCGTACGAGGTGCGCGTGAGCACAACCTCAAGGGCGTGGATATCGATATTCCGCGCGACAAATTGGTGGTGTTTACCGGCCTATCTGGCTCGGGCAAGTCCTCGCTTGCTTTCGACACCATCTTTGCCGAGGGCCAGCGGCGCTACGTTGAGTCCTTGAGCTCCTATGCGCGCATGTTCCTTGGCCAGATGGATAAGCCGGACGTTGAGTTCATTGATGGGCTTTCTCCGGCGGTGTCCATTGACCAAAAGTCCACCAACCACAACCCGCGCTCAACAGTGGGAACCATCACCGAGATCTATGATTACCTGCGTCTGCTCTTCTCCCGCGCGGGCACGGCGCACTGCCCTCAGTGCGATGCCGTCATTGAGCGTCAAACCCCACAGCAAATCGTGGATGAGGTTTTAAGCCACGAGGAGAAGCTTAAGTTTCAGGTCCTCGCACCGGTTGTGCGCCGCCGTAAAGGCGAGTTCGTTGACCTCTTCGCGGACCTCGCGGCGCAGGGATATTCCCGCGTCCGGGTGGATGGTGAGCTCTACCAACTCAGTGATCCGCCCAAGCTGAAGAAGCAGATTAAGCATGACATCGACGTCGTCGTGGATCGCTTGCAGGTCAAGGCTTCCCAAAAGCAGAGGCTGACGGATTCCGTGGAGACTGCTCTGCGCTTGGCTGATGGCCTGGTAACCCTGGATTTCGTCGACAGGGAGGAGCTCACTCACACCTACTCGGAGAAGGCTGCCTGCCCCAACGGCCATACGCTGACCATTGAGGAATATGAGCCGCGCGCCTTTTCCTTCAACGCACCTTTCGGTTCCTGCCCGGTGTGTGACGGTTTGGGCACCCGCCTTGAGGTTGACGTTGATCTGTTGATCCCAGACCCGGATGCTCCGGCTGTGGAGGCCATCCAACCGTGGACGTCGAGTCCCAATGCGAGGTACTTCGTCAAGCTCGTCGAAGGCCTAGCGAAGGCCCTCGACTTCGATCCCCGCACACCGGTTTCTGAGTTGACTGAGGAGCAGCGTCACGCCTTGATTTATGGCACTGACGTGGAAGTCAGCGTGCGCTACAAGAACCGCTATGGCCGCCAACGCAATTGGTCCGCGCCTTTTGAAGGTGCCATCGGATTCCTGGAGCGCAAGCTTGATCAGGCTGATTCCGAATCGCAGAAGGACCGCCTGCTTCAGTACACCCGTCGCGTTCCTTGTAATGCCTGCAACGGCACGCGCCTCAAGCCCGAAATCCTGGCGGTGCGCTTGGCCTCGACCGCTCACGGTGAGCAGTCCATCGCGGGCCTGACGGCGCTGTCCATCGAGGAGGCAGCAGAGTTCCTCGACTCGCTCGTTCTGGGCCACCGCGAGGAGATCATCGCTGGTGCTGTACTAAAGGAAATCCAGGCGCGCTTGCGCTTTCTTCTCGACGTCGGTCTGAACTACCTCACCCTCGACCGCGGCGCCTCCACGCTGTCCGGTGGTGAAGCGCAGCGCATCCGCCTCGCCACACAGATCGGTTCCGGCCTAGCGGGAGTTCTCTACGTGCTCGATGAGCCCTCCATCGGCCTACACCAACGCGATAACCAGCGCCTCATCGCCACGTTGAAGCGCTTGCGCGATATCGGAAACACCTTGATCGTGGTGGAGCACGATGAAGACACCATTCGGGAGGCGGACTGGCTTGTCGACGTTGGACCGCGCGCCGGCGAGTACGGCGGAACGGTGGTCTATCAGGGTGAACCCGCCGGTATCGAAGCCGTGGAGGAATCGCTCACTGGGCAATACCTCTCGGGCAAGAAGAAGCTCGCTGTCCCCGATACGCGCCGTGCGATCGATCCTGAGCGCATGCTCAAGGTGGTCGGCGCCCGCGAGAATAACCTCAAGGGCATTGATGTGGAGATCCCCCTGGGCGTCCTCGTCTGCGTTACAGGCGTGTCCGGTTCCGGAAAGTCCACCGTGGTCAACCAGATTTTGGCCAAGACCTTGGCCAACAAGCTCAACCGCGCCCGCCAAGTGCCGGGTCGAGCCAAGCGCGTCGAGGGCGTGGAACACCTAGACAAGCTCGTGCAGGTGGACCAGAGCCCCATCGGGCGCACCCCGCGCTCAAATCCGGCGACGTACACAGGGGTCTTCGACAAGATCCGCAACCTCTTCGCGGAAACCCAGGAGGCCAAGGTTCGCGGCTACAAGCCGGGCCGGTTCTCCTTCAATGTCAAAGGCGGACGCTGCGAAGCGTGCCAAGGTGACGGCACCATCAAGATTGAGATGAACTTCCTGCCCGATGTCTACGTGCCCTGTGAAGTATGCGAGGGCGCACGCTATAACCGCGAGACCCTGGAGGTTCTCTATAAGGGTAAGAACATTGCTGAGGTCCTCAACATGCCGATTTCAGAGGCCGCAGAGTTCTTTGAGCCCATCACCTCGATTCACCGTTATCTCAATACCTTGGTGGAGGTGGGCCTTGGATACGTCCGCCTGGGTCAAGCCGCTACAACACTTTCCGGCGGTGAAGCACAGCGCGTGAAGCTGGCATCTGAGCTACAAAAGCGCACGAATGGGCGCACGGTCTACATCTTGGATGAGCCGACGACGGGCCTGCACTTTGAGGACATCCGCAAGCTCATGCTCGTCATCCAGGGCCTGGTGGATAAAGGCAACTCCGTTATCATCATTGAACACAATCTGGACGTCATTAAGGCTGCAGATTGGATCGTTGACATGGGCCCCGAGGGCGGCTCCGGCGGCGGTACCGTCGTGGCTCAGGGCACACCAGAAGATGTGGCACAGGTGGAAGGCTCCTATACGGGAGGGTTCCTCAAGGAGATGGTCTGATGGTAGGGCAGAAGCTCACGCACGCGGCCGCGGTGGCTCTCGGTCTTGCCGTGGCTACAACTGCGGCGGGCTGTTCTGCCCCGGATAGGGACGCAGTGCAGGAAGCTCCCGAAACATCTAGTGAGGGGGTTAAGAACAGCTACGACCTCGATGCGGAGCTGCGCGCCGTCGTCGCAGACGTCGAAAGCGAGTATGACGTTCAAGCCGGAGTGTCAGTGGCGGATCAACAGGGAACGTTCAACGCTGGACTAAGGGGTGAAGAGCCTGCATGGTCAACCGTAAAGGTGCCGATCGCCATCGCGGCTTTGCGCGACGAGGCTAGCCCTGAGCTTGTGGACCTCGCCATTAAGGAATCGGACAACGATGCCGCCTACGCACTGTGGTCCCACGTTCGTTGGACCGAGGGGGACGCGGGGAGCGCAGTCAAGGCCCTCTTGAAGGAATACGACTCATCCGGCGAATTCGAGGAACCATTTGGATATTCCACGTGGCTGCTCGAAGAACAGGCCAAGTTTGGCGCACACTTGCCGTGTATCTCCGAAGCCGCGCAGGTTTATGACGCGATGGATGACATCGTGGAATGGCAAGACAATGGACTCGACCGCCTCCCGCATACCCGGGCCAAAGGCGGCTGGAGGCTTTCCGAGGAGGACAACGGGTATACCCACCGCCAGATTGGGGTCCGGGAAACCGAGGGGGTCGGTAAGGATGCCGATGGCACGGTGGGATTGGCCATTGAGGTCACCATGCCCGGCGACTACGCCGAGGAGGCTATACCCGCTCTTAACTTGCTTGCTGCAGGCCTAGACCGTGTTGTCGCCGAGGCTCTGGGGGAGGGCGCGCTAAAGCCCTTGGTTGGTTGTGCGCGGCCTGGCGCAGCGCCGAGGGCTGGGGAGGCGTCGGCAAGCGCAGCGTCGAAGAGGCAAGGTGCGTCGGCCGAACCAACAACTAACTCACCTGCACGCCGATTTGGTGATTGATGCATGTGGTGTTAGAGTAGTGCGCACTACCGCCCGTAGCGCCTCCTCCAGGAGGTACTTGGGCCGCAAGCGGAGTTTCTCCCACCTGAGGCCGCGTAGGAATCACCATTCCAACGCAGGATAAAGGTTAAGAGTAGGCGCCACATGGTGGTGCGTGCTTGAAAAAGAAACTCCCGGATGCCACTGGCGCCGGGATTTATTCGTTTGTGGCCTCGGTAGGCACACTACTAGCCCCACAATCGAGGAGAACCACAATCAGCGCTGAAGCTCGCATTAATGAGCGCATCCGAGTACCCGAGGTCCGTCTTGTTGGCCCCGGTGGTGAACAGGTGGGCATCGTCCGTACTGACGATGCTCGCAAGCTCGCGTACGAAGCAGATCTTGACTTGGTCGAGGTTGCGCCGAACGCGAAGCCGCCCGTAGCCAAGATCATGGATTACGGCAAGTTTAAGTACGAGCAGGCCCAGAAGGCCCGCGAGTCCCGTAAGAATCAGCAGCAAACTGTGGTGAAGGAACAGAAGTTCCGTCCGAAGATTGATGATCACGATTACGAGACGAAAAAGGGCAACGTGGTGCGCTTCCTGGAGAAGGGTTCCAAGGTAAAGGTGACCATCATGTTCCGTGGCCGCGAGCAGTCGCGTCCGGAGCTGGGTTTCCGCCTGTTGGAGCGTTTGGCTGACGACGTCGCAGAGGTCGGCGTTGTGGAGTCGCGTCCCAAGCAGGATGGTCGCAACATGACCATGGTTCTTGGACCCGTCCGCAAAGGCAAGAAGTAGACCACGCTCCACTTAGGATTTAAGGATTTAATTCTCATGAAGCAGAAGACTCACAAGGGCACCGCCAAGCGCATCAAGGTGACTGGCTCCGGCAAGCTGCGCCGCGAGCAGGCTAACCGCCGCCACCTCCTGGAGGGCAAGCCTTCCAAGCGCACCCGTCGTCTGAAGGGCACCGAGGACGTCGCCAAGGCAGACACCAAGCGCGTCAAGCGCCTTCTCGGCCGCGCATAGTCAGCGCCGAAACTCCCATCCCCACACACTCACAATCAAGATAAGGAAGTATTACTGTGGCACGAGTAAAGCGCTCAGTTAACGCCAAGAAGAAGCGTCGCGCAATCCTGAAGTCCGCTAAGGGCTACCGCGGCCAGCGCTCCCGCCTTTACCGCAAGGCCAAGGAGCAGTGGCTGCACTCCATGACTTACGCTTACCGCGATCGTCGCGCCCGTAAGTCCGAGTTCCGCAAGCTGTGGATCCAGCGCATCAACGCTGCTGCTCGTATGAACGACATCACCTACAACCGCCTCATCCACGGCCTGCGCCTGGCTGAGATCGAGGTTGACCGCAAGATCCTCGCCGAGCTTGCAGTTAATGACTTCGAGGCTTTCTCCGCACTGTGCGAGGCTGCTAAGGCTGCGCTTCCGGAGGACGTCAACGCTCCGAAGGCTGCCTAAGCACCGCGCGTAGACGCTAGATGAACCCACCGCCCCTGATGGAGGGACGGTGGGTTTGTCGTTTGTGGGAGTAGTGCCCGCAAGAACCCTTAAGCGCTGCTTCTTCCGAGGGATTGTGTTACATTGCACAGTACTGTCATGAAAGCCGCCTGTCCTTAGTCCTTGGGGCTGGCCAGAGATACATGGTGTGAAGGAGAGAAGAGAAATGACCAACCCGAACAACGCTTATCAGCCCAATGGCGGCGCTTCTAATGGAGGACAACCGCAACAGGCAAACCCCTTCGGGTCTTCGAGCGACCAGTACGGTTATAGCGCGGCCCCGTATGGCGGTTCGCAGCCGGCTCAGAATGTTCCAGCGCAGCAGGACGCTTACCAGTCACACTACGGCCAGCAGCCACAGGCTGGAGGAGAGCAAAAGTCATGGGTAGTAGCACTGCTCTTGTGCTTCTTCTTGGGTGAATTGGGAGTTCATAACTTCTACCTCGGCCGCACGAAGCGCGGTATGTGGCAGCTGGCTCTTGCCGTCGTCGGCCTTATTACTTCCTTTATCATCATTGGTATTTTCCTCGTCGCTGGATTGGTGATCTGGAAGTGGGTCGAGCTCGTGTTCATCGCCGGTGGTTTCTCCAATTACGATAAGGACGCAAACGGCGTACCGCTGAAGAAGTAACCGTCTGCAGAGAATCGCGGAGAACTCTTATCCCGCTTGCCCGCCCGAACGTGGTGGGCAAGCGGGACTTTTCAATGTGAAGCTCGGTCGGTACCGTCACATACATGGATCTGGATTTCTCCTCTGCTTTTACCGAACGCACGCCGCGCGTAGTCAATGCGGCCAAGCTGCACCGCGCGGCCAACCGTCGTAAGGCGGAGCGCTTCATCATCGAGGGCGAAAACGCTGTGGACGCGGCGGTGTCCACGGGAGCGGCGACCGACGTCTTCGTGACGGAAAGAGCCGCCGAGCGCTTCGCCCACATCGTGCAAGCCTGCGGATATATGGACGTCTATGTCCACCCCATCACGGATAAGGCGGCCAAGCACCTGTCTGATACCGCGACGAGCACCGGGCTCTTCGCCGTGTGCCGCCCCGTCCTGTGGAGCGCCGGCAAGATTCTGGCGGGCAAACCACAGCTGGTCTCAGTCCCAGTGCTGACGTCTGAGCCTGGCAACGCAGGTACCCTGATTAGGACTTCGGACGCCATGGGGGCGGACGGTGTCATCTTCGCCGGTGAGACGGTCGACCCTTTGGGCTGCAAGGTCGCGCGCGCGTCGGCGGGGTCGCTGTTTCATGTACCCGTCGCTCGCGATCCCAATATCAAGGACGTCTTGGGCAAGCTGCGCTCTTTCGGGATGCAGGTGCTAGCCACGGCTGCTGATGGTGAAGTAGATCTAGCTGAGGCAGATCTGAGCCAACCCACCGCCTGGTTGTTTGGTAACGAAGCACATGGACTGGGCGAGCTCTTGGACGAAGCTGACATGCGTGTGCGCATTCCGATTCTTGGGCGTGCAGAGTCACTCAACCTGGCTACGGCCGCCAGCATTTGTCTTTATGAATCAGCCAAGCAACAGAACAGCTAGCTCTGCTCTGTGACTAGGGCTGGTGGCCACAGTAGTCGTTAAGCACGGTAAGATAGCTCGCGTTAGTTTTTGTGCGAGAAGAAGGTAATCAAGGCACGTGTCCGATACACCTCAGATCGAATTGACCGAAGAGGCCCTGGGGGCCGCCGCGGAGAAGGCCATTGCCGCCTTCGAGGCTGCATCCGACCTCGACGAGCTCACCTCCGCCCGCCGCGAACACCTTGGTGACGGTGGCTATATTCCGCAGGCCCGCCAGTCGCTGGGCCAGTTGCCCAAGGATCAGCGCAAGGACGCCGGTCGTGCGGTAAACATGGCCCGCGGCAAGGTGGAAAAGCGCTTTGCACAGATTCGTGAAGTGCTGGAGCAGGAGGCTCGCGCCGCTCAGCTGAAGGCGGAGAAAGTCGACGTTACCGTCCCCACCACGCGGGCGCAGACTGGTGCTTTGCACCCTATTACCGCGTTGTCGGAGCGCATCGCCGACATCTTCGTGGGCATGGGCTGGGAGATTGCCGACGGCCCGGAGGTTGAGGCCGAGTACTTTAACTTTGATGCGCTGAACTTCAAGCCCGATCACCCTGCGCGTACGTTGCAGGACACTTTCCATGTGGGCAAGGAAGGCTCCAAGCAGGTCTTGCGTACGCATACCTCGCCGGTGCAGGTACGCACGATGCTTGAGCGAGACGTACCGCTGTACATCGCTTGCCCGGGTCGCGTTTTCCGCACCGACGAACTCGATGCCACCCATACTCCGGTCTTCCACCAGGTGGAGGGCCTAGCAGTGGACAAGGGGCTGACCATGGCCCACCTTCGCGGCACCCTGGAGCACCTAGCCAAGGTTCTTTTTGGCCCCGAGACCACCACCCGCATGCGCGTGAACTACTTCCCGTTCACCGAGCCCTCGGCCGAGGTCGATGTGTGGTTCCCGAATAAGAAGGGCGGCGCCGGCTGGATCGAGTGGGGCGGCTGCGGCATGGTCAACCCCAACGTTCTGCGTGCCGTGGGCATCGACCCCGAGGAGTACACAGGTTTCGCCTTCGGCATGGGCCTTGAGCGCACCTTGCAGTTCCGCAATGGTCTGACCGATATGCGTGACATGGTTGAAGGCGATGTTCGCTTCACCCTGCCCTTCGGCGTGCAGGCATAGGAACCCAGAGAAAGGATAGAGAGAAAACAATGCTTATTTCCCAAGACTGGGTTACCCGCATCCTGGGCACCGCGAATTCCGGCTGGAGCGTACCTTCCGAAGAGTTGGACTCCGGCTTTGTCCGTGTTGGTTTTGAAACTGAGGGATTTGAGGCCCTCCCAGAGACGACCGGCCCGCTGGTTATTGGCCAGGTCGTCGAGATTGAAGAGCTCACGCAGTTCAAGAAGCCAATCCGTTATTGCCAGGTCAACGTTGGCCACGCAAATGGCACCGGCGAGCTGCAGGGCATCATCTGTGGCGCCCGCAATTTCCGTCTCAATGACTATGTCGTGGTCTCCCTCCCAGGTGCTGAGCTGCCCGGCGGCTTCAAGATTGCTGCCCGCGAGACCTATGACCACATCTCCAACGGCATGATGTGCTCCGCCGCTGAGCTCGGCTTCGGCGACAAGGCCAACGGCATTATCGTTCTAGGGGACGAGGTGGCGGACAAGGTTGGCGAGGACGCCCGCCCCATCATCGGTCTGGCTGATACCGTCTTCGACGTCAACATCACCCCGGATCGCGGCTACGCTCTCTCCGCGCGCGGTTTGACCCGCGAGGTGGCTTCGGCGTTTGACCTCACCTTCCCGGACGTGGCTCAGGACCCGAGCGCGGCCGGTGTGGATATCTCGGCTGTTCCTCAGGCACAGGGCGCGCTTATCGACGTTGACCTGCGCGAGGAAACCAAAGCCCAGCGCTTCGGTCTGCGCAAGGTCACCGGTATTGACCCCGCTGCCCGAACTCCATTTTGGATGGAGCGCGAGCTCATGTTGTCCGGCCAGCGCAGCGTCAACGTGGCCACCGACGTCACGAACTACGTCATGCTGTTGCTGGGTGCCCCGATGCACGCCTTCGATGCCAATGTGGTCAGCGGCAACCTTGTCGTGCGCAATGCCGCAGAAGGGGAGAAGTTCGAGACCCTAGATCACGTCAAGCGTGAGCTGTCGGCTGGTGACGTGGTCATCTGCGATGACAACGGCATTCAGTCCCTCGCCGGCGTCATGGGCGGTACGACCTCAGAGATTTCCGATGAGACCACGGATGTCTACTTCGAGTCTGCCATCTGGGATCCGATCACCGTGGCCCGGACCTCTCGCCGCCACAAGCTCTCCTCTGAGGCGTCCCGCCGCTTCGAGCGCGGCGTCGACCCGGACATTGTTGAGGTCGCCCTCGACGTCGCCTGCGCGCTGCTGCAGCAGATTGCTGGCGGCACCATCGAGGCTGGCAGGACGCTCGTGGGAGACGTCGCCAAGCGCGAGCCCATCACCCTGCGTACCGCCAAGCCCAGCGAATACGCCGGCGTGGAGTACTCCCGCGACACCATTATCCAGCGCCTGCACGAGGTGGGCTGCGACGTCACCGACAACGGTGATGAGCTGCAGGTTACCCCGGCGACGTGGCGCACGGATATCTCCATGGACGTCGACCTCATTGAGGAAGTCCTGCGCCTGGAAGGGCTAGAGGACATTCCCACTATGCTGCCGACCCCGGCAGGCGGTCGCGGTCTGACGCCGGCCCAGAAGCGCCGCCGCGCTATTGGCCACGCTTTGGCCTATGCCGGTTATGCCGAGGTCTTGCCGGCGCCGTTTATCCCGAACGACACCTTTGATACATGGGGCTTGGACAAGGAGGATCCGCGACGTAAGACTGTGGCCGTGCAGAATCCTCTCGAGTCCGACAAGGCCATTCTGTCCACGACGTTGCTCCCGAACCTTCTTGAGGCCATCGCGCGCAACGTGGCCCGTGGCCGAAGCGACCTTGCCCTTTTCGGTCTCCAGCAGGTGGCTTTCAAGCGCGCTGATGCGTCGCCGATGCCTTCGGTGGAGTCCCGCCCGGAGGAGTCCGTCGTGGCTGAGCTTTTGGAGTCCCTGCCTTTGCAGCCGCTGCACGTGGCTACGGTTGCTACCGGCAACATTGAGCACGAAGGTCCGTGGGGGACCGGCCGCGCGTATAGCTACGCAGATGCGATCGAGTCTGCGCGCCAGGTGGCTCGTTCCGCTGGTGTTGACGTTGCAGTTAAGGCAGCCGAACAGCTTCCGTGGCACCCGGGTCGCTGTGCCGCAATTGTCCTCGCCGATGATGAAGAGCAGGTCGTGGGCTATGCGGGTGAGCTGCACCCGCAGGTTCTTGAAGCTTTGGAGCTTCCTGCACGCACGTGTGCAATGGAGCTCGATGTTTCAGCACTGCCGTTGGAGGAGAAGTTCCCGGCACCTGTTCTGTCCTCCTTCCCGGCCCTGCACCAAGACATCGCGTTGGTCGTCGATGATGCCACCCCGGCTGAAGAGGTTCGTAAGGTCGTTGAGGAGGGCGCCGGTGAGCTGCTGGAGTCCGTGGAGCTTTTCGACGTCTTCCGCGGCGAGCAGCTTGGTGAGGACAAGAAATCCCTTGCCTTCCAGCTTCTTTTCCGCGCTGATGACCGCACACTGACTGATGACGCGGCGAACCAGCATCGTCTGGCCGCTGCGGAGCTGGCTCAGCAGCGTCTCGGCGCACAGATGCGGGCTTAGCCTATCGACATCTCTTAATCCATCAACCCGGTTCACCCCGCAGGTGGGCCGGGTTTCCCTTTGCGCAAGCGTGCGAAGGCGTGGGGAAAGATCCCCCAGCGCTGGTAGGTGTGTGGTTTAGCTCATAGCCTCAGAGGGGCAGCGTTTCCAACCCCGAAAGGATTGTCTACACCATGCGTCTGTTGTCCCGCCTTACCGCCACTGCCGCCGTTGTCGGTGCACTCACGATTGCCCCACATGCCTCCGCCGACCTATCACAAGGCTTCTCCAATGCCGACGGCACCGTCAACTGTGAAAGCGCGAATATCGAAGGAACCTACGTAGCATGTCTGTCCGAAGGCGCACGAGCTACCAGCCCGCAGTGCAACCCGCCGGGCCAACTGGCCCCGCGTTTTATTTACCATGCAGGCCGCTCTAAGGCTGATTGCTTCAACCAAGGGCTTACGACCACGAACTTCAAGCGCCTCCAGCCAGGCCAAGTTCACCAGTTCAATGAAGTCACCGCTATCGCTGATGCGCAGGGCGGCATCCACTTCGTCGGCCCACAGGGCTACCTAGGCTACGCAGGAAAGAAGGCCGTATCTGGTTCGGAGGGACTGGGGGACGTCTCCTCCCGCGTCATGTAGCCCAAATGCAGCCCTCGTTTCATAAAAAGGCCCGGAGTTAGCCGGCCCCGCGTCACCCCTATTTCCTCATCCACAGCTCGGATTCTCGCACTGTACCGCGAGAATCCGAGCTTTGCCGTTTATGGAATGAAGAAATACGGCGGCTGTTTTTCTTGAATAACATACGGCGGACTGCATTATTTGCTAGGGGGGCGGCATGAGTATTTCAGTAGCAATCGCCGGCGCCACAGGTTATGCAGGGAGCGAAATTCTACGCCTCTTGTTGTCGCACCCAGCGTACCTTTCAGGTGATCTGCGCATTGGCGCGCTCACGGGGCACTCCAATGCTGGCCAGCGAGTCTCCGAACTCATGCCGCATCTGCCGCAGTTGGCAGACCGTGTTATCGAGGACACCACCCCAGAAGTCCTCGCCGGCCATGACATCGTATTCCTCGGTTTGCCGCACGGGCATTCGGCGGAGATTGGCCGTCAGCTGGGGGAGTCCGTCACCGTCATCGATTGTGCCGCCGATTTCCGCCTCCGCAACAAAGAAGATTGGGATGCATTCTATGGCGGTGAGTATGCCGGCGCGTGGCCCTACGGGATCCCGGAAGTTCCCGGCAACCGCGAGAAGCTCAAGGGCAGCAACCGCGTGGCTGTTCCAGGGTGTTTTCCCACCACGATTACCCTGGGGGCCCTTCCTGCCGTGGCGCAAGGGCTAATTGAGCCAGACCTGTCCGTCATCGCGATTACCGGCGTATCCGGAGCCGGTAAGAAGGCCTCCGTGGCTCAGTTGGGCGCGGAGACAATGGGCAACCTCAAGGCCTACAAGCCGGGTGGCACCCACCGCCACACCCCGGAAGTCCTGCAGAACCTGCAACCCTTTACCCAGGAGCCGGTGTCCGTGAGTTTTACTCCGGTGCTTGCCCCTCTGCCGCGCGGCATTTTGGCCACGATTACGGCGCCGCTGAAGGGGGGCGTCGATAAGCGCAGCGTTGCCCAGGCTTTCCGTGAGTTCTACGCCGACGAGCCATTTTGCCTTGTGCTTCCGGAAGGTCAGCAACCGCAAACCCAGAACGTGGTGGGCAGCAACATGGTTCATATTCAGGCACACGTGGATGAGCGCGCTAACCGTCTTGTCATCACTGCGGCTTTAGACAACCTATGCAAGGGCACCGCCGGCGCAGCCGTTCAGTGTATGAACCTCACCTTGGGCTGGGAGGAAACTCTGGGCCTGCCGCAGGCAGCCGTCGCCCCCTAGATAACCCAATACTCGCCCGCGCGTTCCTCGCGCTACGCAATCCCGCTGGAACTGTAGTTCCGCTTAGACAAGGAGAAGACAGAAATGATTACCGCACCCGCCGGCTTCCTCGCTGGCGCCACGACGGCTGGGATTAAGCCCTCCGGAAAGCCGGATATGGCCCTCGTGGTCAATCAAGGTCCCAACTTTGATGCAGCCGCAGTGTTTACCCGTAACCGCGTGGTGGCTGCTCCCGTGAAGCTTTCCCGTGCAGCGGTAGCGGACGGTGTCATCCAAGCAGTCATTTATAACTCAGGCAACGCGAATGCCTGCAACGGCGTGCAAGGGGACAAGGATGCGGCGGCGATGGTAGCCGCTGTCTCCGAGCACACGGATATCCCCGCAGCCAACATCGCGGCGTGCTCGACGGGTCTTATCGGAGAGCTGCTTCCCATGGAGAAGGCATTGGCCGGTATCGAAGCGGTTGCCGGGGATCTCGGTTCTGATGAATCGCACGGTCAGGCCGCCGCGGAGGCAATCATGACCACCGATACCGTGGTCAAAGAATCGCTCTTTAAGGCCGAGGGTTGGAGCATGGGCGCCATGGGCAAGGGTGTGGGCATGATGGCTCCCTCTCTGGCCACCATGTTGGTATGCGTGACGACGGATGCCGTGGCCTCCCCACAAGCCTTGCGTTCGGCCCTGCAGATTGCTAGTGATCAGACCTTCAACACGCTTGACGTTGACGGCTCGACCTCCACCAATGACACGGTCATCATCCTGGCTTCTGGCGCTTCCGGTGTAGAGCCTAGCCAGGAAGAGCTGGATACTGCTGTTCTGGCGGTGTGTTCCGATATCGCGGATCAGCTCCAGGCAGATGCCGAGGGGGTGACCAAGCGCGTGAAGATCACGGTCGAAGGAACCTCCACCGATGAACAGGCGCTGAACGCCGCGCGCACCTTGGGGCGCGACAACCTTTTCAAGTGTGCGATGTTCGGCTCGGATCCCAACTGGGGTCGCGTGCTCGCCGCAGTGGGCATGGCGGATGCTGATATGGATCCGGAGAACATCTCGGTGTTCTTCAATGACCAGGCTGTGTGCGTTGGCTCCACCGGCGCGCCCGGCGCGCGTGATGTTGACCTTTCCGGGGCTGACATTGACGTACGCGTTGACCTAGGTACTGGTGGAAGCGGTACCGCTTTCGTGCGCACCACCGACTTGTCCCACGACTACGTGGAGATCAACTCCGCGTACAGCTCCTAAGAGAAGCAGGGAGGAAAGATGATTCAGGGACTCAGCAATGTAGACCGCGCCACTGTGCTCGCGGAAGCCTTGCCGTGGCTGCAGCACTACCGCGACAAGATCGTCGTCGTGAAGTACGGCGGCAACGCGATGGTGGATGACTCGCTCAAGGCCGCCTTCGCCGCTGACATGGTTTTCCTGCGCACCGTGGGCGCTAAGCCCGTGGTGGTGCACGGCGGGGGCCCGCAGATCAATGAGATGCTGGGCAAGCTGGGCATTGAAGGAGAATTCAAGGGCGGTTTCCGCGTGACCACCCCGGAAATCATGGACGTGGTCCGCATGGTTCTTTTCGGCCAGGTGGGTCGCGGTCTGGTGAATCTCATCAACTCCCACGGTCCCTACGCCGTGGGAACCTCCGGTGAGGACGCGGGTCTGTTTAAAGCCCGCAAGCGGCTTGTCGACGTCGACGGCGAGCCCACCGATATCGGCATGGTGGGAGACATCGTCAGCGTCGATCCCTCCGCCGTCATGGACATCATCGAGGCTGGGCGCATTCCGGTGGTCTCGACCATCGCTCCCGGAAATGACGGCGAGGTCTACAACATCAACGCGGATATCGCCGCCGGTGCATTGGCACGAGCACTGGGTGCTGAGCGCCTTGTCATCCTCACCAATGTGGAGGGCCTGTACACCGACTGGCCCAATCGCGATTCACTGGTGTCGAAAATTGAGGTCGACAAACTCAAAGCCCTGCTCCCAGGCCTGGATTCGGGCATGATTCCGAAGATGGAGTCCTGCCTTATGGCTGTCGAGGGAGATGTGAGCGCCGCCCACGTCATCGACGGGCGTATCGCCCACGCCGTGCTATTGGAGCTGCTTACTACGGGCGGCATCGGCACGATGGTGCTGCCCAATGATTACAACCGTGAGGACTACCCAGAAGGAACAGTCTTCAGGAAGGACGATAAGAAATGACCGCGCAGACCACATTGACGCAACGCTGGGGGCAAGTGCTCAGCAACACCTACGGCACCCCACCCGTGGCCATCGTGTCCGGCAAGGGCGCCACGGTGACCGATGAAGACGGTAAAGAATACATCGATATGCTCGCCGGCATTGCGGTGAACTCGCTGGGCTATGCCCACCCGGCCATCGTCGAGGCGGTCAGCGCCCAGGTGGCGACCGTTGGCCATGTCTCCAACCTCTTTGCTAGCAAACCCGTCGTCGAGGCTGCGGGCAAACTCCTGGAGAAGGTGGGGGATAGCGAGGCCCGTGTCTTCTTCTCAAACTCCGGGGCGGAAGCCAATGAGGCTGCCTTTAAGCTGGCACGCTTGACCGGCCGCCGCCGCATCCTCGCCGCGCACCACGGTTTCCACGGCAGGACGATGGGCTCTCTCGCCATGACCGGGCAACCTGCCAAGCGCAAGGCTTTCGAACCTTTCCCGGGCGGGGTGGAGTTCTATACCTACGGTGACATTGACTACTTGACCACCTTGGTGGAACAGAACCCGGAAGATACCGCCGCCATCATTCTGGAACCCATCCAAGGGGAGACCGGTGTGATTCCAGCGCCCGATGGATTCCTGCGCGCCGTGAGGGAGCTCTGCACCAAGCACGGCATCCTCATGATTGTCGATGAGGTGCAAACTGGTGTGGGGCGCACCGGCGATTTCTTTGCCTTCCAACATGAGGGCGTTCTTCCAGACGTCATCACCATGGCTAAGGGCTTGGGCGCGGGTATGCCGATCGGCGCCACCATTGCCCGTGGTCAGGCAAAGGATCTCTTCACCCCGGGTTCCCACGGCACGACGTTTGGCGGAAATCCCGTTTCCTGTGCGGCGGCCGCAACGGTGCTGGAGCTTGTCGACGCCCCCTTCCTCGCCGACGTTGCCCGAAAGGGAGAGTGGCTACGCAGTGAGGTGGCCAAAATCCCGGCGGTGCAGTCAGTCAGGGGCCGAGGGCTTATGCTAGGTGTTGTATTAAATAAATCGGTGGCTAAGGACGTTGTGGCTGCAGGCTTGGACCACGGTCTCATCCTCAACGCCCCAAGCAGCGAGGTCTTGCGCTTGACCCCGCCGTTGGTGATCACCGATGAGGAACTCACGCAAGCAATCGATCGCCTGCATAAGGTACTGGAGGAAATAGGATGAGCGTGCGCCATTTCTTGGCAGATGACGACCTCACATCGGAGGAACAAGCAGAGGTCTTGGACCTTGCCTTGAAGCTGAAGAAGGACCCCTTCTCCGAGCGTCCGCTGGAGGGCCCGAAGTCGGTCGCGGTTCTTTTTGACAAGACGTCGACGCGCACGCGCTTCTCCTTCGAGGCGGGAATTGCTCACCTGGGCGGGCACGCCATCGTCACGGAGACAAAGTCCACGCAGATGGGTAAAGGCGAGACGTACCAGGACACCGCTGCTGTTCTCTCCCGGTTTGTCGAGGCAATTGTCTGGCGCACCTACGCACACCAAAACCTGCTAGAGATGGCTGAAACCGCGACGGTACCCATCGTCAACGCTCTGTCCGATGACCTGCACCCGTGCCAGATCCTGGCGGATTTGGTGACCTGCCGCGAGAATTTTGGCGAGCTGACCGGCCTTAAGGCCGTCTACCTCGGCGATGGCAATAACAACATGGCCAACTCCTACATGCTGGGTTTTGCAACCGCGGGCATGGAGATGACGATTGTTGCGCCGGAAGGTTTCCAGCCGCAGCCGGAGTTTGTGGAACGCGCACGCAAGCGCGGCACGGTGACCGTGACCGATTCCCTCGACGGCGTCGACGGCGCCGATGTGGTTATCACCGATACGTGGGTGTCGATGGGCCAGGAAGATGATGGCAAGGACCGCCGGACCCCGTTCCTGCCTTACCAGGTCACCTCGGAAGTCATGGCACGCGCCAAGGAAGGGGCGATCTTCCTGCACTGCTTGCCTGCTTACCGCGGCAATGAAGTAACTGCCGATGTGATTGATGGGCCGCAGTCCCGCGTCTTTGATGAGGCGGAGAACCGCCTCCACGCACAGAAGGCGCTACTCGTGTGGCTTCTTGCAGCTCAGGAGGAGAAGTAGACGAATGACGACGACCCCAACTACGCGCAATGCCCGCCAGGCCAAGATTCTGGAGATACTCGATCGCACGCGGGTCACGAGCCAAGTTCAACTCTCTGAGCTTTTGCTTGATGAGGGAATTGACATCACGCAAGCTACGTTGTCGCGTGATCTCGACGAGCTGGGCGCTAAAAAGGTAAAACGCGATGGTGGCCGTTCCTTCTACGTTGTGGGCGGCGAGCTGGAGCAGTTCGAAGACCAACTCAACGGTCCGCGTGAGAAGCTACGCCGCATGCTCGATGAGCTCGTGGTGTCGCATGACTACTCCGGCAATATTGCGATGTTGCGCACCCCCGCGGGCGCCGCGCAGTATTTGGCATCTTTCATCGACCGCGTGGGCTTGCCGGATGTCGTCGGTTGCATCGCGGGCGATGACACCATCTTCGTCCTCGCCCGTGAGGGATTAGGGGGCCGGGAGCTGGCGGAGAAGCTCACCAACCGCAGCATTTAACATTTATACGTAAGTCTGTATAATATAAATCAGTTCGATTTTTAGCACCTGTTTGTCTTAAAGGAGCAAATACTATGACTGCACGCGTTGTGCTTGCCTACTCTGGCGGTCTGGATACATCCGTCGCCATTCCCTACCTGGCCAAGATGACCGGTGGCGAGGTTATCGCCGTGTCCCTAGACCTGGGCCAGGGCGGCGAGGATATGGACTCCGTGCGTCAGCGCGCTCTTGACTGCGGTGCCGTCGAGTCCATCGTGGTTGACGCTAAGGATGAGTTCGCCGAAGAGTACTGCCTGCCCACCATCAAGGCGAACGGCATGTACATGAAGCAGTACCCACTGGTGTCTGCTATTTCCCGCCCGCTCATCGTCAAGCACCTGGTCGAGGCGGCCCAGGCGCACGGTGGTACTCACGTATCCCACGGCTGCACCGGCAAGGGTAATGACCAGGTGCGTTTCGAGGTTTCCTTCCGCGCGCTGGATCCCACCCTGGAAATCATTGCTCCCGCGCGTGACTATGCCTGGACCCGCGACAAGGCCATCGCCTTTGCCGAGGAAATCAACCTTCCCATCGAGCAGTCCGCTGCCTCTCCGTTCTCCATTGACCAGAATGTCTGGGGCCGCGCGGTAGAGACCGGCTTCCTGGAGGATCTGTGGAACCCGCCGACAAAGGATCTCTACGCCTACACCGAGCAGCCGGATCTGGGCAATGCCCCGGATGAGGTGACCATCACCTTCGATAAGGGTGTGCCCACCGCCATCGACGGCAAGCCGGTTACCGTCCTGCAGGCTATCGAGGAGCTCAACCGCCGTGCCGGTGCCCAGGGCATTGGCCGCCTCGACATGGTGGAAGACCGCCTGGTGGGTATTAAGTCCCGCGAGGTCTACGAGGCACCGGGCGCCATGGTGCTCATCAAGGCTCACGAGGCACTCGAAGATGTCACTGTGGAGCGCGAGTTGGCTCGCTACAAGCGCCTTACCGACGCCCGCTGGTCCGAGGAGGTCTACGACGGCCTCTGGTTCTCTCCGCTGAAGCGCTCGTTGGATGCCTTCACCGAGTCCACCCAGGAGAACGTCACCGGCGATATCCGCATGGTTCTGCATGCTGGTACCGCCACCGTAAATGGCCGCCGTTCGGGCCAGTCCCTCTACTCCTTCGACCTAGCCACTTATGACACCGGTGATACCTTCGACCAGACCGCTGCCAAGGGCTTTGTCCAGCTGCATGGCCTGTCGACGCAAATCTCCAACCAGCGTGACCGCGACGGCGGTTTCCCCACGGGCAAGTAGAACAACTAAGCCAAGGTAAGGAATCGATGCACAAGACCAATGAGGGTGCGCTGTGGGGCGGCCGCTTTTCGGGCGGCCCCTCCGAGGCGATGTTTGCCCTGTCCGTATCTACCCACTTCGACTGGGTGCTGGCGCCCTATGACGTGCTAGCCTCCAAGGCTCATGCCAAGGTACTGCACAAGGCGGGCCTGCTTTCCGACGCCGACTTGGACACCATGCTCTCTGGGCTCAGTGAGCTGGGGGAGAAGGTTGCCTCCGGCGAGTTTGGGCCGCTGCCGACCGACGAGGACGTGCACGGGGCCATGGAACGCGGGCTTATCGACATCGTTGGCCCCGAGGTAGGCGGGCGCTTGCGTGCCGGCCGCTCCCGTAACGACCAGGTAGCCACCCTGTTCCGGATGTGGATTCGTGACGCCATTCGCGATATCGCACTCCAGGTCACTGACTTGGTGGAGGCCTTGGCTGGTCAAGCCGAAGCTCACCCGGATGCGATCATGCCGGGTAAGACCCACTCCCAGGCAGCGCAGCCGGTCTTGTTGGCACACGAACTGCTCGCTCACGCGCAGCCGTTGCTGCGTGATATTGAGCGCCTTCAGGATCTGGATAAGCGCCTGGCTGTGTCACCTTATGGCTCGGGTGCGCTCGCCGGCTCTTCGCTGCACTTGGACCCGGAAGCCATTGCTGAGGAGCTCGGCTTTGATTCCTCCGCAGAGAACTCTCTGGATGGAACGGCAGCGCGTGACTTTGCTTCTGAAACGGCCTTCGTCCTTACTCAGATTGCCGTCGATATGTCCCGTCTTTCCGAGGAGATCATCTACTGGTGCACTCCAGAGTATGGCTACGTCACTCTGGACGATGCCTGGTCTACTGGCTCTTCGATCATGCCGCAAAAGAAGAATCCGGACGTTCCGGAGCTGACCCGTGGCAAGACGGGACGTCTCATCGGCAACCTCACCGGATTGCTCTCCACGTTGAAGGCGCAGCCTCTGGCTTACAACCGTGACCTGCAGGAAGATAAGGAACCCATCGTGGATTCGGTAGCACAGCTCAACCTGCTGCTACCGGCTATGACCGGCCTTATTGAGACCCTGACCTTCCACGAGGATCGCATGCGCGAGCTCGCCCCTCGCGGCTTTACTTTGGCTACTGATTTGGCCGAGTGGATGGTGCGCCAGGGCGTTCCCTTCCGCGAAGCGCACGAGGCCTCCGGTGCTTGCGTGCAAATTGCGGAAGCTCGGGGTGTTGACCTGGTGGACCTCACGGATGAGGAGCTGGCGGGCGTCGATAAGCGCCTGCTCCCCGAAGTCCGTGAAGTTCTCACCATCGATGGGGCAGTGGCCTCACGTTCTACCAAGGGCGGCACCGCCGGTGTGCGCGTGGTGGAGCAGCGTGAAAAGGTTCGTGAGTGCGCTGCTGCCGCGCGGAAGTGGGCAGAAACTCCACTGCGCTAGTCTCAACAAGCTCTGTCACCGCATGGCCGCTTTGGGCCATGCGGTTCTTTTGTGTGCGGGGGTAGGGGAGGCCGCTCGTTTTGGCTGCGTGCGTATGTGCCGTGGGGCACTGTAGGGGTAGATAGTGATGGCAGTCTCATAATGTCGCTATAACGTTTCATTAGGGAATGTGAAGCAAAGGCACGTTCTTAACGCGGAAAGGACTATCTCCCTGATGACTGAACTACTTCGGCCACCGAACACGGAGTCGCACGAAAAAGAGAAAGCGGTCTATGCCTCGGAAGATCACGGACTGCAGAAGGGGATGAGTAACCGTCAGCTTCAGATGATCGCCATCGGTTCAGCTATCGGCACCGGGCTCTTGCTCGGCACCGGTGGCCGGTTGCAAACGGCGGGGCCCTTCCTCGCTGTTTTGTATTTGGTGTGCGGATTCTTTGGCTATATCATCCTGCGCTCGCTCGGCGAACTCATCGTGTACCGCCCAAGTTCTGGCTCTTTCGTTTCTTATGCCCGTGAGTTCTACGGCGAGAAGACCGCTTTTGTCACCGGCTGGCTCTACTGGGGAAACTGGGCTGCCACCTTGGTCGCAGATGGCACGGCCGTGGCGATCTATATCAAATGGTTTGGTCAGTACACCTCGTGGTTGGACGCCGTCCCGCAGTGGGTGCTGGCCCTGGGCGTTGTGTGCAGCATCCTCTTGTTCAATATGCTCTCGGTAAAGATCTTCGGCGAGCTGGAGTATTGGTTCTCCATGATCAAGATCATCGCCCTCCTGGTCTTCATGGCGGTGGCCATCGGGGTGGTCATTCTGGGCCATCCCAACGGTGACCCCACCGGTTTTAGCCTTATTGCTGATGCCGGTGGTTGGCTTCCTAATGGCCTGTTGCCTGCAGTAATTGTCATCCAGGGCGTTGTCTTTGCCTATGCAGGCATCGAGTTGGTAGGTACCACGTCGGGTGAGACAAAGGACGTCGAAAAGCATATTCCGCGTGCGGTGAATAGTGTTCTATTCCGTATCGTGGTCTTCTATTTCGGCAGCGTGCTGCTGCTGACCCTGGTTTTGCCCTACACCACCTACGTCACAGAAGTATCGCCATTCGTGACCTTCTTTGAGTCACTTGGCGCAGGTTATGCTGCGCCTATCTTCCAGCTGGTGGTAATCACCGCTGCGATTTCCTCATTGAATGCCGGTCTGTATTCGACGGGCCGCATCATGTACAACATGTCTACTGCTGGCTCAGGGCCCAAATTCGGTGCCCGCATGTCCAAATCTGGCGTTCCTTATGGAGGCATCGTGATGGCCGCCTTCGTCGGTCTCGCTGGTGTGTTTCTTAACTATGTGGTGCCCGAGATGGCTTTCGAGATCGTATTGAATCTGGCCGCGCTGGGCACGTTGGCGTCGTGGGCCGCCGTAGCCATGTCTCACATCAAATTTGTGCACCTGGCGAAGAAGGGGCGCTATACCCGTCCCAATTATCGCTCGCCCTTCGGCCAAGCAGGTGATTGGTCTGTGCTTGCCTTCATCGCGGTGGTCATTATCCTTATGGCTTTTGATTACCCGATCGGAACCTTCGCTCTGGCCTCTACGCTGCTTCTCATTCCGGTGTTCGCTGCCATGTGGTTTGCCTGGCGTGAGCGTATCTACACCATCGCGGCGGAGAGGAAGGCCAAGCACCTTCCCACCTCGCGCTTCCCAGCCGCGCCGCAGACGGACCTTCACCCGAAGAATTAACACAAGGATCAAGATCGGAGATTGCAATGAACCATGCTGTCAAATTCGTAGATGTAGAGAATATGGCGCGCTGGATACAGCGTGAGGGAGTAGAAAACATCATTATCGGAATGGTGGACTACCTTGAGGCGGACTACCGCGAATGGGAGCGATTCGACAAAATCGCACGCGTGGCTTCTCACACCCCGTTCGGCGTCATCGAACTCATGCCTACCTCCAATGGCAAGGAGTACTCCTTCAAGTACGTCAATGGTCATCCTTCGAACCCCGCACGTGGCTTTCAGACGGTAACTGCTTTTGGCGTGCTTGCTGACGTCGACAACGGTTACCCCACGTTCGAGGCCGAAATGACTTTGCTTACGGCACTGCGCACGGCGGCCACCTCCGCCATGGTGGCAAAGCACCTAGCCCGAAAGGACTCGAAGCGTATGGCCATGGTGGGGGCTGGCTCGCAGTCAGAGTTCCAGGCCCTTGCATTCCGCGGTGTCATGGGGATCGATGACATCGCTATTTATGACATTGACCCGAAGGCAGTAGAAAAGTTCCAGCGAAACGTGGAGCCATTGGGATTCAACATCACAGCTTGCTCAAGTGTTGATGAAGCCGTACAGGGCGCCGACATCATCACCACCTGCACGGCCGATAAAGCCCAGAACCAAATCCTGGCTGAGCATCACGTCGCGCCTGGCATGCACCTCAATGCGGTTGGTGGTGACTGCCCGGGCAAGACCGAGCTAGAGAGCTCTATCTTGGACAAGTCCAAGGTCTTTGTTGAGTTCCCAGAACAGACGCGCATCGAGGGCGAGATTCAGCAGAAGCCGGCAGACTTTCCAGTGGTCGAGTTCTATCAGGTACTTACTGGGCAGGCGACGGGCCGCGAAAGCGATGACCAGATCACGCTTTTCGACGATGTCGGATTCGCCATCAATGACTTTTCTGCCCTTCGCTACCTTCGTGATTCTGTAAGGGGTACTGATTTGGAGTCAGAGATCGATATCATTGCCAACCCGGAGGACCCTAAGGACCTCTTCTCTTTGGTCGCGAACGTCCCCTCGCTTCTTTAGCCCAATGGTCGGGACAGAGTCGCCGCCCTTTTCTCTGTCCCGCTGTGGCCGCATTGATCTCTTCAGTTCTTATTAAGGCAACCGCTTTCGGGCAGCAGCAGCGGGGGACTGCATCGGGGGTGCGCGATCGGTAAGTCGAGCACCATGGCGGAGTGCCTTTTATGATTTAGGTCATGAGTAGCGCACAGCCGGGTGGACGAAAGAAGTCAGTTATCGCAGCCCTCGCCTTCCTGGTTGTCGCTATTGTCTCCGTGGTAGTAGGGCGTGGCTGGATTTCGATGCCCAGCTTTAGCTTTCCCAGTTCGCCCTCCTCGCATCGCGACCTCCTCCGCGTGAAGGGTGCCATCAGTCCGGAAGATGAGGAGTTTTTTAAAGCCGCGGAGCGGCAACAGGTATTTGCAGAGGTTGGCATCTCGGTGACGTATGACGTTTTCTCGCCCCAGGACTTGGTAGAGATTGCTAGCAGGCCCGACCCTGACTATGACTTCGTCATGCCCGTCGTGGATGGCGCGGCACGTGTTGCTGAGACGAAGAATAAATCCACGACCATCACTGGGGCCGACCCCGGCTCGGTGGTTGCATTCTCTACGCCACTCATCGCACTGGTCTATACGGATTTGGTGGGCGATATGGAATCTCAAGGCTTGGTGGTCGACAACGGCGGTAACAAGTCCCTCGATCTTGCAAAACTGAACGAGATGTCAAAGGAAGGCACTCGCTGGCGCGATATTAGGCCGTCTTTTGGATCTCCTCGCGTTGTCGATGTTGCGGTTCCCAGCCTCCGCGAATCCAATGCAGCGTTGCAGTATGCCGCCCTGATTCGTTCCGTCGGGGGAAGAGCAGGCGGTGATGATGCCATGCAGCGACTACTCGTCGGTCAAGGTCACGGAGAGGCTAGCACGCAGGGAATTTTTGATACCTACCTGCGTCTTGGGAAGGGCGAGATGCCCATGGTGTTGGCCACCGAAGCCGAGTACGTAGCCGAACTTTTAAAGCAATCAGATTCTGAGGGCAGTACGAAGCTCAAGGACTACACTCCTTTAGCTCTCGTCCCAGGGGCAATGCTGACCTCCACCGTCGTCCCGCAAACGGAGGAAGGTGATGCTTTCGCCGCCGCCGTGAGTGACCGTTCAATTCAAGGTGTTGCCGCGATGCAGGGATACCGCACGGAGCCGACCAGCATCTTCGACAAGCTGGTCGCCGACGTGGAGTACAGCCCTCTCCCTCTGCCAACTCAACAACGTCCCACGTCTTGGCAAGACATTGAAGCCATTCAGCAAGAGCTGGGATTAATCACGGGAAACGAACTCCCGGAAAGGATGATGTGAATGTTGCGATCCCTGAAGGCATTCGTCGCCGTGTCGTGCATGATGACTCTTGCTGCTTGTTCCGCTGTCAGTGGAAACAGTTGGCTCGACGACTCAACCTCAAGCGAGCAAGAGCAAGACGGTGACCTGAAGATTGTCGCCGCAACGGAGCTTGCACCGCTGGAGCCGGTCCTGGAACAGGCCTCCGAGGAGCTCGGCTTTGATATCACCATGACCACGGAGTCAGGCACGTTGGAGAACTCCCGTTCGCTGCAACAAGGAACCTTTGATCGTCACTATGACGCCACGTGGTTCGCCACCAACCGCTACGCCCGCATCATTGGTGCCGATAGCAAGTTGGGAAAGGAATTCAGCGTCGCGCGCTCACCTGTGGCGTTGGGCGTGCATAAGGATATCGCACGCAAGCACGGATGGGACACCACGCAGCCGACCTGGCAGGAGATTTCAGATTCAGGTATCACCTTTGGGATGACCGACCCATCAACGTCGAACTCGGGTTTCTCCGCCTTGTCTGCGGCCACCACCGCTTTCGCGGACACTGGCCGAGCGCTAACGGAGGAGGATATCTACAAGGCTTCGGACAAGGTCCAAGACCTGTTTGGTAATCAGACGCTCACCTCTGGCTCCTCGGGATGGTTGGCGGATCGCTTCCGCGAGCATCCGGAGCAAGCGGACGCGATTATTAACTACGAATCCGTGCTCTATCAGCTCCAGGACGAAGGCGCAGACCTACAAGTGGTCATTCCTTCCGATGGTGTCATTTCCGCGGATTATCCACTCACGGCCCTTCATAGCTCCCCAGACGATGACGCAGAAGCTAAGGTGCAGGCGTTGGCTGACTGGTTGCGTGATTCTCCCCAGCTGCTGAAGAGCTACCACCTGCGCGTGGACAATTCCGATCTGCCCGGCACCATGTTCGAGCTTCCTTATCCAGCTAACGAGAAGACTGCACAGGCGCTGGAGGCCGCATTCGCCCACGAGCTGCGCAAACCGGGCAACACGTCTCTTGTGCTGGATACCTCGGGTTCTATGCAAGGTGAGCGTATCGAGCTTCTCAAGAGCAGCTTGCGCCCGCTTATCGACGGCTCTGCGGACGGCAATACCGCGGAACAAGGCCAGGTTGCCTTCCGTAACCGCGAGCAAATCAAGCTCATGCCGTACTCGTCCGAACCTCAGCCAGTGACCCGCGCGGTGATGGATACCGAAAACATGGGCTCGGTCAAAGAACTGGCGGATCGAGTAGAGGACCTGCAGGCCGACGGAGAAACCGCCACGTTCGATTCAGTGCTTAAAGCCTTTGATGAGCTGAGCACTGGCGACGGCGATATTGGCACCGTGGTGCTCATGACCGACGGTGAGGTCACTCGCGGCCGAACCTTTGCTCAGTTTAAGGAGGCGTATGAACAGCTCCCACCGGACAAGAAGGATATCCCGGTGTTCGTCATCTTGTACGGTGAAGCCAATGTTCAAGAGATGGAGGAGCTAGCCCAACTCACCGGCGGTAAAACCTTCAACGCCATCGACGGTGATCTGGCCGGGGCCTTCGAAGAAATTCGCGCTTATCAGTAAAACACCATTCTCCATTGTCAAGGAAGGCAGGCATCCATGGACTACGTAACCCCTCGCAAGGTAATTGCCGCAGTTGTAGTGACGGTGCTCGTCGCTGCCTTGCACTTCCTCACTGGCGGCGGCCTGGGATTCCTTTGGCCTATCGTGGCGGCCAGCTGCGGCGCGGCAGCCGGATTCCTCATCCCGCCGGAGAAGCGACACAGGGAACTGCCTGCACCACCGGTGTCTGAGGCGGGACGGCTGACCACAAGCCTGAACAGAACTCGCTGCAGCCTGTACCACCGAGACATTCCGGCGCCCGTAGATCGCGCGTGGACGGAGTTCGACGCCTCGGCAACGTGGGTGCTCAACAACTGGGACAGGCTCGATGATGCCCCAAGTCAGCAGTCCCTTGTCCGCGACATGATTGAGGAGCACTCGAGCAGTTTGGTGAAGTCCTATTTGGAGGTAACGGAACTCAACGAGCCCGCAGCGGTCAAAGAGGTGACTGAGGCGCTGGGGATACTCAATCGAGAGATGACGGAGATTCGTGACGCCATTGTCCAGAACTCGGTCCGTGGCCTGCAGGATCACTCCATGGCGCTGAAGCTGCAATTTGGTGGGACCACTCCTTCTGCAGATTCCAAGGAGGTGTAGGGTTGGCGGGTATGAGTCTTGATCCGAAGCTGCTCGACATTTTGGTGTGTCCGCAGGACAAGGGCCCGCTGAACTACCTGGAAGAAGAACAGGTACTGGTCAATGACCGGCTAGGGGTGGCCTATCCCATTGAAAACGGTATTCCTGTCATGCTGGCCGATCACGCAACACCGTGGCCGCCAACTGACGACGATGCCTAAGACGCATCCCGCGAATTTAGTGGTCTTTGCGAACACTTATCCCGTCCAGCCGGAATCGAAGTAAAAGGAGCCTCCATGAACATCATTGATGAGCTGCAGTGGCGCGGCCTCATTAACCAGTCCACAGATCTCGACGCCCTCCGCGCGGCTTGCGAGGAACCCATCACTCTATATTGCGGTTTCGACCCCACGGGTGACTCCTTGCACGCGGGCCACTTGGTGCCGATGATTATGCTGCGCCGTTTTCAAAAGGCCGGGCATCACCCAATCGCCCTCGCTGGTGGCGCTACGGGGCAAATCGGCGACCCGCGGGATGTGGGGGAGCGCTCCATGCTTTCGCAGGAGACCATCAACGAGAATATGGTGGCTATCAAGAAGCAGCTGCGCCAGTTCATTGACTTCGAGGGTGAGAACGCGGCGACCATGGTCAATAACGCGGACTGGACTTCTCAGATGTCTGTCATTGACTTCCTGCGCGACGTGGGAAAGAACTTTTCTTTGAATACGATGCTGGACCGTGACACGGTCAAGCGTCGCTTGGAGTCCGACGGAATTTCGTACACTGAGTTCTCCTACATGCTGCTCCAGTCCAACGACTACGTGCACCTGCACAACGAGCTGAATTGTGTCCTGCAGATCGGCGGTGGCGACCAGTGGGGTAACATCGTATCTGGCGTGGATCTCAACCGACGTGTCAACGGTGCGAAGGTTCACGGCCTTACCGTTCCGTTGGTTACGGACGCCCAGGGCCAGAAGTTCGGTAAATCCACCGGTGGCGGAAAGCTGTGGTTGGATCCGGAGAAAACGTCCCCGTACGCGTGGTACCAGTACTTCCTAAACGCTGGCGACTCTGTGGTCATCGATTACCTGCGTTGGTTCACCTTCCTTGATCAGGAAGAGATTGCTTCCTACGAACAGAAGGTCGCGGACGAGCCATTCCGTCGTGAAGCGCAGCGCCGGTTGGCCCAGGAGATGACCACATTGGTGCACGGTGAAGAGGCTACGAAGGCTGTGGAGCTAGCAGCGCAGGCACTGTTCGGCAAAGCTGAGCTCACTGATTTGGACGAAAATACCCTGGCTGGTGCCTTGTCTGAGACCACTGTGGCAGAGATTTCCGCAGGGGAGCCGCGAACCATTGTTGATTTGTTGGTTGCCGCTGGCTTGGCCGATTCGAAGGGCGCTGCCCGACGCACCATCAAGGAAGGTGGCGCGTATGTCAACAACAAGCGCATTGAGTCTGATGAGTGGGAGCCGGACGCTACGGATCTGCTTCACGGTTCGTGGCTTGTTCTGCGACGAGGAAAGAAGAACTTCGCCGGTGCCAAGCTCAGCTAACAACCGGTCTTCTTAGTCGGAGCAGACTATGCCTATCCCGCCGCCTTGTGCGGCGGGATTCGTCGTTTTCTGTACATGCGATTCACAACCGGGATAAGAACTGCTCGAAAAAGCATGAATACCTGGGGATTTGTTGTTTGTTTGGGGTGTGCGTATATTTATCGAAGTCGCCGCGAGACGCTGGTGACACGGAGATTAACTCCCAGTTGACAAGGTTTAAACTTGTTTACTAGAGTGTGAACTCCAGCCGCTCAAGACGGTGAATGATAAACATTCATTGCGCTGAGTGTGCGGATGATGTTTGAGAACTCAATAGTGTGCCAATGTA
>NZ_KV803957.1:0-1438 GCF_001811255.1 Corynebacterium sp. HMSC068H04
GGCCTAAACGACAGGATGTGTTGGTGAGGTTGGATGGTTAGCTGGTCTGGCGTGCTGGTATTAGGATGATTTCACTTATCCGGAGGGATACCCCAGTCTCGGGCCGGAAATACTGCCGGGGAAGTGCCGGTGTGCTAGCTGCCTAGGTTCACGATGAGAGGATGAGTAAGAATCATCCTCGATGCCCCGTCTGTAGCAGGGTGTGCATCAAATACGGAACGACAAGTACTGGTCGCCAACGATGGCGATGCCGCACTTGCAAGGCCACTTTCACCCGCACCAATGACGACGCAGTTCAAGCAAAATGGTTTCGCCTTTTCATCTCGTGGCTCATGTCAGGCCACAGCCTGACAGAGACAGCTAAGACCTGCGGAGTTTCATCACGAACTCTGCAACGCCGGTTCAAAACGTTCTGGCTTATCCAACCTCCCCGAAGCGTTGATAAGCAGCGAATCTACGATCAAATCTTCATCGACGGCACCTACTTCAACACCAAGTGCCTTGTCGTGGCTGCTGACTCCTGCCATGTCATCAACTGGTTCTGGTGCACTAAGGAATCCTCCTGGTCATACATGCGCCTGCTGGACGAACTAGCCCCACCACAACTGGTGACCTGTGATGGGGATTCCGGAGGACTTAAAGCACTACGCCGCCTGTGGCCTGATACCCCGGTTCAACGCTGCATTGTCCACGTCAAACGCAACATTCAACGCGCCACAGGCCTGCACCCCACCTCGCTGATGGGCAAAGCACTGCGACGGCTTTCCTTCGAACTGCTAGCCGTTACCAACCTAGATGAAGCAGCCGAATGGACTGCCAAGCTACACCAATTCGGCACTGTATTTAGCACCCAGCTCAAAGCCAGAACTTACGTCAAAGACGTCCCTTTCGAGCAGATTCCTAAATCCAAACGTGGCAACAAAAAATGGTGGTACACCCACGATGTTCACCGCGGAATCTACCTACAGCTGAAGAAAATGAGTCAACACGGACACCTCTTTGCCTACCTCACCCAAGCTAAAGAAGGCCAACGCTTAGAGCGCACAACCAACAGCCTGGAAGGCGGAGTGAACTCGCAAATCAAGAAACTGATGCACGCCCACCGAGGACTGCGCGACGAGCAACAACGCATCGCCTGTGACTGGTGGCTGTACTTACACACGCAGCTGCCTGACGACCCCGTAGAAATCGCCAGGCAGCAAAACTGGGGCCAGGACGCACTCGCCAAAGCACAAACCCTAGCCGACCAGGAAACACAAGCCACCAGCGGCCATGAAGACGGCCGACCAGCAACCTACGACAGCGCCATCGACACTGCCTACAACCACTCTATGGGAATACGTAAAGGTCACATACGCTAAACCCCAACCCCCACCAACACAATCTGTCGTTTAACTCGACACGCCGGAAAACAACACGTTTTGTCGTTTAGGCCGGT
>NZ_KV803958.1:0-26073 GCF_001811255.1 Corynebacterium sp. HMSC068H04
GGAAAACAACACGTTTTGTCGTTTAGGCCGGTCCAGGGAACTTTTCCGTCGCGTGCAACGACTACTTGGTAACCTCGCACAATCCGTGCGGGGTAAGGATTGGCTCGAGGATCCCTCCCGGCGATAGGATGAGGGAACCTTCAACCAAAAGTTTCATCAGACCATCAAGGAGTTGTTCTGGACATGCAGCTGCGTCAGGTCACCACAGGGATTGCTGCCGGGGCAGCCTGCCTCGCGGTCGGGCTGTCCGCGCCACTAGCGGCGGCGCATGACTCAGTCATAGGCGGCAACGTTGTGAGTGATGCGCCGCTGGAGGAATTCCCTCGCGAAATCACGCTGGAATTCTCTGGCATCCCAAAGGACAACTTCAACACCTTCGCCGTGAGTGATAAGACAAGCGGCGACGTGCTCTTTGACGCAACCCCGACCATTGACGGCCGAAACCTCACCGTCGAAGTCCCCCAGGACGTCGAGCCCGGTGATGGTGACTACCAAGTAGGTTTCCGCATTACGTCCTCCGATGGGCACTCCACACTCGGTTCCGTGCCATTTAGCGTGGCCTCCGGGGCTGGGGGAGATAAGACTGCAGATGCTTCTGCCGATGGTGCCAAGGAAAGCGACGATGCAGAAGGGTCTCAGGATCCCCTGAGTTCCTTGCCTACCGCGGCCAAATGGATCATTGGTGTAGGAGCAGTTCTCGTCGTTGGCGCAGCCCTTTTCGCCTTCGGAGCAAAGACCCGCCGCTCTGGTGGAGAAGACCCAGAAGGCTAAGCATCACACGGCTTTTGATGATGTGAGAGTCAATCCGCATTTTCCTTAACTACTGTTACTGCAGAAAGGCATGTCACATGCTGAATTCCCGTATTTTCCTCCGCGCTTCCGTGGTTGCCGTTGCTGCTGCCAGCCTTGCACTGGCAAGCTGCTCGACGAGCGAGGAAGATTCCACCGCAGCCCCATCGAGCGCTGCAGCCAGCGCTGAGAATGGCGCTGAGAAGGACAAGGAAGCTGCGACCAGTGACTCGGCTTCTTCCTCCGCTGAGTCCGGTGTGACCTTCGAGGATGCTGTCGTGCGCGCCATGGAGAAGGATTCGGATATGACCGCGATCTTCGGCACCCTCCACAACCACACGGACAAGGACATCAACGTGGTTGGCTTCACCTCGTCGGTGAAGGCGGAGCACTACGAGATCCATGAGGTCGTCGATGGCGTCATGCAGGAAAAAGAAGGTGGATTTGATCTGCCTGCTGGCGAATCCGTCGAGCTCGCACCGGGTAGCTTCCACTTCATGCTGATGGGAGTTACAGAGCCCGTTATGGCTGGCGAGACCGCCACACTGACGCTGGAGCTTAGCGACGGCTCAACGGTCGACCTGGGCGACATCCCCGTGCGTTCCATCGGCGCAGGCGACGAGAACTATGGCGATATGGGCGGCATGGATCACGGCGACGATATGGACCATGGCGACATGAAGCATGGTGATCACATGGACCACTCAGAGTCCGCAGACATGTCGGGCATGAAGACGGAAGAGCACGCTCACTAGAAAAGCGTTCTCTGGGCCAAGGTAGGCAAGTTATCGGTTCTCACGAGATAAGGAGACATCAACGATGAGCGGGTTCGAGGAACCTGTCAGCCGGCGTGGATTGCTCGCCGGAAGTGCTGTGGCTGCAAGCGCGGTAGCGCTCGCCGGTTGCGCGAAGGGGGAGGAGTCAGGGCAGTCTTCGGCGGAGTCTGCAGACGCTTCCCAAGCAGCGCAGGCCGGTGATGCCGGAAGCACCGGGCCGGAGCGCCGCGAGGAAACCATGGGTGGCGATATCGTCGCCTTCGATGGCAAGCATCAAGCAGGCATCCAAACCCCGGTCCAGGCGCACGTGGAATTGGTCGGTTTCAACCTGAAGAAGGAGACCACCGCACGCGGCGCGGCCGCACTCATGCGTCTGTGGACGGAGGACGCTCGCCGCCTGTGCACCGGCGAGAACCCGCTGGGTAGCCTCGAGCCTGAATTGTCTACCACCCCGGCAAACCTCACCGTCACGTGCGGTTGGGGAGAAGGATTCTTTGACACGGTGGGCGTCGCCAAGCCCAGCTGGCTGCGAGATATCCAGGACTTTGAACACGATGATTTGCGCCCTGAATGGGGACAGACCGATATCGTCCTACAGATCTGCAGTGATGATGCCTTCACCGCGGCCTATGTACTGCGGCATATGACTCGTGCCGGTAAAGACTACGCCGACGTCGCGTGGATTCAACAGGGGTTTAGCCACGCTTATGGTTCCGCACCGAAGGGAACAACCGCGCGCAACCTTTTTGGGCAAAAAGACGGCACGGTCAACCCGCGAAGCGATGAAGATTTCAATGAGCAAGTGTGGATCGAGGACGGCCCCTTTGCCGGCGGCAGCGCCATGGTGGTTCGCCGCATCCACATGAACCTCGATACGTGGGAGCAACTTGATCGTGCTGCACGTGAAAACGCTACAGGTCGAGCGCTCGATACCGGCGCACCTCTAGGTGGCAAGGACGAGTTCGACGAGGTTGACCTGGACGCGCGAAACGAGTTTGGCCTCAAGGCTATTGATGAAAACTCGCATGTCGCCCGGGCACATCCTCCGGTCGACTCACCTCATCAGAAGCTGCTGCGCCGTCCGTATAACTACAACCTTCCGCCTTCCCCGGAGACCACCAAGCGCGGTGAACTCAGCAACGCTGGATTGATCTTCATTTGCTACCAGAAGGATCCTACGGCCCAGTTCGAGCCCATCCAGGCGCGCCTCGACAAAGCGGATCGCCTCAACGAGTGGATTACCCACATCGGCTCGGCCGTGTACTACATGCCTGCCGGAACTGAGGGCGAAACCTTTTGGGGCGAATCGCTCATCCGCAGTTAAGAGGGGTAGACTAAGCCGCTGTAACTTTCTCGTTGAGCGCTGCTCGGCCAGGTATGTCGAGCGGCGCGTGAGCGCAAAGGAGCGCAACAAGTCATGGCGGAAATGATTCCAGCAGTCCCGGTGAACTACGAGCCGATCACGGTCCCGGCCGGTACTGCCGTGGGAGCAGCGATGCGCGAGCATGAGCTGCCCAACAAGGGCCCCGAAGCAGTAGTCGTCGTCCGCGGCGCCGACGGTACTCTCTACGACCTTTCCCACACGCCGGACACTGACGCCGAGTTCACTCCGGTTGCTGCCTGCGAGGAAGACGGCCGCGCCGTTATTCGCCACTCCTGTGGGCACGTCATGGCCCAGGCCGTGCAGGCGGAGTTCCCCGGCACCAAGCTGGGCATTGGCCCGGCCATCGAGAACGGCTTCTACTTCGACTTCCAGACCGCAGAGCCCTTCACTCCGGAGGACCTCAAGGCCATTGAGAAGCGCATGAAGAAGATCATCAAGGGTGGCCAGCGCTTCGAGCGCCACGTCTACTCCTCCCCGGAGGAAGCGGAGCAGGCGCTTGCTGCCGAGCCGTTTAAGCTCGAGCTGGTCCAGGACAAGGGCAACGTGGACCCTGATTCCGATGAGGCTGCCGAGGTTGGTGCCGGCGATCTGACCCACTATGACAACGTCAACCCGCGCACCGGCGAGGTGGAGTGGTTTGATCTGTGCCGTGGCCCGCACGTTCCGACCACCAAGTACATTCCAGCTTTTGCCCTGACGCGTTCCTCTGCTGCTTACTGGCGCGGTGACCAGTCCAAGGCTGGCCTGCAGCGCATTTATGGCACTGCCTTCGAATCCAAGGAAGCACTTGAGTCCTACAAGACCATGGTGGAAGAGGCAGAAAAGCGCGACCACCGCCGCTTGGGTGCCGAGCTGGACCTGTTCTCCTTCCCGGATGAGATCGGTTCCGGTTTCCCGGTATTCCACCCCAATGGCGCTACCGTGCGCATGGAGATGGAAGAGCACTCCCGCCGCCGCCACATCGCTGATGGCTACTCTTTCGTGTCCACCCCGCACCTGACCAAGGGTGACCTGTTCAAGAAGTCTGGACACTTGGACTTCTACGCGGATGGCATGTTCCCGCCGATGCAGCTCGATGGCGAGTGGGATGAGGACGGCAATTGCACCAAGCAGCCGCAGGACTACTACGCCAAGCCGATGAACTGCCCGATGCACAACCTCATCTTCGCTTCTCGTGGCCGCTCTTACCGCGAGCTGCCGCTGCGCCTCTTCGAGTTCGGTACGGTGTACCGCTATGAAAAGTCCGGCGTTGTTCATGGTCTGACTCGCGCCCGTGGCTTCACCCAGGATGACTCCCACATCTACTGCACCCCTGAGCAGCTCGAAGATGAACTGACCAAGGTTCTGGAGTTCATCATTTCTCTGCTCAAGGACTACGGCTTGGACGACTTCTACCTGGAGCTGTCCACCAAGGATCCGAATAAGTACGTTGGCTCTGATGAGATTTGGGAGCGTTCGACGGCTATTCTGCAGTCCGTGGCGGAGAAGTCCGGTCTTGAGCTGGTTCCGGACCCGGCGGGCGCGGCATTCTACGGCCCGAAGATTTCTGTCCAGGCTCGCGATGCCATTGGCCGTACCTGGCAGATGTCTACCGTGCAGCTGGACTTCAACCTGCCGGAGCGCTTCGAACTGGAGTACACGGCGTCGGATGGCAGCAAGCAGCGCCCGATCATGATTCACCGTGCGCTCTTCGGGTCCATCGAGCGCTTCTTCGGCGTGCTGCTGGAGCACTACGCCGGCGCCTTCCCGGCGTGGCTGGCCCCGCACCAGGTGGTGGGTATCCCGGTGGCGGATACCTTCGCACCGCACCTCGAGAAGGTGTGCGCCGAGCTGCGCTCCCGCGGCCTGCGCGCTGACGTCGATACTTCCGACGACCGCATGCAGAAGAAGATCCGCAACCACACCACCGGCAAGGTGCCATTCATGCTCCTGGCCGGCGAGCGCGACGTCGAGGCAGACGCCGTGTCCTTCCGCTTCCTTGACGGCACGCAAGTTAATGGTGTGCCCGTGGAAGCCGCCATCAACGTCATCGAGGCTTGGGTGCGTGAGCGCAACAACGATCAACCGACCAAGGAAACCATCGCCGAGCGTGTCTAGGTGCAGATGCATCTAGACAGAGCTGAGAAAGGGAGCACACACAGAGTGAGAGAGTACGTCGATACCGGCCTGGGAACCCCCGACCGCTTAGAGCGCCTGTGGGCGCCGTACCGTATGAGCTACATCAAGCGTGAGGGCGGCGCCGGCGACGTTCCAAAGGAAGCCCGTAACCCGTTCGTGGAGATCCCACAGATGTCGGACGAGGACGGGCTCATCGTTGCCCGCGGTGCGCTTGTTTATTGCGTGCTCAACCTTTATCCCTATAACGCCGGCCACATGATGGTCATCCCGTACCGCCAGGAATCTGAGCTGGAAAACCTCACCGAGGAGGAGTCCCGCGAGCTCTTCCAGTTCGCGCAGGCCGCCATCCGGGTCCTGAAGAAGGTGTCCGGCCCCGATGCCGTCAACGCTGGATTCAATCTGGGGCGGGCCTCGGGCGGATCGGTGGGGCAGCACCTGCACATGCACATCGTTCCGCGGTGGAGCGGAGATTCAAACTTCATGACTATTGTGGATGGCGTTAAAGTGTTGCCGCAGCTCCTCAAAGACACCCGTTCCCTTCTTGCTCAGGGATGGGCGGAGCTCGCCGCCGAAGGAATCATCTCAGGAGAAGCGCATGCTTAGTGTTCACGGGCGCAAACCCGCCGCCGTGGTTGTGGTCCCGGTGGCCAAGCTCTTCCTCAAGATGGGCCTGACCCCGAATATCGTCACCATTGTGGGAACGATCGTCACCATTGCCATATCAGTCATCCTCATCCCACTTGATCACCTCTTTGCCGCCGCGCTGTTGTCAGGTCTCTTCGCGGCCTTCGACATGCTCGACGGCACGATGGCGCGCCTGACCACGGGTGGTTCAAACTTCGGTGCTACTCTCGACGCCTCCTGCGACCGCATTACCGACGGTGCCTTGTTCGCGGCGATCGCTTACTGGATGGTGTACGTCGATAACGCTCACCCCATCAACTTCGCCGCCTGCATGGTGGTGCTGGTTAGTTCCCAGGTCATCTCTTATGTCAAGGCGCGCGGCGAGGCCTCCGGTTTCAAGATGGTTGGCGGCCTCGTCGAGCGCCCAGAGCGCCTCATCCTAGGACTCGGCGGCGTGGGGTTGGAAGGCCTGGGCGTGCCTTATGCGCTGGAAGTCGCCCTGTGGCTGCTGGCGGTGGGGTCTATCTTCACCATTTACCAACGCATGCGCCAAGCGGGGCGTCAGGACACCAAGGCGCGTTTCAAGAAGGAACTGAAGCACCTATAGCTCAACACCCGCTCCCACCGGAAGGTACCGTGCCCCCGGCCCGCACAGAAAGGCTCCGCAACCGTGGCTCTACTGGATCGTGACCGGCTGACCGCCGCCGCCTACATCGCGTGCTGGAAGGTCGTGCGCTTCCTCCCGCAGCCGCTCGCTGCTTGGCTCTTCGAGCGGGGCGCGGACTGGGCTAGCGACAACGGCAAGGGCATGGAGCAGCTGCGCCAGAACTTGAGCCGGGTTGTGGGGCCCGAAAACGTCACGCGGGAGCTGGTGCGGAACTCGATGCGCTCCTACATGCGCTACTGGCTCGAGGCTTTCCGCTTGCCGGCCATCCACTCGGACCCTGATCTGCAGAAGCGGTTGTTGGCTGGCCTGCGCGGCAAGGAGTACTCGGATGCGTCGGTGGCATCTGGGCGCGGCGTGATTTTTGCGCTGCCGCACTCAGGAAACTGGGACATGGCGGGCGTCTTCTGTGTGGGCCACTATGGCGGCTTTACTACGGTGGCTGAGCGCTTGAAGCCGGAGGCGCTTTTCGATGCCTTCGTGGACTACCGCGAGAGCCTCGGATTCACTGTTCTGCCGCTGACAGGAGGCAGCTCTTCGCCTTATCCGCGCCTCAAGGATGCCTTGGAACGGGGCGGGGTTGTGTGTTTGCTGTCCGAGCGTGATCTCACGCGCACCGGCGTGCCCGTAGACTTCATGGGCGAAGAAGCCAACGTTGCCGCCGGCCCCGCCCAACTCGCCATTGAAACAGGGGCGGCTCTCCACGTGGTGCACTCGTGGTTCGACGGCAAGGGCTGGGGGCTTTCCGTCAGCCCCGAGGTTGAGGTCACGAATCTTCAGGAGACGTGCCAGCGCCTTGCGGACGGCTTCGCAGAAAACATCCGGGCGCACCCCGAAGATTGGCACATGTTGCAACCGCACTGGAATGCGGACGTCGAGCGCCGGCGCGCTGCTCGCCACAAGAAGTAGAAAGGCAGAACACACTCCATGCGCATAGGTATTATCTGCCCCTATTCCTTCGACGAACCCGGCGGAGTTCAGGCCCACATCCTTGACCTAGCCACTGTCTTTATTGAGCAGGGGCACCACGTGGAGGTGCTGGGGCCGGCGTCGACAAGCACGCAGGTGCCCAGCTTTGTGCGTAAGGGTGGCTGGGCCGTGCCAATTACCTATAACGGTTCGGTGGCTCGCCTGTCTATCGGCCCGCACGTGCGCCGCAACATCAAGCGCTTTATTCGCGAGGGAAACTTCGACATCCTACACATCCACGAGCCGAATTCCCCGAGCTATTCCATGGCTGCGCTGGCAGCGGCACGTGGCCCTATTGTGGCGACGTACCATGCTTCGGCATCAAGCTCCGTGGCGCTGACCCTGGCCAAACCTTTCCTGCGCCCGTACCTGGAAAAGATCCGGGGAGGCATTGCAGTCTCAGAGATGGCTCGCCGCTGGCAGGTAGAGCAGTTGGGTGGTGACCCCGTGCTCATTCCCAATGGGGTAGATACCTCTGTGTATGCGCGCGAGCGTGCTCGTGCCGAGCATAAAGAGAATGATTCAGAGATTGAGATCGTGTTCTTGGGGCGTCTCGATGAGCCGCGAAAGGGCCTGGACATTCTTCTTGAGGCCCTCACCCTGCTCCCAGAGAAGGTGCGGGTGACAGTCATGGGCGGCGGTCATCCGCGAAGCGTTCCGGGAGTCGACTTTGTGGGGCGCGTCAGCGATGCCGAGAAGGCAGCCATTTTGGGGCGCGCCGATATCTACGTGGCTCCCAACACCGGCGGCGAGAGCTTCGGCATCGTCCTGGTTGAGGCAATGGCAGCTGGCTGTGCAGTGGTAGCTTCGGATTTGGAGGCCTTCGCTGCAGTGTGCAATGCCGACTCGGAAGAACCTGCTGGTGCCTTGTTCAGAACCGGCGACGCCACGGACTTGGCGCGCGTGCTGCAGGATGTAGTGAACGATACGGACAAGCGACAGGCCTTGATCAAGGCAGGAGTGGAGCGCGCCCGCGAATACGATTGGGATCATGTGGCCGCTGCCGTCATGCGCGTGTACGAGACGGTGGCGGATGGCACGAAAGTGCGGGTGTCTTAAATGCCGATTGAAGTTGTCATTGCTCTTTCCGTCCTCCTCATCCTGGGGATGTGGGCGCTCTATACGGCGCAGCGGCTGAATTCCCTCCATATCCGCACAGACGCGGCCCTGGCTCAGCTTGAAGCCACGCTGGATCGCCGCGCGGCGGTAGTTAGCGCCCTAGCTCCCGAGCTTGAGAGCATTGCGGCGCGCGCAGAGGCGACGGAGCTTGCGCAGGGGAGTTTCGATGAACGGGCCACCCGGGAGCGTGAGCTGTCGGCGGCCATCGCGCAGCGCTTTGAGGCGCGCCCAGCCGTGCTTGCCGACGCCGAAGGGCGCATCCACTTAGCTCACCGCTTCTACAACGAGGCGGTCAGCGATACCCGCGCGCTGCGCCTGCGCCCGGCCGTCAAGCTGCTGCGCCTGGGAGGCACGGCGAAGCTGCCGGAGTATTTCGAGCTGAGTCAGATTGAGGTGTGATCCACCTGGGACTGTTGAGCCCGCGCCACGCGGCACTCGAGGGAGTACCAGTACAGAGCAAAAGCGGTCATCGCCAGGATGAGGAGGTTGCGCAACACGAGTGCGTACACCGGGTTGAGGTTTTCGCCCACAAAGAACCAGATGTAGTCATAGCCATAGGGATAGATGACGGTTCCCAGGGCAGCTGTTCCCACGGCGAGTACCGCCATGATGGCGCGCACCCCAGCGATATTAGCGGCCTTGTGCCGCTGAGCAGCAGACTCCACGGGGACGGGGGAGCGGAGAGCCACCGCCAGAATCGGCCCAAGCCACACGATATATTGCGGAGAAAAGACCTTATTCGTCGCCATGAGCAGCAGGATTGCCGCGATGAAGAAAACAAGTGTGGAGCGTGAGCTCCAGCCGCCGCGCAGAAAGCGAACGAGCGCTACTGCAATGATCCAGAGGAGTGCGGCGCCCATCGCGATGGTGCTCACAGTAATCGCCGTATCGACACCAGGCCCGGAGATCTCAAAGCTTTTCGACGCCGCGTATTCCATCCTCCACACTCCAGGCTGGTGATGGGCTTGGTAGACGAACCAGGTGGCGGCCAGAGATTCAATCTGGAGGCCGCGCTGACCTTGATACGTCAGAGGAGAGAGCAACCTATCCACACCGGCTATCGCAGCTACGCCGAGGCAGAGGGCGGCGAGGCTTCCGAAAAAAGCGGCCAGCCGCTGCCAAGTACCACGAGAGGTTGCGCGTCCGACGAGCCCGGCAGCGAGGACCCCGGGCCACAGCTTGGCTGCGGTGGCCCAGGCCAACAAAGCCGAGGCAAGACGCGGGCGGGTGGCCAGAAGTGCGCCCGCACCGGCGACGAGCAAGGCGGGATAGAGGTCTAGCCGCCACGTGAAAACGTGGCCTGCCGCGGTGCCGAAAAACACCCAAAACCATCCGGCGCTATACGCTGCGGGGTTGTCGCGGTGATGGCGCAGGAGGAGGGTGAGGAAGGTGGCGTCGGCAAGCAACACCATGGCTGTAAAGCCGATAGCATAGCGTTCAAAGTCGTAGCCAGTAAGCCACGCGAGCAGGACGCTGGGCCAGGTTCCGACCTGCGGATACTCCGTCATGTCTTGAGGATTATCGCCAAAGACGCCCTCGAGGTAATACCGAACGTCTCCGAGCGGGTCCGTGTCGTTGACGAGCATGTAAACGAGGAGAAGGCGCGCCAGGACCCAGCCTGCCCAAATGCTTGGAGTTTTAGCGATTATTTTCAATGGCGGACTCTACGTCAACGGGTGGTCCCAACATGAGCAGGATACTAAACACTACGGCGACGACGAGTAGCGCGATGAGCGCGCTGCGCACCGGGTGGCGGATGGCCTGTGCCAAAACCGAATCGAAGAAGCCGTGTGGCTGTGCGTCGTCGGCAAAGCGCCACGGCCCATCAACGAGTCCGCGCCGAGATACCCAGACCGCAAAGGGCAGCGCCGCGAAGGGGATGACGGTCACTACCAGGCCCAGGATTCCAACCCCCACAGGCCAGCGGTTGTTGATCCACACCAGGGCCGTCATGAGCAGGAAGCAGAGGAAGCCGAAGCCGTGGATGCCACCTGCAATCGGTGTGAGCGCCTCGGTGGTGCCGGAGTACTTGAGGATCATGGAGAGGATCAGCAGACCCCACGTGATCATTTCTAGGTAGGCGGCCACGCGGTGCACGCTGTGCGGGGTGGTTGAACTCATGCGGAACATAGTACGCAACTCCCAGGAGCAGATCAGCTCGTGAGTAGGATGGTCGGAGTGAGTGTGGCGGGCGCCATAACGGCGATGGAATTGGAGTAAAGATGGCATCGGTGGCTCAGGCAGTCGATATCGAGAGGATAGGCGAGGACGAATTTCGCGCACCCGCGGTTCCCTCGCTCATCGCTCGCACCTTTGGGGGACAAACCATGGCGCAAGCGCTTCGGGCGGCGCAGCTCACCGTCGACGATAAGTTGGCGCATTCTATGCATTGCTACTTCGTGGGGCCTGGTGACTCCAGTGTGCCCACAACCATCCGCGTGGAGCGGATACGGGATGGCCGCTCTTTTGCACATCGCCACGTGCGCGTCTACCAAAGGGACCGCATGATTTTCATGCTCAGCGCCGGTTTCCACGCGTCAGGCGATGTTGGCCCGGAGCATCAGGCAGACATGCCGCAGGTGCCGCCGCCGGAGAGCATTACAGAATCCCCGTACTCCACCCGGATCATCTTGAAGGAGTGGGAAGACTGGGACGTGAGGCTGGTCCCCGACGCATCCCGCGATGCCGTCGCCGCGGAAACCACGGGCGCTGGGTTTCGAAATATCTGGTTCCGTAATACGGGTGCCCTGCTTGCCGACGCCCCCGATCCGTCCCTCCATCAAGCGGCGCTGCTCTACATGTCCGACATGACGTTGATTCGCTCAGCGCTGCTCCCGCACCAAGGGGAGAGGATCCAACTAGCCAGCTTGGATCATTCATTGTGGTTCTTGCGTCCGGCCCGGGTCGATGAATGGATGTTGTACTCGCAGTCGAGTCCCTCAGCGCAGACCGGGACTGGTCTTGCACAGGGCAAGATCTTCAACCAACGCGGGGAGCTACTCGCGGTGGCCATGCAGGAGGGGCTGACACGGACCATGCATCCTGAAAGTGAAGGCACCAGCGCCAACGGCAATTGGCAAAATGTGTGATGCTACAGCGAACCGACAGTTAGGAATGAGGCTTCCACGCGTACCCCCTGTGCGGAGGTACGTGGCGTGAGGCCGTATAATTGCACCAGTTTCTAGCAATTTATTGCACAGCCATATCGAAAGGGATGACATGTCAGGCCACTCCAAATGGGCAACGACTAAGCACAAGAAGGCTGCCAACGATGCCAAGCGCGGCAAGGAATTTGCCAAGCTGATTAAGAATATCGAGGTAGCGGCCCGCACCGGCGGTGGCGACCCGGCGGCGAATCCCACCCTCGATGACATGATTAAGAAGGCCAAGAAGGCCTCCGTTCCGAACGACAACATTGAGCGTGCCCGCAAGCGCGGCTCCGGCGAAGAAGCCGGCGGCGCAGATTGGGAGACCATCATGTACGAGGGCTACGGCCCCAACGGCGTGGCCATGCTCATCGAGTGCCTGACGGATAACCGCAACCGCGCAGCCACCGACGTTCGTACTGCGATGTCCAAGAACGGCGGCAACCTCGGCGAGTCCGGTTCCGTCGCGTACATGTTCTCCCGCACCGGCTTGGTCATGGTGGAGAAGGGTGAGCTTAGCGAAGATGACATCCTGCTTGCTGTGCTGGAAGCTGGCGCCGAGGAGGTCAACGACAACGGCGAGAAGTTCGAGATCACCTGTGCGCCGGGTGATGTTCCGGCCGTGCGCGAGGCCCTTGTTGCTGCTGACATCGAAGTTGATGACACCGACACCGATTTCCGCGCGTCCGTTGAGGTTCCGCTGCAGGCAAATGATGCCCGCAAGATCTTCCGCCTCATCGATGCGCTTGAGGATTCGGACGATGTCCAGAACGTCTACACCAACATGGACCTCAGCGATGAGGTCCTCGCCGAGCTCGACGAGGACTAAGGGCTTCTAGCTGAGCTTAAGGCCTTCCAGGCCATGTACCGTCACCGTCTCTGATAACGGCGCGCGCCCAGGGGCAGTCTTGAACACAGGGCTGGATTCATCGGCCACGCCGAAGGTGAGGGCGGTGACGAGCTTGTACTCCTCGTCCACCCCGAGGAATTCACGGACCGTGGGCGCGAGGAGTGAAATCATGCCCTGTGGAACACCGTGGTAGCCGTGTGCCTGCAGCGAGAGCAAAAAGTTCTCAGCATAGGTGCCTTGATCGAAGGCAGCGCGAATGCGATCACCCAGCGGTGGAATGAAAAGCAGCGCCGCGTGCGGGGCGCCGAAGAAGCGAAGGTTTTCGCGGATAAACTCCGTGCGCGCCTCTTTATCCTCGCGCGCAATGCCGAGCAGCCCGTACATCTTGGCGGCGAGCTGCTGCGAGCGCTGCGGGTGGACTCCCTGACCATAGTCAATAGTGAAGTCTGGATTAATTCCGTTCCTATCGAACTCCGCGATCAGCGCGGCGCTTAATTCTTTCAAAGCAGCGCCGCCCACGAGGTGTACATTCCACGGTTGAGTGTTGGAATTGGAAGGTGCGGATTGGGCGTCGATAAGCACCTGCTTGATGACCTCAGTGGGGATGGGATCCGGCAGGAACGCCCGCGGGGAATGACGGGATCGGATAAAGCCTGAATAGTCATTTGGTTGTTGAGACATGCGCGCCACTCTACCCGCGGTGATGAAGAGGAAGCAGATGGGATGGGCCTGACTGATTTGGCAGGCATCGTTCGCAGGGCGCTGATTGCGCTAGAACACATGTGTGTACACTATGCCCCAGGCAAGTGAGTTCATCAGTAGGGCGAGGAGGCGGCCGTGAATTTGGAAGGGCTGCGCGTCATGGGGATTGATCCTGGATTGACGCGCTGCGGCCTGTCCGTTGTCCAAGCAGGACGTGGGCGCGCGGTTATTCCCATCGCAGTAGGTGTCGTGCGCACCCCCAGTGACAAAGAGTTGGGGGAACGCCTGAAGCGGCTATCTGTGGCGGTGAGGGAATGGATGGATGACTACCAGCCGCATGTCGTGGCGCTCGAGCGCGTATTCGAACGCGGCCAAGTGTCAACCGTCATGCAGACCGCACACGCTGTCGGGGTCTTAGTCCTCGTGGCGGCGGAGCGCGATATTCCTGTGCACATGTACACGCCCTCCGAGGTCAAGAAGGCGATTTCAGGAAATGGGCGCGCTGACAAGAAACAGATGACGGCCATGATTACCCGTATCTTGGGGCTGAGTGAGGCCCCCAAGCCGGCTGATGCGGCGGATGCTTTGGCCCTTGCGGTCTGTCACTGCTGGCGTGCTCCAGCGCTGGCATGGATGAGCGGCGGTGACGCGAGTGCCGGCATAGGGGCGGGCGCACGAACAAGCGGGGTACGGGGCTCTTCACCGCGTACCGCGTCTGTCTCCCGCGCGGCAAAGTCAACCTCTTAAGCTAACTGGCATACCCCTTCGAACCAAGGAATTTTTATTTAATGATTGCATCTCTGCGCGGAACAGTCCTCGACATCCAGCTTGATCACGCCGTGCTCGAATGTGCCGGCGTGGGCTATAAGGTCCTTGCCACCCCGGCCACGTTGGGGACGCTCCAGCGCGGTGAAGAGGCCAGGGTTATGACTACGCTCGTGGTAAAGGAAGACTCGATGACGCTGTACGGCTTCACGAGCCACGATGACCGCGACATGTTCCACGTGCTCCAGACCGTTTCTGGGTTGGGGCCAAAACTGGCCCTGGCCGCCCTGTCGGTGATGAGCGCCGGCGATTTAGCTCAGGCGATTGCGGGGGAGGAGACAGCACGCCTGCAAAAGATTCCGGGTGTGGGCAAACGAGTTGCACAACGATTGATTCTTGAGCTCAAGGACAAGGTTCAAGCTTTTGCTTCTGTGGATGGCGGAGATTCTTCGGTTGCTGCGCAGACCGCGTCCGGACCGGTTGTTGAGGATGTTGTTGAGGCGCTCGTCGGGTTGGGCTTTACGGACAAGATGGCTCGCCCTGTGGTGGAATCAGTTGTGGCTGAAATACCTGAGGCGGCGACACCAGTGGTGCTGCGCGCAGCACTCAGCAAGCTGGGGTCCAAGAAATAGGGGAGAGTGGGTGACATGTCAGACGTAGAACGCACAGAATTCTCACTGCCGGACGGGGTGGAGCTTAACTCTCCACTCCAACGCAACCAGGATATGGATGCCACCGAGCAACAGGGCGAGCACGATATTGAGCGCTCGTTGCGTCCGAAGTCGCTCGGCGAGTTCATTGGCCAGCCTAAGGTGCGCGAGCAGCTATCCCTTGTGCTTACTGGAGCGAAAAATCGCGGCGTAACGCCAGATCACGTGTTGCTATCCGGCCCTCCCGGACTGGGCAAGACGACGATGGCGATGATCATCGCCCAAGAGCTGGGAAGCTCGCTTCGTATGACCTCGGGGCCAGCTCTGGAGCGAGCAGGTGACCTGGCTGCGATGTTGTCGAATTTGATGGAGGGAGATGTGCTCTTCATCGACGAGATTCACCGCATCGCCCGCCCGGCTGAGGAAATGCTCTACATGGCGATGGAGGATTTCCGCATTGACGTCATCGTGGGTAAGGGGCCGGGGGCTACCTCTATCCCGTTGGAAATTCCGCCTTTTACTCTGGTGGGGGCGACTACTCGCGCCGGAATGCTGACCGGGCCGTTGCGTGATCGCTTCGGATTCACCGCGCAAATGGAGTACTACGATACCGAGGACCTCACCCAGGTCATCACCCGCGCAGCGCGAATCTTGGAGGTTGACATTGACCAAGATGCTGCGGTGGAGATTGGATCCCGGTCGCGCGGAACTCCGCGAATTGCCAACCGCCTCCTGCGCCGGGTCCGTGACTACGCCGAGGTCAATGGGGATGGTCACATCAACGTTGGCGCAGCACAAGCAGCGCTGCGGGTTTTTGACGTGGACGAACGTGGGCTGGACCGCCTTGACCGTGCGGTACTCGAGGCTCTCATTAAAGGGCACGGCGGTGGCCCCGTGGGTGTCAATACTCTGGCCATCGCGGTGGGCGAGGAGCCGTCGACAGTGGAGGAGGTGTGCGAGCCCTACCTCGTGCGCGCGGGGATGATCTCGCGAACGGGCAGAGGGCGTGTCGCGACTGCAGCGGCATGGCACCACCTAGGGCTCGAGGCGCCCGAGGGAACGGTGGGCGGGACACTCTTCTAATTGGCCCGGAGACGGGGAGGTCTGGCACACTGACCACTTATGAACGGAACCCAGATTCTTCTACTCCTCGTACTTGCAATTCTCGTTATTTTGCCGAGTTTTATGTCAATGCGCGCGCAGCGCAAGCGCCAAGCGCAGATGCAAGAATTGCAATCCTCCTTGAAGCCTGGCCAAGAGGTGATTACCGCCGGCGGCCTGCACGGCACCGTGGTGGAAGCCGGTAAGCAGCAGGTTGATTTGCGCGTTAAGGACGGCACCGTGATTACCTTCGACACGATGGCTATCGTGCGAACTGCTGAGCAGGCTGGCACGGTCAACGATGCGCCGGCTGAGGCGGAGGGCGACAACGAGCGCTTCCCGAAGCTCTAATTCGAGTTGCGCTCGTCACACTGCGGGCGCCTCACCTTAAGCCTGTTAAGGAAAACCGCGGTCCATGACGTACGATGGTGGACTGTGCTTTAGTCATGGTGGCGTCATGGCGCTCAATCGCGTCGTGGAGATGGCTACCATGACCTATGATTTTTAGCCCTGTTCCACACAACACAGGAGAACTTTGTGTCCGCTTCGAAACGTGGTGGCGTTAGCAGCCGTCAACGGCAATGGCCTAAGCGCGCGATAGCGCTGTTTGCGCTCATTGTCATCGTGATTTACGCACTGATATTTCTGACCGGTGATAAGTCACCAACCCCAAAGCTCGGCATTGATCTACAGGGTGGTACTCGCGTAACCCTGGTTCCGCAGGGTGAGGACCCAACCCAGGAGCAGCTGCAGCAGGCGCGCACCATCCTCGAGCAGCGTGTGAACGGCATGGGTGTTTCGGGCTCTGAGGTCGTCATCAGTGGATCCAGCTTGGTTATTACTGTTCCGGGCGAAGATGCGTCCCAGGCGCAGGCAGTGGGCCAAACCTCTCAGCTGCTGTTCCGCCCGGTGGGCGAGCAGCCCATGCCGGATATGGACAAGCTTGAGAAGTCCATGACTGATACGGCTAACCGCTGGGTCAAGTACGGAGTCGTGACGCCAGAGCAGGCCAATAAGGCGCTGGCCTCCATCCACGATGCGCTCACCCAGAACGCTGATGCAGCCGCCCAAGGCGGGGAGAAGAAGGACGAAAAGAAGACCCCGGCTCCTACTGTAAGTGAGAAGCCGCTTCCGGCCCCGGCTAACTCTCTCGAGGAATCTGAGCGCCGCGATAAGGTTACTGAGGTTCTGCTTAAGGACCGCCAGTCTGAGGATCCCACCCAACAAACGGCAGCACTGGGCTTGATGACGTGTGACGCGGAATCCGACCCATTGGCCGGAACCGATGACCCGGCAAAGCCGTTGGTGGCTTGCGATTACTCTAATCAGCAGCCCTACCTGCTCAAGCCAGCTCCGCTTCTGGACGGTATTGAGGATCCGAACGGAACCCGTCTGACTGGTAACGAGATTGATAGCAACTCTCCGATTCAGGGCGGCCTGAATTCCCAGACCGGCCAGATGGAGATCAGCTTCGCCTTCAAGACCGGCGATGGCCCCAATGGCTCGCAGACGTGGTCCACCTTGACCCAGGAGTACCTGCAAAAGCAGGTGGCCATCACCCTCGACTCCGGCGTGATTTCTGCTCCGGTAATCCAGGGCGCGACCCCGGTTGGTGCTGCTACCTCCATCACGGGTGATTTCTCTCAGGAGGAAGCACAGAACCTGGCAAATAACCTGCGTTATGGTGCACTGCCGCTGTCCTTTACCGGCTCCAATGGCGAGCCGGGCGGAACGGTGGAGACCGTGCCGCCGTCACTGGGCAAGGCCGCCCTTGAGGCAGCACTCATCGCCGGCATCGTCGGCCTGATTCTGGTTTCGCTGTACTCCATCTACTATTTCCGCGCTCTGTCTTCGGTGGCGCTGCTGGTGCTCGTCACCACCTGCGTCATGCTGTACGGTGCCCTGGTCCTGCTGGGTCGGTGGATCGGCTACTCGCTTGATCTTTCTGGCATGGCGGGCTTGATCATTGGTATTGGTGCCACGGCCGACTCCTTCGTTGTCTACTACGAACGCATGAAGGATGAGATCCTGGGCGGGCGCACATTCCGGTCTGCCACCCGCACGGGTTGGGAGCGCTCGCGGGCAACGATTGTCACGGGTAAGGCCGTGACGCTTATCGGCTCCGTCGTGGTGTACTTCCTCTCTATTGGCGCCGTCAAGGGCTTTGCCTTCACCATGGGCTTGACCACCATCTTCGACCTCATCGTTTCCTTCCTGATCATGGCGCCGCTGATGCAGCTCCTTGGCAGCCGCCCAGCTTTTGCCAAACCGTCGATGAACGGCCTCGGCGGCATCTACAACCTCGTGGAGGAGCGCCGCGAACGCGGCTTTTATGCCAAACCGGCCAAGAAACCCGTCGCTACTGCTACGGATGAGGAGAAGTAATCATGGCTGTCGAAACTACTAACCGCAAGATTTCCCGCTTTGACCGTCTCTACGTAGACGGCAGTGGATTTGACTTCGTAGGTCGGGCCAAGACCTGGTACACCATCGCCGGTGTGCTGCTCATCGCCTCCATCTTGGCTATTGCACTTCGTGGCTTCAATCTCTCTCTGGACTTTGAGGGAGGCACGAAGCTCAACATGCCAGCTGGGGATCTGTCCACCGAACAGGTAGAGGAAACCTTTACGGAGGCCACCGGTGTTACCCCAGAGCTGGTGCAGATCGTGGGCGCGGGTTCCTCGGAGACGCTGGAAATCACCTCCGAGCGTCTGAGCCAGGATGAGGTTAATCAGGCCCGCCAAGCCATCTTTGAGAAGTATCAGGTCAAGGATGATAACGGTAAGCCGAGCCCGGATGCGATTGGTTCTTCGACGGTGTCGGAATCGTGGGGCTCGTCGATTACCAAGCGCATGGTCATCGCGATGGCCGTATTCCTCGTGCTGGCCACCATTTACGTGGCGGTCCGCCTGCAGCGGGACATGGCCTTTGCGGCAATTCTTGCCCTCATTTTTGATGGTGTGTTCATTGCCGGTATCTATGCGCTCTTTGGCATCGAGGTGTCCCCGGCAGTCATCATTGGTCTGCTGACGGTGCTGACCTTCTCCCTCTACGACTCCGTCATTGTCTTTGACAAGGTGGACGAGAATACGACGGGATTGGAAGGCCAGCGCAAGAAGACCTATGGGGAGCTCACCAACTTGGCCATTAACCAAACGGTGATGCGTTCGATCTCCACGTCTATTATCTCAGCCCTGCCGATCATCGCTCTGTTCGTTGTCGCCGTATGGCTGATGGGTATCGGCACACTGCGAGATCTTGCTCTTGTGCAGTTCATTGGCGTTATCGAGGGCGTATTCTCCTCAATCTTCCTCGCTACGACGCTTCTGGTGACTTTGTCGAACCAGCGAAAGAGCGTGAAGAAGCACAACGCCGTGGTTGCTGCCTACCGTGCGGAGGGCGAGCCTACGAAGGCAGGCGAAGGCGATGAGGAACCGAAGGCTACGCGCACCGTCGTTTCCCCATCCGCGGCTTCGCATTCTGAGCCCGAGTCACGCACTGACGAGTCGGGTGGGGCGTCCTGGCGCCCCGGGCGTTAAGCCGTGCGTACTTCTCCAGTCGCGGCACTGCTGGCCCTAGCCCTCACCGTGACAGCGTGCGGCTCTAATGAGGAGGGTGCGGGGGAGGACTCTTCGGCATCACGTTTCGCGGTGCTGAGCGATTCCCCCCTTGCTACTAGTAACGCAGCCTCCGCGTGGGGCGATGCCGTCGGGGCTGCCCAGCTAGCAAGCCGCGTCTATCCTGCGCTGTACGTACCGGGCCCAGCCGGGCAGATGGTGCCCAACTCAGATCTTGCTCACGCGGAGTATTTCGCTCCCGACGGCGATGAGACCGGGGCACACGTGGACTTCACGCTGACGGAGCAGGCTCGCTTCGCCGACGGTGAGGCAGTGACCTGTGACGATTACCTCTTGGCCTACACTGCTGGCCAGTTGAGTGAGACCTTTGGCTCCCACCTTCCGCTGATGGAAGAGGTCAGCGGAGTGGAATGCGCGCCTCACAGCAAGAAATTTACCGTGTGGTTTACGCCCGATGCGGGGTCGCGGTGGCGCTACTTGTTTGGCCCCGGCGCGGTTCTCCCAGCGCACGTGATGGCTAAGCGGGCGGGGATGAGCGTCGAAGAGCTTAACGCGGCGCTTCATGCTCAGGACATGGCAACCCTGCAACCAGTGGCGGAGGCTTGGCGCGATGGCTTTTCGACGGAACCGGGGCGTTTTGACCCGGACATGCAGGTTTCCTTTGGGCCATATCAGATTGACCGCGTCGAGGATGATGGCTCAATCGTTCTGACGGCGAATGACAACTACTACGGCGACAAGCCTGCCGTGCGTGAAGTAGTCATGTTGCCCAGCAGCGCGGATGCGGCAGCGTTTGTAGCCTCAGACGAGCTTCGCGTTGCAGAGTCGCCCACGGCTTCACCCTCGTGGTTGGACCGCAATGCTGAGGGGAATCCGGTGGACGTGAAATCCATACCGGGTGGCCTGACCGACACTCTGGTCTTCTCGGAGGCTGGGATTTTTGCTCAGCCGTGGGCACGCGCCGCCTTCGCCGCGTGCGTGGATACGCAGCGCTTGGCACAGGCCTCCTCGAAGGAATCAGGCGTGGATGTTCCTGCCGTCACCGTGCGCACGGTGCGCAACGATGATCCAGTTGCGGCCCAGATGGCCTCGCTAACAACAGTCCCCGTCGACAACGCAGCTGCGTCGGGTCTGTCCGGTTACACCATCGGCGTAGGCTACCTCGCTCCCAACCCTCGCTATAAGGCAATGGTTGAGCAGTTGCGCGCGGCCTGCGAGCCCGCGGGAATCACCGTGGAAGACCGCTCCGGAGACCGTGTTTCCCGCGAGCAATTGTCCGCGGATCCCGCGACTGGCCTGCCGGAGATCGACGTCTACCTTGGGGCAGTAGATCCGATGCGTGAGCATTCCGCTCCCGCCTCCAGCGTGAAGAATGCGTCGGCATTGCGCACGTTGGAGCAGGATTTGTGGGAGGAATTGCCGTCTATTCCCATCTCCGCGCAGCCTCGGACCTTTATCACTGACCGCGCTGTGACAGGCGTGGTGCCCTACACTGGCCCTGCGGGTATCGGGTGGAACCTCGACCGTTGGAGCTATACCCCACAAACAGCAACCGAAACTAAGGAAGAGTCGTGAGCGAGATTTACGTCGCAGCAGCACAAGCCTTGAAGGATAAGGTCCGCCTTGTCCAAGACTTCCCGGAGGAGGGAATCCTGTTTGAGGACCTGACCCCGGTATTGGCAGATGCGGAGTCTTTCGCCGCCGTGGTCGATGGCTTGGCTGAGGCCTGCAAGGAGCTCGGTGCCGATTTGGTCGGCGGCCTCGATGCGCGCGGGTTCCTTCTAGGTTCCGCCGTTGCCTACAAGTTGGGGGTGGGAATTCTCGCCATCCGCAAGAAGGGCAAGCTTCCGCCACCCGTCTTGACCCAGGAGTATGAGCTGGAGTACGGCACGGCAGCGCTGGAGATCCCAAATAGCGGTATTGACATTAAGGGCAAGCGCATCGTGCTTGTCGACGACGTCCTCGCCACCGGCGGCACGCTCCACGGAGCCGCATTGCTGCTGGAATCCGCGGGCGCGGAAGTGGCGGGCAATGTCGTGGTTCTGGAGGTCAATGGACTCCAAGGGCGTGAGCGACTGCAAGGTTCCCCGTTGATTGTGCTCAATCAGATGGGAGCAAAGGACTAAGGTTGTATGCCTAAGCTACTTCGCGGAGGCAGACATGACGACTGAAAAGCAGGACAAGACTGCGTGGCGGCCGGGCGGTGTGCGCGGCATGTCCGCGCGCTTGGCGCGCTCGCTGACGGGCGGTCGCGTAAAGATCAATCCGGCGCTGGACCCGTTGATGTCTATCCACCGGGAGTTTCACCCGAAGGCGGACGCGGAGCTTCTCAACAAGGCCTATGCGACGGCGGAGCGGCTGCACGAGGGCGTATTCCGCAAGTCCGGCGAGCCTTACATTACGCATCCGCTTGCGGTGGCAACCATCGCGGCGGAGATTGGCATGGACACCACGACCGTTGCGGCGGCCTTGCTGCACGATACAGTGGAAGATACTGACTATTCGCTGGAGGACCTCACCCGTGATTTTGGGCCGGAGGTGGCCCGGCTTGTCGACGGCGTCACGAAGCTCGACAAGGTCGCCCTCGGCGCCGCCGCCGAAGCAGAGACAATCCGCAAGATGATCGTGGCCATGGCCACCGACCCCCGCGTGCTCGTCATCAAGGTGTGCGATCGCCTGCACAACATGCGAACCATGCGCTTCCTCCCGCCGGAGAAGCAGGCGAAGAAGGCACGGCAAACCCTTGACGTCATTGCGCCGCTTGCTCACCGCCTGGGCATGGCAAGCGTCAAATGGGAACTCGAGGATCTTGCCTTCGCCATTCTGTATCCGAAGAAGTACGACGAAATCGTCCGCATGGTGGCGGATCGCGCTCCCTCACGCGATAAAGCGCTCAAGGAAATCAAGGCCCAGGTAAGCCAAGCCCTCAAGGCAAACGGCATTCAAGCCGAGGTGATGGGGCGCCCGAAGCACTACTGGTCGATTTATCAGAAGATGATCGTTCGTGGGCGTGACTTTGCGGAGATCTTCGATCTCGTCGGAATCCGCATCCTCGTCGACGACATCAACTCCTGTTACGCCGCCATCGGCGTGGTGCACTCGTTGTACCAGGCTCTTCCGGGGCGCTTCAAGGATTACATCTCCTCGCCACGCTTCGGCGTCTACCAGTCGCTGCATACCACCGTTATCGCGGACGGCGGCTCCACCCTTGAGGTGCAGGTGCGCACGCACGAGATGCATTACAACGCCGAGTTTGGCGTTGCGGCACACTGGCGTTATAAGGAGACCAAGGGCAGGAATTCCGGCCACCAAGAAGAAGTGGATCAGATGGCGTGGATGCGCCAGTTGTTGGATTGGCAGAAGGAAGCCGCTGATCCCAATGAGTTCCTGGACTCTCTGCGTTATGACCTGACCGCCAAGCAAATCTTTGCGTTTACCCCGAAGGGTGACGTGATCAATTTGCCCGCTGGTTCCACCCCCGTGGATTTCGCATATGCGGTGCATACGGAGGTAGGCCATAGGTGCATTGGTGCCAAGGTCAACGGCAAGCTCGTGGCATTGGAATCGGAGCTGAAGTCCGGCGATAAAGTTGAGATTTTCACCTCCAAGGATCCGAATGCGGGTCCCTCGCGGGATTGGCAGGAGTTCTTGGTCTCGCCACGGGCTAAGACGAAGGTGCGGCAGTGGTTTGCCAAGGAGCGCCGTGAAGAGCACCTCGAAGCCGGGCGGGATGCCTTGGCCGCCGAGGTCCAGCGTGGCGGCTTGCCCATGCACCGGCTGTTCACCGCTAGCTCGATGAAGCAGGTAGCCGAGCAGCTGCACTACCCGGATGTGGATGCGCTCTATACCGCCATCGGTGCCGGCCATGTCTCAGCTCAGCACGTTGCCAACCAGCTCATGGCGCTCTTCGGAGACAGGGACGATGCAGTCGATGCCTTGGCTTCTCGTACCCCGCTCAGCGAGCTGGAGAATTCCCGCGCTCAGCACACGAAGGATTCCGCATCCGGCACCGGAATTTTGGTGGAGGGCAGCCCGGACGTCATGGCCAAGCTGGCGAAGTGCTGCCAGCCTGTGCCTGGTGACGCCATCTTTGGCTTCGTGACCCGCGGCGGTGGTGTGTCCGTGCACCGAGCTGACTGCACCAATGCTGAAAAGCTCAAGTCGGAACCCGAGCGCATGATGCAGGTGGAGTGGGCTGGCGGGCCGAAGTCTTCCGGTGCCTTCTCCGCAACGCTGCAACTGGAGGCCATTGACCGTCAAGGTCTGCTCTTTGAGCTCACCCGGATCTTCAGCGATCAGAGCCTCAACGTATTGTCGATGACCTCCAATCGCGGCGATGACCACATTGCGACTGTGCGCTTCACCTTCTCGGTTTCTGACACCAAGCAGCTGGGGCAGTTGATGACAACCCTGCGTAACACCGAGGGCGTCTTCGACGTCTATCGCGTCACGGCTTAAGGCATCACCCCTCAACCGGGGGTGTGTGGCTGAACGGGAGGTTGCGCCTGGGTGAAACTAGGGGAGATGTTTGGTGAACGCGCTGGTCGTGGCATCAGCAAGCGCTGCGCAATCGTGATGGATGCGTTATAAACACGTGGACAAGATTTCTCTCATACCCAGGAGATCCACGTGAACTTCCGTCGCTTTGGCCAGCTTCTGGCCGCCACCACCGTCACCGCCGTTGCCGTCTCCGGCGCGCCTGCCTTCGCCGCTGAGGCCGACCAGGTGACCATTTCCGTCACCAACTTCACCGACTTCCACGGCCACCTTGAGCTGGCCGAAAACTTTGACAAGGAATCCGAGGAACTGGTTGGTTACTCCGAGATGGGCGCTGCTCGCATGGCTGCGCTCATCAAGGCCGTCAACAAGGACCAGGAGTACGCCTTGACCTCCTCCGGTGATAACGTTGGTGGTTCCGCTTTCGTGTCTGCGATTTCTGAGGACAAGTACACCAACGAGGCCCTCAATGCTATGAATCTCGATGTCACGGCCGTGGGCAACCACGAGTTCGACAAGGGCACCGATGACCTGATGGGCCGTATCAAGGACCAGTCCAACTTCCCGATCCTGGGCGCCAACGTCACCAAAGATGGCAAGCCTCTGCTCGATGCTTCCTTCGTCAAGGAGGTAGACGGCGTGAAGGTGGGCTTCGTTGGTACCGTCACCGAGAACACCAAGTACAAGGTGTCCGCTGCGTCCATCCCGGGCGTCGAGTTCTCCGACCCGGTCGAGGCCACCAATAAGGAAGCCAGCCGACTGAAGGAATCCGGCAAGGCTGACGTCGTTGTGGCGCTCATGCACGAGGACGCTCAGCAGTACGCGGAGGGCTTCAGCAAGGATGTGGATATCCTCTTTGGCGGTGATACTCACGTTAAGACCCAGGGCGAGGTTGCTCGTGAGGGGGCAATGCCGCTGTACTGGGCACAGGGCTACGAGTACGGCAAGGTGCTTAACGACGCCGACATCACCTTCGACAAAGCCGAGAAGAAAATCACCAAGATTGATCTCAAGCAGTACGACGTGGCCAACGCAGAGGTCTTCGCCCAGCTGCAGGGCCTCGAAGACGACCCCGAGGTGGCTAAGATCGTCGAGGAAGCAAAGAAGGTAGCGGAGATTGAGGGTGCCAAGACTGCTGGTACCACCGAGAAGGCCATGTACCGCGGTTCTGATGAGGGCAAGGACACCGGTACCAACCGCGGTGTGGAGTCGACCCTCAACAACTTTATTGCCGATGGCCAGCGCTTTGCTCTATCTAAGCAGACGGACAAGGACATCGAAATCGGTGTCATGAACGCAGGCGGTGTGCGCGCCGACCTCAAGCAAGGTGATGTTTCCTACCAGGACATCTTTGCCGTCCAGCCTTTCGGTAACTCCGTGATTACCGCGGAGATCAGCGGCGCTGCCTTCATCACCGCACTGGAGAACCAGTGGAAGCCTGGCCAGTCCCGCCCGCGCCTGGCTCTGGGCCTGTCCAACAACGTCACCGTTGTCTACGACCAGAAGGCTGAGCAGGGCAAGCGCGTTAAGTCTGTCACCATTAACGGTGAACCGATTGACCCGGAGAAGAACTACAGCATTGCTCTGTCCTCCTTCCTTGCCTCCAGCGAGACGGAGGCCGGCGGCGATGGCTTCTTTGAGCCCGGTTCCATCAAGAACCGCAATGACGTTGGCTACATGGACACCCAGGCGATGATTGACTACATCGCTTCCGGCGAGTCCAAGGTCCGCACCGGCCAGGGGCAGATCGGTGCCCACGTGTCTGGTGACCTGAAGCCGGGGGAGGAGATCACAGTCGACCTTTCCTCCCTGAACTACTCCAACGCAGAAGAGCCACAGGCTAAGAAGGTCACCGTTGCACTGGGTGACGCTAAGGCCGAGGCAGACATTGACAACGCAGCACAGCCCGGTGACGAGCAGTTCGGCGAGCGCGGGCGTGCAACCGTCAAGCTCACCATCCCGGAGGGTCTGAAGGGCGAGCAGAAGCTGCTCATTACTACCGATGCTGGCACTGAAGCCGCCCTTCCGATTTCCCTCGACGGTGACGACGACGCGAAGGACCCGAAGGATACTGGTTCCGCCAAGGATGCAGCTTCCTCCATCGGCCTAGGTGTGGGTATCACCGCCGCTATCGCCGCCGCCATTGCCGCTGTGATTGGTGCCATCAACATGCCGGTTGCTGCGCTCCCAGCACCGGTGCAGCAGCTGATTGAGCAGCTGCGCAAGCAGTTCAACATCTAGTCTGTACTGATGCACAAGCCCGCACTATCGTGAAGCGTCCTGGGTTTAGTTCCTACCTCAGCTAAGGATGTGATGTCTAGCGACTTTTTGGACACGGAGT
>NZ_KV803959.1:0-71853 GCF_001811255.1 Corynebacterium sp. HMSC068H04
TCGGTTTATCCACACGAAATGTCCCTTAAGCCAGCTGCTGCGTCTTGGGCCGCCACCACGCGGCCTGCGCCGCCGTGAATTCCTTGTGCTCAAAGGTCGAGATTTCATCGAGCGCCCGCATGTACTCCGGCACCATCGCTCGCGGCAGCCGCAGCCCCATCGTCAGGTGCGGGGTCCACCGCGGGCCTCTCCCCTCCGGGTTCGAGGCACTGAGGCGGCGCGCGGCAGATTCCAGCTCATCCGTGGTTTCTAAAAGCCACGCCACGGTCTGTTTACTCTTCGTCCCAAAGACCACCGTGCCCACGCGGCGAAAGGCCGCGGGCAGAAGCGGCGGGAGCAGGTTGCGGGCCTCGTCGACGACTGCGGTCTCGAGCGCCGGCGCGAACGTCACCGTAATGTGCGGGCGCTGGTGCTGCACCGGAAAGCCACGCTGAGCCAGGGCAGCATAGACGTCCCGGAGGGTATTTTCATCCTCTGGGGTGAGGTACAACAGGAGGTTTTCGGGCGAATTTCGGCTCACACGGCCCGAGTCTAACTAACCTCCCGCAGCGCCACGACGGGTTGCCCGCGGTGGTCCAGCACATCCGTCTCTACGCCGTAGACCTCGCGCAAGAGCTCCTCCGTGAGCACCTCCCCCGGCGCGCCATGGGCGCAGGCCTTGCCACCATGGAGCACGACGAGCTGGTCGCACATCCGGGCGGCCAGGTTGATGTCATGAATCGCCACCAACGCGAGGCTTCCTTCCTCCCGAGCTTTTGCCCGCACGCGGCCCAAGACGAAGAGCTGCCGGTTGAGGTCGAGGGCGGAGGTGGGTTCGTCGAGAAGCATGAGCCCAGGGGTCCCCACCAGCATCTGCGCCACGGCGACGAGCTGGCGTTGGCCGCCGGAGAGCTCGTTGAGGTAGCGCTGCGCAATGTCGTCGAGCCCCATGGAGTGCAGGACCGCGGCGGTGCGGGTGATTGGGTCCTCGCACGCTTCGCGCCGCGCCGCAATCAGCACCGCCTCAAACGCGCGCAGCGCCGCGGTGTGCGGCAGGCCCTGCGGCACATAGCCAATGAGCTGGCGGCGCCGCTGCCCGCGCGGGCTCTGGCCGTCGACGCGAAAGTCCACCGTGCCGCCCCGCGCGCGATGCACGCCAGCGAGCGTCTTGATGGTGGTGGTCTTGCCGGACGCATTCGGCCCCAGCAGCCCCACGACCTGCCCGCCGCGCAGGGTGGGAAGGCTCAGCCCGTCCACCACCGTGCGCGAGCCATAGCCGGCAGATAGATCGGTGATGGTGAGTTCTACGTCCACAATGCCCTCCTCCGAGTCATGACGATGGCGATGAAGAATGGCACGCCCAGAAGCGAGGTGACGATGCCGATGGGGATGGCCAGCCCGGGCTTAATCAGGAGGCTGAGCGCGTGGGCGGCGCACATCACCGCCGCGCCCGCGGCCATGGAGGCCGGCACGAAGTAGCGCTGGTCCTCACCCACCAACATGCGCGCGATGTGCGGGCCCACTAGGCCGATAAATCCGATGATGCCGGCGAAAGCCACGGTGGTGGCCGCGACGAGCGAGACCACGACGAGAACAATCACGCGTAGGCGGGAGGTGTTGATACCGAGGGCGGTGGCGCGGGCGTCACCAAGCCGCAGCGCCGTTAGCCGCCACGACAGCGCTCCCAGGATGGGCAAGGCTACCGCAAGCACGCCGGCCAGCACGGCGTTGGCCTGCCAGCTAGCGCGGGTGAGCGAACCCATGGACCAAAAGACGATCTGCTGGAGAGCCTCGCTGGAAGAGCGGTATTGAATGAGCGCCAGCATGGCCTGGAAGAAGAAGACGAGGCCGATGCCGAGCAGCACCATCGTCTCGGACTTCGCACCGCGAATAACGGCGGCAACGACGATGATGGCTGTGGCCAGCGCCGCCGACAGCCACGCGATGAGTGCGAGGTTGAACTGCGGCTGGGCCAGAAGCTGCCAACGCAACACGATGGCGCTGGCTCCGCCGAAGGCAGCCGCCGCGGAGATGCCGAGGGTAAAGGGCTCCGCCAGCGGATTATCCAGGATGGTCTGCATCTGCGCGCCAGCCAGTGACAGGCTGGCCCCGATAAGCAGCGCCATGACGGCCATAGGCAGGCGCAGGCTCCACAGGACTGTACGCGTTTGCTTGTCGACGCCTCCCGGATCCACCATCCCCCGCAGCACCTGCCCCGGGGTGAGGTCGATGGCGCCAACGATCACGCTAAGAACGAATGCGGCGAGTGCTACGACGATAAGCCCGGCGACGATGGCGATACGGCGGCGGGTCACGCGGGAGTGCTCGCGTGCGAGGGCCTCCACGGGAAGCACCGCGGTTTCTGCGCGCGTGGTCCGTTCAGGGCTTGCCGAGCGCGCGGTTGAGGTGAGAATGCTCATGACTAGTTGGTACTGAAGAAGGTTCCGTCGCCGGGGACGGGCGAGTATTTCTCTTGGGCTTCGGCCCATTCTTGCTGAACGTCGACGTCTGCGTAGTCCTCTGGGTGGAGCCACGCGGCGATCTGGAGGAGCGCCAGGTAGTTGAAGGGCGAGTTGTAGAACTGGTGCCACAGGCCGTGGAGGTTGTGCTCCTTGACGGCGGAGAGGTCCTCAAAACCAGGTTGAACGCCGGCCAGCGAAGCGGCGCTCTCGTGGGCATCCTTTTCGCTGATGCCATAGCCGGCGGCAGCGAAGCCGGTGTGGCCCTTTGCGCTATCGACCTTGGCGGACCAGTCGCCGCCGGTGGCGATGATCATGTCGGGATTGGCGTCGATGACCTTCTCCGGGGTCAGCGCGCCGGACTCACCCTCGATGATGCCGTCTGCCACGTTCTTTCCACCGGCGACGTTGACCAGCTCAGAAATGTTGGAGTCATTCCACGAGCCGCAGCAATCGGAGACACCCGCTGCGCGCCACACGAAGGTGGAGGGCTTGTCCTGCGCTTTCGTGGCGCGCTCGGTTACCAGATCCACGTTCTTTTGCCAGTCCGCGATGAACTCCTCCGCGCGGTCCTCGTGGCCGAAGATATCGGCGAAGATTTCCATGGTGGGAATGGTGTTCTCCAAGGGCTTGGCGCGGAAGTCCGTGACGGCATAGGTCAGGCCGGCCTGATCCAGCTTGTCGGTGAGCCCAGCGGTCTGGGAGGCCTCGTACTGATCCTTGGAGAGCACGATGAGGTCCGGGTCGAGGCTGATGAGCTCCTCCACAGTGACATCACCCTTGGTGAAGCCGCCGATTTCCGGCAGCTCGTTGACTTTGGGCGTGGTCTTTTCCAACTCGCGGTAGTAGTCGGGCACATTCTGCTTCAGGTCCGATCCGATGGCCACGACCTTGTCCAGCGGGTCTTCCTTGTTGAGGATGCCGGTGGCAAAGACGCTGCGGCCTTCTCCCAGGATGACGCGTTCCGGCGCGTGGTCCAGCTCCACCTGGCGGCCGGCAAGGTCTGTGAAACTCACAGCGGCAGTCCCCTGCGCTCCCGTGGCCTGCTCGCTGCCGGCATCGGCATTGTCGGAGGCACAGCCCGCCAGCGCGCTGGCCAGCGCCGCCACCATGGCGCACGCCCCTACTACTCGCCCGGCGCGCGGACGGGATGCCTGGCCTGCAGGCGTCGATACGTGAAGCACGATTTCTCCTTCAAACTTTGGTCTTATGGTCTGTTCGGAGGTTCATACTACACAGACAGGTAAGACTAACCAAAGCCTGCATAGGGTAGGCAATGCTTCCAGTAACGCATACGGAGCACAAAAATGCCCCACCCCGGGGTATTTCCCAAGGCAGGGCCTCTAGGTATGCAGTCGCGCCCAACGGCGCTAACCGGCTCTAGCGACGCTCAGCGAGCAGGCGCTGCAGTTCCTTGATATCGGACTTGCGGCGCTTGGAGCGGAAAACGGAGAAAGCGATAAGGCCTACGACGGCTGCACCAACGCCGGCGAGCGCCATCTGCACATTGCGCTCCTGCAGCTTCTGGGTTGCCGCGCCCTTAGCGTCCTCGACGAAGTTCTGCGGCTTGCTGCGATCAGCCAGCTCATCCAAGGTGCTAGCCAGCTGACGGCGGGTGCGCTCGATGTCGCGCTGGATATCATCAATGTTGCGTGCCACGTGAATCTCCTGAATTTGGCTTCGTTCGGTGTTGTTGCGGTTAGTGTCTTTCTAACCGTTGTGGTTCTAACGTCGACATTCTACATTGACCGCCAGCTCCCCTGCAGAGTTGGCCAACGTTTGTTTCACCCTCGGTGGCGTAGATTCGCCAGATAGCCTCCCCGTAGGGCACGGTAAGGTAGACAGCATGACTGAAGCACAACGACTATCCGTAGGAGACAAGGCTCCCGCTTTTTCCTTGAGCGATGATGCCGGCAACACCGTAAGTCTGAGTGACTATGCTGGCCAGCGCGTCGTGGTTTACTTCTACCCGCGCGCCAACACCCCTGGCTGCACGAAGGAAGCCTGCGACTTCCGCGACAGCCTGGAGCAGCTCAATGGCATGAACATCGCCGTGGTGGGAATCTCCCCTGACAAGCCCGAGGCACTGGCAAAGTTCCGCGAGGACCACGAGCTGAACTTCCCGTTGCTGTCTGACCCCGACAAGGAAGTCATGACGGCTTATGCCGCTTTCGGCGAGAAGAAGAACTACGGCAAAATCGTCCAAGGCGTTATCCGCTCTACCTTCCTTGTGGAAGAGGACGGCACGATCGGCCAAGCCATGTACAATGTCAAGGCCACCGGCCACGTCGCCCGCGTGCTTAAGGGGCTCAACTAAACCGTGGAATCCAGCTCGAAGTCACCGGAGATTCTGGTCCCGAGGCGTCGCCCAGCGCAGGCGCGCAGCCGGGCCAAGTATGACCGGATCTTGTCCTGCGCGCGGGAGACGCTCGTGGACTATGGCTTCGAGTCCTTTACTTTCGACGAAGTCTCGCGCCGCGCGGAAGTGCCGATTGGCACGCTCTACCAGTACTTCGCCAACAAGTACGTGCTGATCTGCGAGCTCGACCGCCAAGACACCGCGGAGATGTTGGCTGAGGTTGAGCGCTTTTCCCAGCGCGTTCCTGCCCTGCAATGGCCGGACTTCCTCGAAGAATTCATCGACCACATGGCTCGTGTTTGGCGCAACGACCCCTCGCGCCGAGCGGTGTGGCATGCCGTGCAGTCCACACCCGCGACCCGCGCCACGGCTGCGGATACGGAGCTCAGCTTGCTCAAGCCCATCGCGGAAATCATCGAGCCTCTTGCCCAGGGCATGGACGCCGATGCCCGTGTGGAGATCGCCGCCTTCCTCGTCCACACCGTGGTCTCCCTGCTCAACTACAGCACCATGCGCTCCGAGGAAAGCTTTGATGGCGTGGTGGAAGAGATTAAGCGCATGCTCATCGCCTACCTCTTCGCCATTGCCACGAGCGCCTAGCCGCACCCAGCGAAGTCAGGTGCGACCAGGCGTGTTTAGCGCGAAAGGTACACAATGGCGGTGGCGTAGTCACCATCGTGGCTGATGGACAGCGCAGTTGAAAAATCCCCCAAGGACTCCCGCGCGAGGCGGGCAATCTCACCACGCAACTCGAGTGCTACGCGCCCCCACGCATCCGGGCGGACCTCAATCTCCGCCCAGTCCACGGCTTCCTCTGCGATGACCGGCGGGTGCGCGTAAAGCGCTTGCGACCACGCCTTGATGAAGGCCTCCTTCGCCGCCCAGCGCCCCGCCAGGTGCTGCGCGCGGGCAGCACCGCTCAGCCCCCGGGCCTGCGTCACGCGCAGTTCGGAAGCGCTGAAAACCTGCGCGAAGCGCGTGCCGGGAACCTCCAGCTGCTGGGCAAAGGACGGGATATGCACTAGGTCGGTGCCCACGCTCACGCCACTTTTTGTCATGCGGGCAAGCTTAGCGTGCCAGCTCCTGTTTGAGCTCCTCCAGCTCGTCGCCGCCCGCCATCCACTGGGTCAGCTCCGGCAACGTGACCTCCTTCTTAGAAGCGTCCAGCGACATCTGCCCCACCGTGAGCACGATGAAGTGATCGCCCACGAGGTAGGCGTGCTGCGGGTTGTGCGTAATGAAGACCACGCCCATGCCGCGTTCGCGGGCGGCGTCGATAAAGCGCAACACCATGCCCGACTGCTTCACGCCGAGTGCTGCGGTGGGCTCGTCCAGGATGATGTAGCGCGCGCCGAAGTAGATGGCGCGGGCAATCGCCACCACCTGGCGCTGACCGCCGGAGAGCGCGGAGAGTTCCACGGAGACGTCGCCAAGCTCAATGCCCATTTCGGACAGCTGCTCGTGCGTAATGCGCTTCATCTCTTCCTCGCGCAAGCTCCCCAACGCCCCGGTGAGCTCCTGTCCCAAGAAAAAGTTGCGCCACACCGACAGCGAGGGCACCAACGCCAAATCCTGGTACACGGTGGCGATACCGGCGTCGAGGGAATCGCGAGGGCTGGTGAAGTTCACCTCTTCCCCATCGACGGTGATGGTGCCACCGGTGGGCTGGTTAAGTCCGGCCAGAATCTTGATCAGTGTGGACTTGCCCGCGCCGTTATCACCCAGCACGCAGGTCACCGCGCCCTCTTTCACAGAAAGGTTGATGCCGCGCAGGGCGTGGAAGTTGCCGAAGGTTTGGGAAATATCGTGCAGCTCAATCATGGTTATCGCTTCCTCGTAAAGTTGGCCACCGAGGTGTTCGTCAGCACGGCAAAGAGCAGCATGGCACCGAGGAAGAACTTGAACCAGTCGGGGTTCCAGCCGGCGTACACGATGCCCTGGTTGGTCATGCCGAAGATGAGCGCGCCGATGGCGGTGCCCACCGCGGTGCCGCGCCCGCCGGTCATGGAGCAGCCGCCAATGACCGCGGCGATGATGTAGAGGAACTCGTTACCGATGCCCTGTCCGGCCTGGATGGAGTCGAAGGCAAAGAGGGTGTGCATGCCCACGAACCACGCCGCGAAGCCGACGAGCATGAACAGCGCCACCTTGACGCGGCGCACGGGAACGCCGACGGCGCGGGCGGCTTCATCATCGCCGCCCACGGCGAAGATCCAGTTTCCCCAGCGCGTCTTGTACAGCACCCACGAGGCAATGGCGACGAAGAGGATCCACCAGATGACGGTGGCGCGGATGCTCAAGCCACCGATGTGGATGGTGCCGGCAAAAATGACGCGGGCCGAGCTGAATCCTTCCATGTCAGCGATGGTCGGGGTGGCCACCTGGCCGGTCACCAGCTTGGTAATCGCCAGGTTGAGCCCCTGCAGCATGAGGAAAGCCGCCAGCGTAATAAGGAAGGAGTCGATCTTTGTGCGCACCACAAGGAAGCCGTTGAGCGCGCCGATGGCTAGCGCGGTCAGCAGGGATAGGCCCACGCCCACCCACGAGTTGAGGTGGAAATTGTAGTTGAGCATGGTGGCCACAAGCGCCGCGGACGTCACCGCCACACCGGAGGACAGATCAAACTCATTACCAATCATGAGCAGGCCCACCGCCAACGCCACGATGCCCAGCGTGGAGCTGGCATAAAGCACCGTAGAGAAGGCCTCCACCGAGCGGAAGGCGGGCGCCACGATCATGAAGAGGACGAAGATGACCACCGCGCCGAGCAGACTGGCCAGCTCCGGGCGGCGGATGAGGCGCGCGAAACCGCTGCGGCGAGTCAGGCGGGTATCGGAAGGGCTGGATAGTGCCTCGTCGGATGCAGTCGTGGTTTCGCTCATCGCAGGCCTTCCTTAGCAGATTCGGAGATGATGTCCACGTTGGTGGAATCCACGAAGGAGGGGCCGGTGTAGACGGGGCGGCCGCCGCCCATGGTGGATCCGTTGCGGTGCGCCAACCACAGCGAGTCGACGGCGAGGTAGCCCTGCATATAGGGCTGCTGGTCGACGGCCCACTGGATACGCTGATCCGCGATGGCGCCGACAAGCTCGGCGTTGGTGTCGAAAGTGGAGACCTTGGCCTTGGAGGAGGCGTCGGCAACCGCGTCGGCGGAGCGCATAGCCACGGAGGCCTGCAGCGCCATGACCCAGTCGATGGAGGGATCCTGGCTCAGCTTCGCGTTAATGGTGGACTGCGCGGCAGTCAGATCCTTGCCGTTGACGTACAGAAGCTCAACCTTGCCGTTGTCCAGCCCTTTCTTCACGCCGGCGCAGCGCGACTCCTGCGAGGAGTTGCCTTGCTCGTGGATAACGCACAAGACGTGCTTGGCGCCCTCATCCTTGAGGCGCTCGCCGGCCTTGGTGCCGGCCACTTTTTCCTCTTGGCCGAAGAAGGCGCTCATTCCATACTTCTGGTAATCATCCATGCCGGCGTTAAGCCCCACGGTCGGGATGCCGGCATCGGAAGCCTTCTTGGCCACAGGCCCGATCGCACCAGAGTTGGGCATGGTCACGGCGATGCCATCCACGCCGGAGTCGATGGCGGACTGCACCAGGTTTGCCTGGTTGGGCGCTTCCGGGTCCGAGGAGTAGCGCAGCTCGATATTGTCCTTGCGGGCGGCATCCTCCGCGCCCTTGCGCACGAGGTCCCAGTAGGTATCCCCCGGCGCGCCGTGGGAGATCATGGCGACGACAAGGCGCTCGGTGTCGACGCCACCGGCTAGCTCGCCGTCAGCGTCGGGGCGGGGCGCGCCACCGGTGGCCGAACATGCTGTAAGCACGGCGGCGGCAGCGACCGAGATGAGACCTAGCAGTGGTTTCTTAGCATTTTTCACCCTTGCATGGTGCCCCAGATTGGGGGACTTCTCCAACACGTCTGACCTGCTTCTTTATCGTTCCAGAGGGTACAAGCTGGGGATACTCCACGGTTTGCTACCCCCGTTGAGCTGTGCTTCCTCCCTCCGGATCCAGGGTGCCTCCGCGCAGTCGCGCGGACTCGCTTAGCAGCACTGCAGCCTCGCGTTCAGCTACCTCGGCGGCTGTGCCCGCCCCCAGGTTGCGGCTCACCGGCCGCTCGTACAGGGCGGGCCCGCCGCGCATGGCTTTTTCCAGGCGCCGCAAGCCACACCGCTCCCGCTCGGCGGCGGCTGAGCGCCATGCTTCGGCCTCGGCCTCACCCCGCTCACGAACCAGCGCGGCATAAAACGCACCCGGGTGCACAAGCGCGATGAGGGCGGAGACATGCCCGAATCCCAGGGAGGTCACCAAGCCGGCTTTCGGCGGGGTGCAGCGCAGGTCCAACGGTTGGCGCAGCCACACCAGGTGCGGGTGGCGGCGCAGCACGGGGTCAACGCAATCAAGCGAACGGTTCGGCGGAAGGACTCCACTACGCAACACCTGAGTCAGACCGATGAGCTGGAAGGCGGCGGCACCGCCCTTGGCGTGCCCGGTCAGGCTCTTCTGCGAAACCACATACAGCGGGTTGCCGGGGCTGCGGCCGAGTGCGGCGGCGATGCGCTCGTGCAGATCCGATTCGTTGGGGTCGTTGGCGTTGGTGGACGTATCGTGCTTCGACACCACCGCAATATCGTCCGCGCCCACGCCGAGGGCCTTCAGCGAGCGGGCCAGGCGGGAGTCCTGCCCACCCCGCGCCGCCGAGAGCGCGCCCAGGCCCGGCGCGGGGATGGAGGTGTGCGCGCCGTCGGCGAAGGACTCGGCAAAGCCCACCACGCCAAGCACCGGCAACCCCATCTCGGCCGCAAAGGTTCCCCGCGCAAGCAGGATGGTTCCGCCGCCTTCGGATTCCACGAAGCCGCCGCGGCGGCGGTCGTTAGCGCGGGAGAAAAAGCGATGCTCAATCCCCTTCGCCGCCATCTCCGCGCTATCGGCCGTGGCCGCCATGTCCCCGAACCCGGTGATTCCCTCAATCGACAGGGCGTCGATGCCGCCGGCCACGACGAAGTCCGCTTTGCGCAGGCGCAGCTTGTCGACGCCCTCCTCCACCGACACTGCCGCCGTGGCACAGGCGGCCACGGGGTGCACCATCTGGCCATAGCCGCCGACATAGGACTGCATCACGTGCGCGGCAATGACGTTGGGCAGCGCTTCCTGGAGGATGTCATTGGGCCGCGGCTGGGCCAAGAGCTTATCGACGTACAGCGAGCGCAGCGCCTCCTGGCCTGCCATGCCGGTTCCCTGGGTGGAGCTCACGCGCGCCGGGTGGATGTGGGCTAAGAGCTCGGCGGGGCTAAAGCCCGCTGACAGGAAGGCCTCCACAGCGCACACGAGGTTCCACAGGGCGAGGCGGTCGAGGTTATCCACCATGTCCGCGGGGATGCCGTAGACCTGTGGGTCGAAGCCCTCCGGAATCTGGCCGCCCACAAAGCGGGTCATGGCCACGCGGCGCGGTACGCGCACCGACGAGCCCGCGGCCCGGGTGACCTGCCATTCATCCTCACCGGTCGCATCAGTGACGCGGCGCAGCGTAGTGCCCTCGCAGCTGTCGACGAAGCTGCGCGCCGTCTCTTCGTCCTGCACAGTGAAGCTCAGTGGCTTCTCCAAGTAGATGGTGGTCAGCTCGGGCGCGAGGTTATCCACCATGGGCAGGTGCGGGCCGAAGTCATCGTGGAAGCGACGCACACCAATCCCGGCGAGCACCTCGTCGTGGAAGCGCGCGTAGACGTCTTCCTCGGCTATCTCCTCGCCTTCGGCCGTCAGCCATCCGGCTGTGCGCTCATCCCAGCTGATGAGCCCGCGGCTCCACGCCAGCTCCAGCACTCCAGCAGCAGACAGGTCCCCGCCGACCTCCGCCTCAAAGCGAGTACGCGATGAACCCAGCGGGCCGAGCTCGCCGGCCCCGACGATGACCACCATGTCCTCGAGGGACTGCGTCACGCCATTGAAGTCTGGGCTGGTGCACTCGGCAGGCCTGAGCACGTTCGGCAGGGCTTTTACCGTTCGCGGCGCCTTCCCTTCGCACAAACTACCGGCTACGCGCGATGCGTCGCTGTTCTCGGACTGCGCCGCACGGGCCAGCGCTGCAAAGTCCAGCTCGGCCTCGGCCAGCCCACCGGTGAGGTCCACGCTCAGTGGTGAGGACGCTGCCTGGGCACGGATGTCGGAAGAAGCAGTGGCGTCGATAAGCTGCACCGCCATCTCCTTCGCCGAGAAGGTCCGCACGCCGCGGGCCTCCACCTGAGTAACCAGCGGATCGTTGCTGCCCATCAGGCCGGTGCCGCGCACCCACCCGATCTGGGCATGCACCAGCGAGGTGCGCGCGCCCCAGCTGGATTGCTCGGAAGACCAGCGGTTAACCAATGCATCGAGGGCCGCCTTGGCCTCGCCGTAGGCGCCGTCGCCGCCGAAGCGCCCGCGGTTGGGCGAGCCCGGAAGCACCACGTGCAGCCGGTGGCCAACATGTGTATCCGCGCCTACGCCGGACAGCGACGCGATGAGCTTCTCCACCGACCACAGCAGCAGACGCATCTGGGACTCCGCCCCCGCCCCGGCATCCGCAAGAGTGCCGGCCACACGCGGCGCGGCAAAGGGGAAGAGGAGATCTGGCACGTAAGCCGGCTTCAGTCGCACGGACTCACCACCCACGGTGGCGGTGTGCTCCGCCGCAATCCATTTCGCGAGCGCGTCCACGTCCGCGAAGGAATTGAGGTTCGCTGGAACGACCCATAGTGCTGCCGCGCCGACGGCCCGGCTGCGGTAGAGCTGCTTATAGAACTCGAGGCGCTCGTGGCTTAGCTGGGAGGTCGTGGCGATCACGGTCGCTCCTTCCGCGAGCAGCTCGCCGATGAGCTCGGCGGCAATCGAACCCGGCGAGCCACCCGTCACCACGGCCACCTGTCCGGCGAAGAGCAATCCGTCGGCCGGGGTGCGGGCATCGCGAGCTAAGTCTTCGTAGCCGAAGTGCTCGGCCAGGAGCGCAACCTCCTCGCCGGTGCCCAGCACGTCCAGCTCGGGCTCTGCTTCCCCGGCGGCGGCCGCGCGGGCGATGTCCTCGCGGGCGCTGGCCCAGAGGTCGTCGAGAAGCACTGCCTTGCGCGCATCGAAAGCGGAGGCGACTTGTCGCTGCCAGTCCGGGCCGAGCTCCGCTGCAACGAGCTGCTCCAGCTCCGTGTGCGAAGCGCTGTCCCCCTGCTCAGTCGCGGTCTCCTCGCGGCCCAGGGCGGCGAGTGCCGCGCGGGCGGAGTCCTCCAGCGCCGCTTCGAGGCCCTCGGTATAGGCGCGCACCGCCTCCGGGTCCACGGTCTCGGTCGGCGTGGCCAAAGCTTGCTTCTGCAGCGAGACTCCTTCGCGCTCGCCGGCGGCGCGCACGGAGGCGTCGATCAGCGCATCGAGCTCAGCAACCGATGCCGCACCGGTCATGGGCAAGCTGGCCAGCTCCCCGCCGCGCAGTGACGAGCCCTCGCGCGTGCCCAGGACCAGCTGTGCAATAGCGCGATCGGCCCAGCCCGGGCCCAATCCCCAGGTAGTGCTCACGCGCTCGGCCACGTAGCTCGGCTTCTTGCCCGCGGGCCCGGTCAGCCGGGTGAGCGCCTGCGCGACGTGCTCCGCGAGGACCTCCCCAAACGTTGCATAGCCCGGCGCGCGCTGCGCCACGCTCTCCGCCAGCTGCGGGATGGGTGCGTCCGCGGCATTCTCGATGGCGCTGATACCGAACTCCACGCCGAGGTCAACGAGCAACTGGTTGCGGCGGGAGGACACGCCTTCCACGAGGGTTTCTATGGAATCGGTCGCGGCCATCTGAGCAGGCCGGACCTTGGTCCACAGCGCGATGAGCATCTCAAGAGCCTGGTGCACGCTGAGCGGAAGATCCTCGACGGCGGCTGGGGCCTCCTCGCGCGGGGCGTGCACGGAGTCTTCCCGGTGTGCGCTCTCAATTGGCTGCCTCGACTCAGGCTCATCTGCCTGTGCTTCGACGGCGTCCGCAGAATCCTTCGCTGCTGACTCGGGTGCCGTCTCGGCGTCTTCGGCAAAGACCCGCCCACGGTCGCGCTCATAGTTGAGCACCTCAATGCCTGCGCTGCCCGCATACTGGGGCAGGCGCAGTGTTTGGCCCAGCATATTGGTCAGCGTCGGCGCGGTGCCAACGCCAACCTCGATGAAACGCTCCACGCCGAGCTGCCCAAGGATCAGGTCCTGGGTCTCTATCCAGCGCACCGGGGAGGCAAACTGCCAGGCCAATAGCTCGATGAGCAGGGTTCGTCCTAGGCGCGCCGGGCATGCCATGGCACCATCGAAATCCGAGAGGATCTCCTCGATGGGCTCCGAATCCACCACTTCTGCGATGGCCTCCACGAACTCGCGGCTCAGCGCAAAGGGCCGCGCCACGAGGTTTGGAATATAGCGCCCCACCAGCGCGTCGAGGTTAATCTCTTCAGGGATGAGTGCATCGAGGTGCGCGCGGAAATCCGCCACGCCGCCCACCAAGCGGGAGGAATGGAAGGGCACGTCAATCCCCGGGATGGGGATGACGGCACGCTGCCCGGGGGCGCGCTGCTCGGCGTCGCTCGCCAGCGCATCCAGGCCCGCCTTCGTCCCGGCGACCGCGTATTGGCGCCCGGCAATATTGTGGTTGACCACCTCGAGGAACGCACCCGTCTCCGCGGCCACGCGGGCGACATGGGCGAAAGCCTCGCCCGCGCTCATCCCCATCTTGTGCGGGCGCAGCGCCGCCAAACCATAGAGGGACTGGCCAGCGGAATCGCGCTCGACCAAACGGTGCATGGTCAACCCGCGGACATAAACGATGTCCAGCACCGCCTCCAGCGACAGGACCTCGGCATAGGCGGCCAGTGCGTTGTACTCGCCCACCGAGTGGCCAGCGAAGAAGGCACCACTATCGAGAACCCCAGCTTCCTTGAGTGCCGCGATCTGCGCGCAGCCCAGGGTGGCCATGGCCACCTGCGTGAACTGCGTCAGGTAAAGCACCCCGTCTGGGTGCGTGAAGGTCTCACCATCCACCACCACGGTGTCGGGATTGTGGCGGACAATCTCCAGGATGGAGAAGCTCAAGCTGCGCCGCGTGTGCTTGTCCGCGCGCTCCCACACCGCACGGGCTGCTGCGGATTCCGCATAGTCCCTCATCCCCATCCCCGGCGACTGGATGCCCTGGCCGGGGAAGGCATAGAAGGTAGTGGGGCTGCTCATCGTTGCTCGCGCCTGTAGCACCGGCACGCCCTGGCTGGTGGCGGTCACGCTGCGGACCTCACCGTAGCCGCGCCGCTTGTCGACGCCCACCCGTTCCACCTCGAACTCCACCTCACTGCCCGGAAGCACTGGTGCAAGCCAGGTAGCGGACCAGTCGAGGACGCGGGCGCCGTCAAAAGCCGCGGCCGCCTGCGCGAGCGCCGAGGTCCACATGCCGTGGACGATGGGGCCTTCACGATGTCCCGCCAGCGCCGCCGCGTTCGATGACAGGTGGATGGGGTTCCTATCCCCCGTAACCACGGCGAAAGGCAGCAAGGACTCCGGTGCCACCACGCTGGTGCGGTGGCGGAAGGAGCGCGGTGTCTCACGGACCGATGACTCTACTGTCTCCGCCCCGCTTTCTTGTGCACCATAAGTTGCGGCGCCCACGGTCTCGAGCGCGGCGTCACCGCGGCGCCCGGTGATAAGGAAGCGCTCGTGCATCTGCGCGAATTCATGTTCTTCTCCGCGCACGGCTGCAGCCACGCCGACAGAAACGTCGACTACGCGCCCCGACGGTGTATCGCGAACGTGTTTCAGTTCTGCGGTGTAGCTCAGTGCCAAGGGCTCAGCGCCTGGGGCTGCGCTAGTGAGAAACAGCTCCCAGGTATCTGGTTTGAGGCTCAGCGCGTGCTCGAGGTGGACCAGGTCGAGAAAGCCCTCCACTACCGGCTCCCCGGACGCCGCATGGGCGCTGGCCAGCACGGCGAAGGTGGCCGGCCAGGCGGGGCCGACGAGGACATCGGGCGAGACAGTAGCGCTTATCTCCCCGCTCGTCACCGCGCTGTAGTGGGCGATGTCGGTGGTGCTGAGGTGAGCGCTGACCGTCGCGGTCCCGGAGCTAACGTCCGGAAGATCACCGCCGAGGGCCTGGCGCAGCAGCTCCCGCATGGCGGTCTCGGCATCCTCGACCTTAACGAGTGGTGAGGCACCCGGAATGCTCGGCGGAGTGATGCGAACACGCATCGACGCATCGGAGTGGAAAGGAACGGTCAAGCACATGGCCTCCTCGCCCGCAGCTTCCAGTTCGGCGCCATCAATCCCAAGGCTCAGCGGGTTGGGCTGCTCGCGCCCGGCCCAATTCAGGCTCGGGGCGCGGCGGATGATCTCTTCGTCGCTCATGTTGAGCTCGCCCGCAAGCACCTCGTCGAACTCTTCGTCGGAGGCGTCGAGAAGCGCAAGCGCCGCCTGCTCGAAGTGGTCGAGTATCTGTGCCACCGGCTCGTTGGCCTGCGCGATTCCCTCAACGGCTGACGTGCCGGGGATGATGCAGACCTCGTCGGCGTCGTAATGCTCATCGTGGGCCTGCCACAAGGTATCGCGGCGCCAGCGGCGGCGTACGTCAGCATCGATGACCGGCACAAAGTTTGCGGGTTTGCCCGGACCATCCACGAGCTGAATGAACCACGCGGCGTCGGTCGGGTGCAGCGCCGCGTCACCGTAGAGTTCGCTTAGCTGAGCAACTGCCTCGGCAGGGTTCTCGCGATCAACCTCAACGCGCAGCTCGATCTCGCCGTGATCGGTCGGGTGAAGGCGGGCTTCGGCGCGAGCCACCATGCTCGTAAAACACCTCAACCAGGATTCATCGACCCAGCCATCCAGGTAGGACAGCTCAAGGTAGCGCTGCAGCCACTCGGAATAGGACATCTCATCGAGGTCCCCGAAGTAGGGCTTGCACGTGTGCCCGATGGCCTCAATGATCTCCGCGCGGCGCGCCTCCACGGCCGCAACATCACCGGCCACCTCATCCAGCAGGCGCCCGGCGCGAGCGAAGGAATTGTCCAGCTCATGGATGTCCGCGCCCAGGTCCGAGCGGCCCGACACAACGTCACTGCTGCGCGCGGCGACAAGAGCCTGCTTCACCGCCTCGGATGCGGTGGATTCCTTCGCTGCTATGACAGCGGTGCCCACCATGATGGCGTCGACTGGCGCTGCGGGCAGGCCGAAGCGTTGCGCCCACGTGCCCAGGAGGTACTCCGCGCCACGCGCCGGGGTGCCGATTCCCCCGCCAACGGCGAGGAGGACATTGTCGCGCTCACGAATCCGCGCGTAGGTGGCAACAAGGACCTCATCAAGGCCCTCTAGGGAATGGTGGCCACCGGCCGCGCTTCCTTCCAGCTGCATGATGATGGTGGTATCAGGGAGAGCATCGGCGATGCGGAGCACCTCCTCCACCTGCGCCGAAGTTCCCGGCTTGAAGGCGACCCAAGGGATGTTCGCGGCGTGGAGCTTCTCCACCAGCTCTACCGCCTCCTCCACAGGAGGAATGCCGGCGGAAATCACCACGCCATTGATGGGCATTCCTGCGGCACGCGCTCGCAGAATCGAGTTTGGCCCCTCAATCTGGCGGCGCCACTGGGAAGCCGCAAGGTACAGCGCATTGAACTGGGCGTTCACCCCTGGCTTTAGCAGCCGGCGCAGGGTATGCAGGTTCTCCTGCAGGATGTCATCGGTGTGCTGACCCCCGCCGGCCAGCTCCGCCCAGTGCCCGGCGTTGGCCGCTGCGGCAACAATGCCCGGGTCCACCGTGGTGGGGGTCATCCCGGGGAGCATGACCGGTGAGTATCCGGTGGTCTGCGTAAAGGCAGTCACCAGACGCCCGTCCGCCACGCGCGGTGCCCACTCGGACCACGCGCGAGGCAAAATGGGTGCGCGGCCCGGCTCCACGAGCTGGGCCAACCCTTCCGATGCAGCGACGGCCAGCGTGCCTACACCGCGCCCGGCGACGATTTCCCGAGTCAGCAGCTCCACCCCGCGGGCGGGCCCGATTTCCAGAATCCAACGCGCCCCGGCCTGAAGCGCTATGTCAACGCGCTCGGGCCAATCCACGTAATCGGTCAATACTGCCCGCGCGAGCTGCGCGGCGGATTCGGGTTCCAGTCCGATCCGAGCTGCCCAGCTTTCCACCTGGTCCACCGCACACTGCATGGTGGGATGATGGAAAGCAGCTGACACGTCAAGGTCGGAAACGGTAACTGCGGCGGGCTTCCCTTCCGCCCCTTCCGCCTGAGTCGTGTTCTCCTGCAGCGCGGCCTTCACCCGGGCAAGTTCAGCCGGGGTTCCGACGATGACGAAGCGCCCCCGCCCGTTATCGAGTCCGATGTGGGCGCCGGCGTCGCGTAGTTGCTGCTTCGTCGCGCCGGTCACCGCCGCCATGGGCGCGCCCTGCGGGGTGCGGACCAGCCCAGCACTGCGTGCAGTAGTCGTCATGGCCGCGCCGATGAGGCGTGCCAGCGCCAGAGCCTCGGCTGGGCTCATGCGTCCCTCAACGACCGCCGCGGCAAGCACGCCCTGGGAATGTCCGATGCTGGTGACGGCATCCTCGAGTTCTATTCCCTGCGCACGCAGTGATTCGAGGACCGCTAGCTGCGCGGTGAGGATGCCGGGGGTGGAAAGCGAGGCGTCGGCAAGCGCGTGCGCCCACGCCGGCTCCTCGTCTGCCCAGGCCAAAGGGGCAAACCCGTGCGGAGCAGCAGCCAGAAGCTCCTCCTCCAGCGGGGCGAGGAGTTCCTCGGCCGCGGAGAGGAACGCCGCTATCTTGGGTCGGACGCCGGTGGCGAGGGCATCGCGCAACGTCGGCAGCCAGGCATAACCCTGACCGGAGAAAGACAGCGCAAAGGGCTCGGAGCCCAAGCGCGCGGACAAAGGCGACAAAGGCGCAGAGACGTGAAAATCAGACACCTGCACTACTCCCCCAAGGTGTGGGCGACGAGTTGAACCGCCTCTTCGAGGGAAGACTGGGTCTTCGGCTCAGGCGCATCACAAAAGACCTGGCAGGCGTGGTCCGGGACAACCTCGGCCGAGCGCGTCAGACCGCGTTCAGCGAGGTACTCGTCAAAGAACATATCGATACTCATACCGTGTGCCGATTCTACCCACTAGGATCAATGCGTCATGGCCTCTCGTACCCCGTTCTTCATCGCCGCGCTGCTCAACGCCGCGGTAGCAGTACTAGTGGTCTTCGGTCTTATCCTCCCCACCCCAACCGAACCTGCGCCCGAGCGGCCCAAGGCCACTGAGACAGCGGCACCCACGCAGGAAGGCCCAGCAGAAGAACAAGCCGAAGAGGCCACACCCGCGCCAAGCATTGCGCCGGACATCGCCGAAGCTCTCGCCGCCTTAGAATCCTTAGAGGTCAAAGGCCGCGCGCCCAAGACCGGCTATGAGCGCGAAGAGTTTGGCCAGGCGTGGTCCGATGACGTCACCGTGGAGTTCGGCCACAACGGCTGCGATACCCGCAATGACATCCTCCGCAGGGACTTGGATCCGGAGAGCCTCGTTCTCAAGGAAGGCACCCACGACTGCGTGGCGCTTTCCGGCACCTTGCACGATCCCTACTCGGGCCAGGACATTGAGTTCCAGCGCGGGGCGCAGACATCACGTGCGGTACAGATCGATCACGTTGTGCCGCTTGCCGACGCCTGGCAGAAAGGCGCCCAGCAATGGTCACCAGAAAAACGCCGCGACTTTGCTAATGATCCCCGCAACCTCCTTGCCGTTGATGGTCCCCTCAACCAGCAAAAAGGCGCTGGCGATGCCGCCACGTGGTTGCCGCCCAACAAAGGATTTCGCTGTGAGTATGCGCGCCGCATCGTAGAGGTGAAGGCGGCCTATGAAATCTGGGTCACGGCAGCGGAGAAGGATGCGCTCCGTCGGCTACTGAATGCTTGCTGAGTATTTTTACCCCTTTTAGATGCCCTGATACCCCTCCCGCTACCCCCGAAATTATGCGCATAATATTCACTCGCCCCTAAACGGTTATGCAGGGTTTTCGGCGGCGGGAACCTTGGTGCGCACTGCACCTACATTCCTCACGCCCGATGATTTCTATAGGCCTATTAATATGTAATAAATGCAACCTAAGGACGTGCAGGCAGCACCCCTCATGAAACAAAAACCATAAATTGCTCCATCCCGTCTCACATTTCTTTTAATATGTGACACAGCACCTAGCCTGAGGTCTAGGTCACATGGATGCCGTGAATTTTCACGGCCGCCGTACTTCCCAAACCCGTTGAGACCACACCCTGCGAAGGAATAGTGATGTTCAAGTACATCATCAAGAAGACCGCCAGCTGGCTGGTAGTCATCTTCCTCGCGACTAATATCGCGTACCTCCTGGCCGCAACCTTCCTTGATCCCCGATCAAATTATGTCGGCCGCAACCCACCGCTCGGGCCGGAAGAAATCGGCCGAATTCTCACGCCACTCGGCCTCAACCCGGAGACCCCTCTCATTGAGCGCTGGTGGGGATGGCTGTCCAACATCATCTTCCACTGGGACTGGGGTACCTCCCCTCTCGGTGACCCGGTCAGCGCACAAATCGGGCACCGCGCGCTCGTCTCGGCACAGCTGCTGCTCGTGGCCACGATTCTCTCCGTCGTCATCGGCGTCGCCCTCGGCGTCTACACCGCCTCCCGCCAGTACAAGGCGGCCGACCGCTTCTGGCAGGGAGTCTCCATCATCACGATGAACACGCACGTCGTCGTGGCCTCCATCTTGGTCGTCGCCGGTGGTCTGTGGATCAACCGCGTGACCGGCCACCGCGTAGTCTACGTGACGGGCGCTTCCAGCCTCGGCGTCGAAGGCTTCTTCCCCAAGCTGCTGGATATGGCGCAGCACCTCATCTTGCCGTCCATCTCGCTCATCATCATCAGCTACGCCGGCTACCACATGATGCAGCGCACCTTGCTGCTGGATAACTTGAACGCCGACTATGTGCGCACCGCCCGGGCCAAGGGCCTCACGCGCTCCCAGGCCATCCGCAAGCACGCCCTGCGCACCTCCATCATTCCGGTCGCAACCTCCGTGGCCTTCTCCGTTCCCGGAATCTTTACCGGCGCCATCATGACGGAAACCATCTTCGCGTGGAAGGGAATGGGCCAGTACTTCATCGAAACCATCAGCCGCAACGACGTCAACGGCACCACCGCCGTCGCCGCATTCGGTGCCGTCATGATTGCCTTCTCCGCAATCCTGGCTGACCTCGTCGTCGTCGCCCTCGATCCGCGAGTAAGGGTGAGCTAAATGTCTCCAGAAAAGAAATCTACGTCGCCACGCTCCGAAGCGCGCCACACCGAGCGCCACCGCCGCAACGACCTCGCTATCGATACGGCAGCTGATAACCTCGGCGTGCGCCCGCATGCCGCCACTGCGGACTTTTCACCGCAGACCGAACCCAGCGCACAATCCGCACTCGGCTCCGGCGTCGACGTCGATGACGCGCAGCGCAAGCAATTCTCCAGCAGTGATTTCCGCGGCACCTCCAAGCTCAAGCTGTACGTCCGCCGCTTCTTCCGCAACAAGGCGGCTGCCGTCGGCCTCGTTATCTTCGTGCTACTCGCGCTGCTCTCCATCTTCGGCAGCTACCTCACCCCGTGGTCCTTCGATGAGCCGGACTTCTTCAACCTCTCCACCGGGCCTTCCCCGGAGCACTGGTTCGGAACCACGGACTCTGGAAACGATCTCTTTGCGCAGACCGTCCACGGCTTGGGCCGCTCGCTGATCATCGCACTCATCGTCTCGTTGGCCTCTACCCTGCTGTCCGCCTTCATCGGCGCGGCCGCGGCCATGTACGGCGGTGCGGTGGAAAAGGTCATCCTGGCAGTCATTCACTTCCTGCTGGCTATCCCGACCTTCCTGCTCATCGCCCTGGTGGTTTCTGATTCCGGCGGCGACTGGAAGCTGCTCATCGTGGTGCTCATCGCCTTCGGCTGGATGTACCCGGCGCGCGTCATCTGGGCCATGGCGCTCAGCGTGCGCGAGAACGACTACGTCCGTGCCGCCGACTACATGGGAGTCTCGCGTCTGCGCACCATCTTCCGCCACGTGGTTCCCAATATCGGCTCGCTGCTCATCATCCAGGCGGCCCTGGGCGTGGTGTCCACCATCATGTCGGAGACCGCACTGTCCTTCCTGGGCTTGGGCGTGAAGCTTCCCGACGTCTCCCTGGGCACCCTCCTGGCCGGCGGCGCCAACGCCGTCGAGGCCTCGCCCTGGCTCTTCTACTTCCCCGCAGGCATCCTCACGCTGCTGACCGTCTCCATGGCGTTCATCGCCGACGGCCTGCGCGATGCCATTGACCCCAACTCGAACTCCGGAGGCCGAGCATGACCCCGCAGAATACTGCACACACCGCCAACGCCGTCCCGGCCCGCCGCGCCACCGACTCCGCTGCATCCACCGAGCCGGTGCTATCCGTGCGCGACCTCACCGTCACCTTCCCCTCGGAGGCCGGCTCCGTCCACGCAGTGCGCGGCGTCGACTTCGACCTCATGCCGGGCCGCACCCTGGCGATTGTGGGCGAGTCAGGCTCCGGTAAGTCCGTGACCTCTTTGGCCGTCATGGGTCTGTTGCCGGATTATGCCAAGGTGGAAGGCTCCGTGGTCTATGCCGGCACCGAGCTCATCGGCAAGTCCGACAAGGAAATGTCGAAGATCCGTGGCAAGGATATCGCCATGATCTTCCAGGATCCTCTCTCCTCCCTTACCCCGGTGTTCTCCATCGGTGACCAGCTCATCGAGGCTATCCAAACCCACCGCGATGTCTCCAAAAAGGAAGCGGAGAAGGAGGCCATTCGCCTGCTCGAGCTCGTCGGCATCCCGGAAGCGGAGAAGCGTGTGAAGTCCTTCCCGCACGAATTCTCCGGCGGTATGCGCCAGCGCGTGGTCATCGCCATCGCCATGGCCAACAACCCGCGCGTCATTATCGCCGACGAGCCCACCACTGCGCTCGACGTCACCATCCAGGCCCAGATCCTGGAGGTCCTCAAGGTGGCCCAGCGCGAAACGGGTGCCGCAGTCATCATGATTACCCACGACATGGGTGTGGTCGCCGGCACGGCCGACGACGTCCTGGTCATGTACGCCGGGCGCCCGGTGGAGCTGGGTGATGTCGACACCATCTTCAACAACCCCAAGATGCCTTATACCGTGGGCCTTCTCGGGTCGACGCCGCGCGTGGACAAGGCCACCGACGAACCACTGACCCCCATCGTGGGTACCCCGCCGCAGCTTATCGATGTCGCAGCCGAATGCCCCTTCGCGGACCGCTGCCCGGTGGTGAAGGATGAGTGCCGAACCTTGGAACCGGAGCTGCGCGCGCTTGACGACGTCCCCGGGCACTTCGCCTCCTGCCTGCGCTCCGATGAGATCAAGGACGGCACCATCGGCGGCGAGCGCATGTACCCGTTGCCGAAGATTTCCGCCGATACCCTGGGCGATACTCCCTACGAGCAGCGGCCGGTCACCTTGGAGGTCAAGAACCTGGTCAAGGACTTCCCGCTCATCAAGGGAGCAATTCTCAAGCGCCGCGTCGGCACAGTACACGCGGTCAAGAACGTCAGCTTCGATGTGCACCAGGGCGAGTGCTTTGCCATCGTGGGCGAGTCCGGCTCCGGCAAGACCACCACCCTGCTGGAAATCATGGACCTCAACCCGCCAGAGGGTTCCACCATCGTGGTCAACGGCACCAACACCTCCGGCTTGAGCGCGTCGGCGCGCCGCAAGCTGCGCAAGGATATCCAAATCGTCTTCCAGGACCCGATGAGCTCGCTCAACCCGCGTATGACCATCCGCGAGATCATCGCCGAGCCGCTGGAGTCGCTGGGGTATGAGGGGGACGTCGGCCAGCGCGTGGCCGAGCTGATGCAGCTCGTCGGTCTTGAGTCCCACCAGGTGGACCGCTTCCCCGGACACTTCTCCGGCGGACAGCGCCAGCGCATCGGCCTGGCCCGTGCTCTGGCCACCAACCCCTCCATCGTGGTGCTCGACGAGCCCGTCTCCGCACTCGATGTGTCCATCCAGGCCGGCATCATCAACCTGCTGCACGACCTGAAGAATCGCCTAGGCATCTCCCTGGTGTTCGTCGCCCACGACCTCTCCGTGGTGCGCCACCTCTCCGACAAGGTCGCCGTGATGTACAAGGGCGACTTCGTGGAATACGGCCCCACGGACGAAGTCTTCGACAACCCGCAACACGCCTATACCCGCGCGCTGCTCTCCGCCATCCCGGTGCCGGATCCAGCCGTGGAACGTGACCGGGTACGCGAGATTTACCAGCCCGCCGAAACCCCGGCTTAGCAAGACTTATAACTAAATACTCACCTTTGTCTCCATGTTTCCTCTCGAAAGGACACACATATGAATATGAAGCTCCGCAGGACCGCCCTCGCAGTGGTCACCGCCTCTGCCCTCATCCTGACCGGCTGCGCCTCCGATGGCGGCTCCGGCTCCGATGGATCAGGCAATTCCGCCTCCGGCGAGAAGCTCGACGTCAAGCTGGACGGCTCCTACAACCCCAAGGACCGCTCCGAGCTCAAGGAGGGTGGCGAGCTGCGCTTGGCTATCGACGAGATCTCCCAGCAGCAGAACACCTTCCAGGCCGACGCCACCTCATACACCCTGAGCCTGTGGAAGTACTACAACCCGCAAATTGGCCTCTTCGATGGCGCGGGTGAGTTCCACGTCAACAATGACTACATCACCGACGTCAAAGATGAAGAAAAGGACGGTAAGACCGTCGTCACCTTCACCATCCACGAGAAGGCGCAGTACAACGACGGCACCCCGATTGACTGGAAATCCTTTGAGAACACGTGGAAGTTCAACAACGGTGAGAACAAGGACGTCAACGTTAGCGCCACCGACGGCTACGAGCTCATCGAGTCCGTCAAGCCGGGTGAGAACGACAAGCAGGCCGTCATCACCTTTAAACAGGCCTATCCGTGGTGGCAGGGTCTGTTCAACGTCCTGCTCCCGCCACAGGTTGACTCCGCGGAGAAGTTCAACGAGGCCTACCTGGGCAAGGTCCACCCGGAGTGGGGTGCGGGCCCGTACAAGGTCGAAAGCGTCGACTTCAAGAACGGCAGCGCTACCTTCGTTCCGAACGAGAAGTGGTGGGGTGATAAGCCATTCCTAGACAAGGTGACCTACCGCCAGATGGAGGACCAGGCCTCAATCAACGCGTTCAAGGCCGGCGAAATTGACGCCACCGGCGTGGCCAACAAGGAACGCCTGGCGGCCGTAAAGGACATGCCAGACGTTGAAATTCGCACCGCCATGACCCCAGGCAAGAACCTGTACACGCTCAACTCCAAGAACGAGATCCTCTCTGATATCAAGGTGCGCGAAGCCATCATGACCGGTATCGACCGCGCCACGCTCTCCGGCATCCGCTTCAACGGACTCAACGGCTACACCGAGGACCTGCCAGGTTCCTTCAACCTCTACCAAACCCAGAAGGGCTACGAGGACAACGTCGGCGCAGTCATTTCTTTCGATCCAGAGAAGGCCAAGTCGCTCCTCGATGAGGCCGGCTGGAAGGAAGGCGGCGACGGCATCCGCGAGAAGGACGGCAAGAAGCTGTCCATGCGCTACACGCTGCTGGGAGATTCTTCCATCAGCAAGGCCATGGCCACCGCCACCCAAAAGATGATGAAGGATATCGGCGTGGACCTGAAGGTGGAGGAACGCCCAGTCTCTGACTTCTCCGAGATCACCTCCAAGTACGACTTCGATATTCTGCCTATGGGTTTCTCCTCCGGCGATCCCTTCGGTGTCGCTTACTTCGGCCAGACCTATCGCACCGGCTCCCAGCTCAACCGCTCCGGCACGGGCACACCAGAACTGGACAAGAAGATCGACAAGCTTTCCCAGATCGCCGACCCAGACGAGCAGATCAAAAAATCCAATGAGCTGGAGAAAGAAGCCCTTGCCCAGTACGGCATCATTCCTATCTTCAACGGCCCGACCATGGTTGCGACCCACCCCGATATCGCAAACTTCGGCGCCAACTCCTTCGCCGTCATCGAGGTGGAGAACATCGGCTACACCAAGTAGGTAACGGCCGCCTAGCACCACCCAAGGCAGCAAAGAGGGCCTTCCCCAAGCGGGAAGGCCCTCTTTTTATGTGCTGAGCTTAGTCTTAAGCGCTGTGCTTAGTTATTGCCCTTGTTGAGCTGGTTGCGCAGCTGGTCAAAATAGTCGCGCGCGCTCTGCGGCTGGTTATTGCCCTGCGGCGGGGAAGGGAAGCTCGGAATCTGGCTAAAGCCCTGGCCCTGCTGTGGTGCGTTCTGCACCTGCTGCTGTGCTTGTTGCTGCGCGCGCTGCGCCTGCTCCATCATCTCAGCTTCGCGGCGGGCGCGCTCGTCGCGCTCACGGCGCTCCTGCTCCTCGCGGCGGCGACGTGCAGCACCGGAATCCTCGCGGCTGTGCTTGTTCTCGGACAGGGAAACCGACGGCTTCGGCGCTTCATTAATAGCGTTGGTGGACAGCAGTGCGTCGCGCATACCACCGAAGAGATCCTGCATGCCGCCCGGATTAGACGGCATGTAGAGCACATTGGTGTGGGCGCGGTCGGCCACGTCTACCATGGCGTCGAGGTACTGGGAGACCAGCATGAGGGTCTCGGGGTTCTCCTGCACGCCGGCAGCACGCAGCAGCTCATACTGCTGAGCAATACCTTCGACGATCTCCTTACGCTGGTCAGCCACACCGCGGCCCTGCAGCTTCTTGGCCTCGGCCGCACCTTCGGCTTCCTTCACCACGCGGATCTTCTCGGCCTCTGCCTGGGCAACGGCCGCCTCGCGCTCACGCTGTGCAGCGTTAATAGAGTTCATGGACTCACGCACGCGGGCATCCGGGCGGATATCGGTGACCAGGGTATTGACAAAGTTCCAGCCGTAGGCGGCCATGTTATCGCGCAGGGACATCGCCACGTTGCGGGCGATGGTGTCCTTGGAGGAGAAGGAATCATCCAAGTCCATGTTGGCAACCGAAGAACGGACATTGTCCTGAACATAAGCCACGATCTGCTGCTCGTGGTTAGACAGGGTGTAGAAGGCCTGACGCTCGCTGCCCTGAACTACCTCGTACTGCACGGCAACGGGGATCTGGACGAAGACGTTGTCCTTGGTCTTGGTTTCCACCATGACGTCGAGCTGACGGATCTGCAGGCTGATCTTGGCGCGCACGCGGTCGACATAAGGCACCTTGAAGTGCAAGCCCGCGTGAGCAACGTTCACGAACTTACCCATCCGCTCAATGATGGCGGCCTCCTTCGTCCGGACGATGTAGAAACCGTCGAAGGCGGTGGCAATAATAATTAGAAGAATCACGCCGATGACGATGAGTCCGCCCATAGGCTTATCCTTTCTGCTTCGGTTGGATTTTCCTAACTAGTGTGCCACACGGTGACCACCACCACATCTTGGGGGAGATCGCTCCCCGAACGCAGTCGACTCCCGTTAACGCTCGTCAGCCGCCCGGAAGAGCTCGCCCAAAATCCCCGCGCCGTCTTCGCTAATACCGTTGTGCTGGAAGCGGTTGGTCACCACCGGGCGCAAGTCACGATAGGTCTCCCCCGTGGCAAGGGAATCTTCGAAGGGCACGAAGATATCGTCAAGGTAGATGGCGGCGGAGGCGGTAACGGGGGCGTCGGCAAGCGCGGCAGCATCGTACGGCGAGCTTGCCCACTCGTGGGCGGCGAGCTCCTCGGCAGCCTGCTTGAAGGGGCGCAGCGCCGGGTCCTCGTCGAACTGCCAAGGGAAAATGTGCTCGCCGGTCAGATACGTGCCATCCTCGGCGAACTCGGGGAATTCCTCGCGCACGCGGTGCGCCGCCCAGCCGGTCACAGCCTGGCCGCCGACGCCACCGTAAATGGACTCATGAATCGCCGCGTAGAGCGGACCGGCCTGGAAGCTCACACGGCTACCGACGTTATTGAGGAAGTCCGAACGCAAGCGCTTTTCGCCGTTCACGGTGCGGAAAGGCTCCTCCAGCAGGTAGCCCAGAGAATCGAATCCGGTACCGCGGCCCAGTTCGATGCCGATGGTGCGGAAGCGGCGCGAGGACAGGCGCTCTCCTGTCGGCAGCAGCTCTTCCGAGTTGTCCAGGTGGTGGATGAGCTCCTCGATGCGTGCTTGAGCCCACGGGAACTGGGCATAAAAGCGCTCGTGGCGGACCTTGAGCTTGGCAAAGGTCGTGCGGTAGAGAGCATCCGCGCCCTTGGTCAGGGTGGGCAGGCCGCCGGTGAGAAAGGCACGGCCGATGGAATCGGGGAACATCGAAACATAGGCGGTAATGATGAAACCGCCAAAGGATTGGCCGTAGAGATCCCAGGAGTCCTCGCCGAGGTGCTCGCGGAGGTGCTCGGCATCGCGCACGATATTCTCCTGCCGCAGCTGTGCCAAGCGCTGCGCCGTGCGATCCTCAGCTGGGCTGAGCTCGTCAATGCGGTGGCTGCGCCCAGTGCCGCGCTGGTCCATGAGGATCCAGCGGTAGAGCTCCAGGCCCTTTCCGATCAGCCCAGTGGCACCCGTCGGCCGCGGCGCCGGGAAACCCGGCCCGCCCTGGTTATAGAGCAGCGCCGGGTAATTCTCACCGCCCGGCGGGATGATCTCCCGGGCGTAGAGCTCGAACTCCCCCGCGGCTGGATTGTCATAGTCCCAGGGGACGGTGATGGTGTGTTCCTTGATGGTGTGGCCGAAGCGTTTCATGCTTCTAGTAGACCACGAAACCTTCCTTACGGAACACCTCACGGATCTCCTCCACGTCTTCCGGCTTCGGCGGCTTCGTATCCTCCAAGGTGTACGGGTAGCCCAACTCGTGCCACTTGTCCGCGCCCATGTTGTGGAAGGGCAGCACCTCGACGCGCTCGACGTTGCTCTTCCAGCGGGAGACAATTTTGGCCACGTTGGCGACGTTCTCGGGGCTGTCGGTAAGCCCCGGCACCACCACGAAGCGAATCCAGACCGGCTTGCCTATGGCGTTGAGGCGATCCCCAAAGTCGATCGTCGGCTGCAGCTCGCGGCGGGTGACCTTCTTATAGGTCTCCTCGTCACCGGACTTGACGTCCAAGAGCACCAGGTCGATGTTGTCCAGGTCCTCATCGCGCAGGCGCGCGCCGAGGTAACCCGAGGTGTCGATCGTGGTGTGGATGCCTGCATCGTGGACTTCCTTGAGCACACGCCGTGCGAAGGCGATCTGGAAGAGCGGCTCACCGCCCGAGATGGTCAGACCGCCCCCGGAAGCCTTGAAGATGGGCTTATAGCGTTTAATGCGCTTGACCACATCCTCGATGCGCTCCAACGTTCCGACCTTCATTTCCATGGTGTCGGGATTGTGGCAATACTGGCAGCGCAACGGGCAACCCGACATGAACATGGTCATGCGGGTTCCAGGCCCATCCACGGCCGTCACCAGCTCCCAGGAGTGCACGAGCGCGACATCGCCAGAGCGGCGGGCCTGCATCAACTCCGGGCGGGTGTAGCCCTCGAGGTCATTGTCCGTTCCTAAACCGGCGGCGGCGCCGCGCACCTTCTCCCCTTCTTCAGGGTTGAGGTGCACGACGCCGGTAATGCCATCTGCCATTTAGGAGCCCTGGTGGAAGGTACGGGAGATGACGTCGAGCTGCTGCTCGCGGGTGAGCTTCACGAAGTTCACCGCGTAGCCGGAAACACGGACGGTGAGGTTCGGGTACTTCTCCGGGTGCTCAACGGCGTCCTCCAGGGTGGACTTGTCCAGGACGTTGATGTTGGCGTGGTAGAGGCCCGAGTTCATGTTGTTGGCGGTGCGGCTGGCCTTCATGGAAGCGAGGCGCTCGTCGAAAGTTTTGGTTGCCATGTTGTGTTCTCCTTAGGAAGTGGTGTGGATGTGGTCTATTCGGAATCCATGATGAAGCCGGCATCGAGGACGCCCACCAGGTTGGTGATGCGCTCCTCCGGGGTGCGGCCCAATCCGGACGGGGTGATGGTGTTGGTCAGCGAGATGCCGTCGAGTGCATCCTTGTAGTCCAGCTTGCCTACCGACAGCATGGAGGCAACCATGCCGTGGCTATCCGCGCCGTTCTCCGGGTTGGCACCCGGCGCGAACGGGGTGCCCGCCTCGTGGCCGGACGGGAAGGCACCGGTGGCCTTGCCGTAGACCACGTTGGAGGTAATGGTCAGCACCGACTGGGTGGGGATGGCGTTGCGGTACATCGGGATGGCCTTAATCTTCTCCATCACGGTGTGAACGATGGTGGCGGCGATGTCATCGGCGCGGTCGTCATCGTTTCCGTAGAAGGGGAAGTCACCTTCCGTCTTGTAGTCCACGATCAGCCCGGAATCATCGCGCACCGGGTAGACCTTGGCGTACTTGATGGCGGAAAGCGAGTCAGCCACGATGGACAGGCCCGCGATACCGCAGCCCATGGAGCGCACGATATCGGAATCATGCAGCGCCATCTCGATGGCCTCGTAGGCGTACTTGTCGTGGCAATAGTGGATGATGTTGAGGGCCTCAACGTAGGTGCCCACAACCCAGTCCAGCATCTCCTCGTACTTCTGCCAGACCTCGTCGAAGTCGAGCGGTCCATCGCCCTTGATGGGCTCGTAACCGTCGACGACCTGCTTGCCACTGACCTCGTCGCGGCCGCCGTTGATGGCGTAGAGCAGGGCCTTCGCAGCGTTGACGCGGGCGCCGAAGAACTGCATTTGCTTGCCGACGGCCATCGGGGACACGCAGCACGCAATTGCGGCGTCGTCGCCCCACTGCTCACGAATCTGCTTATCGGACTCGTACTGGATCGAGGAGGTCTCAATCGAGATGTGGGCGCAGAATTCCTTGTAGCCCGCCGGCAGCTGCGGATCCCAGAAGATGGTGATGTTCGGCTCCGGGGAGGGACCCAGGTTGATCAGTGTCTGCAGCAGACGGAAGGAAGTCTTGGTCACCATGTGGCGGCCATCGTCGCCAAAGCCGGCATCGGACCAGGTTGCCCAGTACGGGTCACCGGAGAAGATCTGGTCATAGTCCTCGGTGCGCAGGAAGCGCACGATGCGCAGCTTGAGCACCAGCTGGTCGATGATTTCTTGGGCGTCTTCCTCGGTGATGATGCCAGCGGCAAGGTCGCGCTCGAAGTAGCAGTCGAAGAATGCGGAGAGGCGGCCGATGGACATGGCGGCGCCGTCCTGGGACTTGATGGAGGCCAGGTAGCCAAAGTAGGTCCACTGCACTGCCTCGTGGGCGGTCTTCGCGGGCTTCGAGATATCGAAGCCATAGGACTCAGCCATGACCTTGAGCTTCTTCAGAGCCTTGATCTGCTCGGCGTGCTCCTCGCGGTAGCGTGCCCAGTGCTCGGAGAATCCGATATCACCGACTGCGTGCTTGGATGCCTCCTTCTCAGCGATGAGGTAATCCACGCCGTAGAGGGCCACGCGGCGGTAGTCACCAATGATGCGGCCGCGGCCATAGGCATCCGGCAGGCCGGTGATGATGTGAGAGGAACGCGCTGCGCGGATGCGCGGGGTGTAGATATCGAAGACCGCGTCATTGTGGGTCTTGCGGTAGCGGGTGAAGATCTTCTCTACGTCTGGGTCAACTTCCTTGCCGGCCTCAAAGATAGCCTGCTTGACCATGCGCCAGCCGCCGTTGGGCATCATGGCGCGCTTCAGCGGAGAATCCGTCTGCAGGCCCACGATGACGTTGTCGTCCTCACAGATGTAGCCGGCCGGGAAAGCATCGATATCGCTCGGGGTGTGGGTGTCCACGTCGAAGATGCGCTTCTGGCGCTCGATGGACAGGTAGTTCTCCTCCAGGTGATTCCACACATTCTTGGTCTTCTCGGTGGGTCCAGCAAGGAAGGAGGAATCCCCGTCATAAGGGGTGTAGTTGCGCTGGATAAAATCACGAACGTCAATGTTCTCAGTCCACGGGCCGGGCTCGAAGCCCTTCCATGCCTCGAACTGCACGGACTGTTCAGTTGCGGTGGTCACTATATTGACTCCCTTCGTAGTTCACACGACGCGTAATGCTTAGTCGCAGAAGGGCTTTAGGTGACTTCAATTCACGGGCAATTCGGTCAACCCGTCCGTCACCGAACCCCTCTCTGTAGCCCATAGTAGGGGTAAAGACGCACAAGCTCATATCGGCAAATGCGGGCCGCGCACCACCAAGGGTGCCAGTGTGAGCACTGCACAGGTCAGCTCCGTCATAGGTAACGGCCGTACGGTTGGATGCGGGGGTAAAGTACCCCCTGACGTGGCCTTTCCCACACTTTTTGGGGCGAGCTCTTGGTGCGTGTCCTTGCCGCGCTCTATTGTTATGCGCAGTATCCTCGTCTCGCTTTTTAGCAAGGAGCCTCCCCGCGTGTCCGACATCGCAACCGCCCCTCAGCCCACACACCCGGTCGACGCCGTCCCACCAGCCCCGAAGTTGGCAGCGCTCGGACTCCAGCACGTCCTCGCATTTTATGCTGGCGCGGTCATCGTCCCGCTGCTTATCGCGGGCTCGCTGGGGCTGGATGAGGCCACAACGATCCACCTCATCAACGCCGACCTGTTGACCTGTGGTCTGGCGACGTTGATCCAGGCGGTGGGCGTCGGCAAGCACATCGGCGTTCGCCTGCCCATCATCCAGGGTGTGACCACCACGGCGGTCAGCCCCATCATTGCTATCGGACTCAGCGCGGGTGACCAGCCGCTGCCTACGATTTATGGCGCAATTATTGCCGCCGGTATTTTTACGTTTTTCGCCGCGCCGGTCTTTGGACGAGTGCTCAAATACTTCCCGCCGATTGTCACCGGCACCGTGCTCTTGGTCATGGGTACATCGCTGCTGGCGGTATCTGCAAATGACTTTGTCAATTACGCCGACGGGGTTCCGGCCGCGCGCGATCTGCTGTATGGCTTCGGCACGCTGGCCATCATCATCGTGGTTCAGCGCTTCTTCCGTGGCTTTCTGGGGACGCTGTCGGTGCTGCTTGGTTTGATCATCGGCACCGCTTTGGCGCTCGTGTTGGGTGATACGTCCTTCGACGGTGTGCGTGAGGCCGACGCCATCGGCATGACCACGCCTTTCTATTTCGGCATGCCGCGCTTCGACATCATGGCGATTCTCTCCCTCATCATCGTCATGATCATCACCATGGTGGAGACCACCGGCGATGTTTTCGCCACCGGTGAGATTGTAAAGAAGCGCATCAAGCGCGATGACGTTGTGCGCGCCATCCGCGCCGATGGCCTCTCCACCACCCTGGGCGGCGTGATGAACTCCTTCCCGTATACCTGCTTCGCGCAAAACGTCGGCTTGGTTCGCCTGACCGGTGTGAAATCGCGCTGGGTGGCAGCATCGGCAGCCGGTTTCATGATCATCCTGGGACTACTGCCCAAGGCCGCCGCCGTGGTGGCGGCTATCCCCTCCCCGGTGCTCGGCGGTGCCTCGTTGGCGCTCTTCGCCAACGTTGCCTGGGCCGGCCTGCAGACCATTGCGAAAGAAGACATCACCGACGGCCGCAACGCCGCCATCGTTACCACCGCGCTGGGCTTGGCCATGCTGGTCACCTTCAAACCGGACGTAGCCACCGCCTTCCCGGAGTGGGCGCAGATCTTTGTCTCCTCCGGAATGTCCATCGGCGCAATTACGGCGATTCTCCTCAACTTACTGTTCTTCCACGTCGGTGCGCAGTCGGGTGATGATGTCAGCCGCCTCGACGGCGCCGGCGTCTCCCTTAAGGAGCTCAACGAGATGGAGCGCGACAGCTTCGTCAGCGCCCTGCGCCCGCTCTTTAACAACGAGACCTGGCCGCTTGAGGCCGCCTGGGAGCTGCGTCCCTTCCAGGACGTCAGCCAACTGCGGGAAGCAATCCAGGTTGCGGTGCTCACCGCCCCGAGTGAGAAGCACCGCGCACTGATCCACGACTACCCGGCGATGGATGAGCTGCTGCTTGTCGACGCTGACTCGGCCGCCACCATCTCCGCCGACCGCGGATCCTTGGCCTTGGATGACCTCGATGATGTACAGACGCAGCAGCTTATCGACGTTTCAACGGCCTACCGCAAGCGCTTCGACATGCCCTTTGTGGCATACCTGGACACCAACGACTCGGCCGACCGCGTTATCGATGCGGGCGTGCGCCGCTTGTCCAACTCGGATGAGCTGGAACAGCGCGTGGTCTTGAGCGAAATCATCGAGATTGCCAACGACCGCTTCGACATCCTCCTCGCGGACGCCAACCCAGTTCGGGCTTATTGGGACCGCAAGTTCACGGAGGTCGAGTGACCAGAAGTCACTCGACGTAGAAAAGGTTCATTCCACGTACAAGGCCACTCGACGTTAATAGGTTCATTCCGAGTAGGAGAAGGTTCATTCCGCCTTCAAGGTCACTTGGCGGGCGAAGGTTTGTGGAACTCCATGGTGACCTGGGCTTCGGAGTCCACTCCGCGAATGATGCCTTCATAAAAGCTGCGGGCTTGGTCTTGTAAGAGCTCGCGGTTGTCGTTGATGTCCTTGCGCTTCTTATCGGCGCTGAGGACGTCCGACACCGTGGATGCAGCGTCGAGTGGCTGCGTGGTCCAGCTGAGAACTCCGTTGTTCTCCACGGCGGTCTTAAACTCCTCGTCGGTGTGCCCGATGAAGATGAAGTCCGGGATGTGGACCGTGTAGGAATGCTCGCCGGTTTCGGTGACGCTCACGTCCTTACCCTCAATACCAAGCTTGGCTTTGTAGGAATACTGCACAAACTGGGTGCGGTCGGTCCACGGAACCCTCACGCCAAATACCTGCCCAGCGGAAGACTTCTCTGTGAGTCCTTGGATACCGAGGCTAAGCAAGACGACTTGCTCCTCGCGCTCGACTGCGTTGATTACCTGCGAATTGGTTGACTCTACCGGCGCGGTATACACCTCTTGTGGTTGGCGCACGGCATACACACCTAAACCGGCACAGGCGAGTGAGAGAAGCACCACCAACGCGATGAGCGTGGTGCTGAGTTTGCGAGGAGACATGAGGCTTAGCCCTTCGTGCGTAGTAGAGATAGCTACGCTCCAGATTAGTCTCCGCAGTTTTAGTACACGTCACCTGCAACCACCGAGATGAGAGCCTGCTGCTCAGCGAAAGCAGCAAAAGCCATTAACAGGGTGTCGATATGCGTGCGCAGGTGACGATCCATGACCACCGACCCCGACTTCCGAAGGCGTTCTTCGGCGGCTCCGTTGACGTCGCCAAGCACCAGCACAACCTGGCCGGGAAGAACACCAGCGAATTCTGTGGCGTCGACAATCACGCCGTCGCACGCACGCGCTTCCGCTTCGCTACCGATCCACCGGACAGAGACTCCTTGCGGCGCATAAGCGGCGATGTCATCTGCGAGCCGTTTGCTCATCATAAGCCCAAGGGTTATGGTCTTGCGCATTTCAATCATCTTCCTTAATCGTGCTTGACGTGGCTTTTTGCCTTGACAAGCTACAGATTAAAGATTGAAGCGTTCACCAACCATGGTCATTTCATGCCGATACAATCAAGCCCATGGACAAGGAAGAACGCCAGCGCAGAATCATTTGGGCCGTTGACTCAGGAAGCAAAACGGTCAGCCAATTACAAGAACTCACCGGAGCTTCCGCTATTACCGTCCGCCGCGACCTCGCGGCGCTGGAAGAAGTAGGGGCCCTCGAACGATTTCACGGAGGAGCGCGCCCCGCGGTTCGAAGGGGCGCCCGCTATCCCCTGGAGGTACGCCGAAAAGAGGATCCCGCCGGCAAACGGGCGATTGCTGCGGAGGCTGCCCGCCTCGTTGAACCAGGCTCCTGCGTGCTCGTTGACTCAGGGACAACACCAACTGCCGTTGCCCGCAATCTCGCCGGCATGGACATCACAGCACTAGCGATGTCCCTGTACGCGGGCGCAGCATTAGCCAAGACGCCGGGCAGTGACGTCATCATTCCCGGCGGAACCGTCAACAGCGACGATCTTGCGGTGTACGGGGCGGAAGCGGTTGAAACAGTCCTGTCTATGCGCTTCGACCTCGCGATTGTCGGAATCTGCGCGTGCACTCCGTCGGTAGGCCTTATGTCCCCGAACCTCACCGAGGCGACCATTAAGCGGGCCTATTTCCAAGCCGCCCGACGAGTCATCGTTGTCACCACACCAGAGAAATTCACGCGCATGTCAGCCCACCGCGTGGCCACATTTGATCAAGTAGACACGGTCATCACAACGACTGACCTATCCCAGGAACTAGCCCAGGATGTGGTCGATGCCGGCGCCAACCTCACGATGGTGCCGGTGGAAGGCGCCTAAAGCTGGAACTTTTCGACGATTTCAGTGCGACGCTTGTGCTCCATCCAGAAGGACAGGAACGGGACAACACCGGCAAGCGCCGTGGTGAACAACTTGCTCACCGGCCACATGACACGCGGCCCAAGAACCAGGATGGAAACGAGGTAGACCATATAGGCCACGCCGTGGGCTTGGGCAATGAGCGTGGCCCACGACGGCATTTCCATGCCTACGCCGTACTGCAGGATCATGCGCACAACCAAAATAAGAAGGAAGATACCGGTAACCGTGGCGGCGATGGAAAAGAACTTCAGCGGACCACGGATGCGGGCCTGGCGGTCTGGGTGGACGGCGTTGCTCACTGAGTTGCTCATTAATTCTCCTCTTCGGTGCCGCGACGGCGGCGCTGTTTGTTCATGGCGTTGAAGGTTTCCACATCAACCTGCGGCCGAGGTGGCAGGAAATCCTCGTCGATCTTGGTCACGGCTTGTTCCTTGGTTGACCTCACGCTCTTTGCTTCATACTGAGCTGGTTCTTCTCCCCGCTCGAGGGCTTCGTTCTCTGCATCGATACGCTCATTCTCGTAGCGCATAGCGGTGCGATATGCGTAGACCACGAACACCGCGAAGAGCGGCCACTGGAAGGCGTATCCCAGATTTTGGAAGGTTCCCGAGCCAGAGCGGAACCGAGTCCACTGCCAATAGGCAAGGAACAAAAAGAGCACGACAAAGAACACGATGAGGACGATGTGCCACCATCGAACCTTCATCCGCTTTTTCGGTGCTGGGTTGGTGCTCACGCACAACAGCCTACCCACCACGCCGTGAAAAGTGGATTTCCTTCCGCGGCCTGCTGCCCTGTAGGCTAGTGGACGTTGCGCAGAGAAGGTAGTACTCCGCAGCAACAAAACCAGCGCCCGTGGCGGAATTGGCAGACGCGCTAGATTTAGGTTCTAGTGTCTTATGACGTGTGAGTTCAAGTCTCACCGGGCGCACAATTTCAAACCCCGCTCGGCAAATTTCGAGCGGGGCTTTTGTTATTCCCAGTTCTGCGCAGGGCCGCGCTTAGGCTTGCCCGGCGAGGGCCGCCAAAGGTTCGCGCAGCTGCGCCAGTGCGCGGCCACGGTGCGACACCGCGTTCTTTTCCTCCGGGGCCATCTCCGCGGCGGAGCGGGATTCGCCCTCGGGCTGGAAGAGGGGATCGTAGCCGAAGCCATTTTCGCCCTGCGATGCGGTGAGCAAGGAGCCTGGCCACCGACCCTCCACCACGTGCTCCTGGCCATCCGGGGTCACCAGCGCGCAGACCGACACGAAGGCAGCCGCGCGACGCTCTGCGGGTACGTGAGACATCTGCCCCAACAGCAAACGATTATTCGCTTCATCGTCGCCGTGTCCGCCCGACCACCGGGCCGAGAGCACACCAGGCATGCCGTTGAGTTCTTCCACCGCGAGGCCGGAATCATCCGCAATCGTTGCCAAGCCGGTGTGCTGCACCCCGGCGCGCGCCTTAATCAACGCGTTGTCGGCAAAGGTGCGGCCATCCTCCACGGGCTCCGGGTAAGCCTCCACCGCGGAAAGCGGGAGCAGCTCGATGCCCGCGATGCCGGCGTCGGCGAGGATCTTCTCTAGTTCCTTGAGCTTCTTGGCATTATTCGAAGCGACGAGGAGCTTTACCATCCGAGGGCCGCCTTTTGAGCGTCGATAAGCTGGGCGCAACCAGCCTGCGCCACGTCCAACATGTCATTGAGCTCCGCGCGGCCGAACAAACCGTGCTCGCCGGTGCCCTGAATCTCAACGAAGTCTCCGCCTTCCTGCATCACCACGTTGAGATCGACCTCCGCGCGGGAATCCTCTTCATAGGGCAGGTCGAGGCACACGTGGCCGTCGATGATGCCGACGGAAACAGCAGCGATGGGATCCAGCAGCGGCTCGCCCGGGACGACGCCTTCCTCCTTGAGGTAAGCAATCGCATCAGCAAGCGCCACATACGCGCCGGTGATCGACGCCGTGCGGGTACCGCCGTCTGCCTGCAGCACGTCGCAATCCAGCTGGATGGTGTTCTCCCCCAGCTCAGACAGGTCCACGGCGGCGCGCAGGCTGCGGCCCACCAGGCGGGAAATCTCGTGGGTACGGCCCTTGACCTTGCCCTTCATCGACTCGCGCGGCATGCGCTCGTGGGTTGCAGAGGGCAGCATGGCGTACTCAGCAGTCAGCCAGCCCTCGCCGGAATCCTTCTTAAAACGCGGCACCCCGAATTCCACGGAAGCCGTACACATGACTCGGGTGTTGCCGAACTCCACCAGCACCGACCCAGCCGGATTGGTGGTGAAATTACGGGTAATGCGAACGCTACGGAGTTGGTCGAGCGTGCGACCATCAGCACGAGTGAAATCAGTCATGCCCACTACCCTACCGCGCGTGTTAAAAGTCGAGCTCCATCCCAGCGGCGCCGACGACGATCTCTCCGTCGAACTCGCGGGCAGCGGCGGCATATGTTGCGGCGACATCGCCCCACGGCTGTAGGTGAACAAGCACGAGCTTCTTTACCCCTGCCTCACGCGCTAGGCGCCCAGCTTCTGCTCCCGACATGTGCATGTCTGGAGCCTTATCCTCCGAAGTCTCGCCCCATGCAGCCTCGCAGAGGAAAGCATCCACGCCTTGGGCAGCCTCAACGAGTGCGGGCGTATAAGCGGAATCCGCCGAGTAACACACAGTTGCGCCGGTCTTCGTGTGCTCGACCCGCAGGGCATACGTTTCTACCGGGTGCACGGTACGGAAAGGCGTGATGTAGACATCGTCGACAAGCTGGCGCTCACGGTCCACCCAGGGACTAAACGCAAAGGAATCACTCATATCATCCACCCCATCCGGGGCATCCGATGACAACCGGCCCAAGTGGGTTTCAGTCGCCGCCGGGCCGAGGCAAAAATTGCGAGAAGCTGCCGGGGCCGTGGGGTGGAAACGGCGCCAGACCATCAGCGACGGGAAGTCTAGGCAGTGGTCAGCGTGGAGATGCGTTAATGCCACGTGGGCATCGCAAGGATCCTGGAGTTCCTGCAGGCGAGCAAGCGTACCCGGGCCGAGGTCCATGATGATGGACGGAGCCGAGGGGAATGACAGGAGGTAGCCAGAGGCCGGATTACCCACAGTGGGCACCGACCCGGAACAGCCTAGGATGGTCAGCTTCATGCGTTCAATAGTTCCACGAAACAATGGGGGATGCGAGATTTGGCTCGATTGTACATCTTTGCCGGTGCTAAATCTTGGGTCCCAGGAATCGCGTAGCCAAACGCTCGAACGCCGCGTGGTCACCAGTGCACTCAAAACTGCGGGTTGGCACTTGCCCCGCCGGGGCAAGCATGTCCGTCTTGGTGAGGATGCGCAAAACGTCCTTCGTGGTCTCCTCGGCGGAAGACACCAAGGTGACGTTGTCACCGATAGCGAGCTGGATGACGCCTGTAAGCAGTGGGTAGTGCGTGCAGCCGAGGACGAGTGTGTCGACCCCTGCCGATTGCAACGGCGCGAGGTAGCCTTCCGCCACACCGAGGATCTGACGCCCAGCGGTAATGCCGCGCTCGACAAAGTTCACAAAGTCCGGGCAAGCAACTGCCTCGCACTCGACGTTCGGGTTGACCGCAAAAAGATCTTGGTAAGCACCTGAATTAATGGTGCCCTCCGTACCGATCACGCCGATCTTGCCGTTGCGGGTCGTGGCGATGGCACGGCGCACGGCCGGGCGAATCACCTCGACGACTGGAATGTCGTAGCGCTCGCGGGCATCGTGGAGGAAGGCTGCGGTGGCGGTGTTGCACGCAATCACCAGCATCTTGCAGCCACGCTCCACGAGTTCATCAGCAATCGCGGTGGACAGCTCCCGCACTTGGGCAATGGGCCGTGGGCCATAAGGGGCATGGGCGGTATCGCCGATGTAGACGATGGATTCGTCGGGAAGCTGCTCAATGATTGTGCGCGCAACGGTGAGCCCGCCTACGCCTGAATCAAAAATCCCAATGGGAGAGGTTGCATCAGCCATTAGTTCATCGCTCCTCGAGGCGCAGGCTTAACCTTCTTCATCGGGTCGTCAGAGGTGATCACCATGCCCGCGACGATGCCGCCAATGGCACCGAAAAGGTGGCCCTGCCAGCTCACTCCCTCATAGATGGGCAGCACGCCCCAGATCAGGCCGGAGTAGGCAAAACCAAGGCCTAAGCCAACGAGGAACTGGCTCAACGAGCGGTTAAAGATACCTCTTACGATGAGGTAGGCCAACCAGCCATACACCACGCCCGAGGCGCCAATATGCGAGGTTCCCGGCCCGCCCAGCAGCCACGTGCCAACACCGGCGATGAGTACCACGATGATGGTGACCTCCCACCACGCCTTACGTCCGGATAGGCCAATCAGGAAACAAAAAACCGCACCCGGCAACGAGTTACCGATGAGGTGCTCAAAGTTTGCGTGGAGCAGCGGCGCGGTGAAGATCCCCCAGATGCCGTTGAAATCCAGCGGGTGAATGCCGTACTGCCCCAGCTCGCTTCCAAAGAACAGGAAGTTGATGATGTGGATGATCCACTCGACGGCCAGGAAGCCCACCGTTAAAGACGCAGCCGTTTTTAAACGTCCGGTCCGGGTGTAGTTCTTCGAGTCCCCCTTGTTGAGTACGGGTTGGTGCCCCGTTCCCGGTCCTGCCGGGCGGGGTTGGAAAGGGTTGGGCTCATGCGATTGCTGCTGGCCAAAGGGTCCACTCGTGGTCATAATGCCTCCAACTTTAGCAAGCGTGAGGCAAGGACTACGTCTCCAATCCCGGCCTGTGCTTCTGCTAGTCCATGATGACGTTGAGCAGCGAATCCTGGCAGAAGGCCAGCCATTCCACGAGCGCATCGCGGTCTGCCCCGGGGGTATCCTGCGGTACGTCCCCCGCAGCGATGTAGAGGCGCAGGTCATTGAGGCCGGCGAGGAAAGCATGTGCCTCTTCCTCACTGATAGCCACCTCTACCCCGCCAGTGGGGCCAAGGGCGGTGTTAATCACCTGGAGATTCTCCAGCTTGGCGCGCGCGATGTCATTCTCGTGCAGCGAGCGCAGCAGCGAATTATCACCATCGAACTCCTCATCCCCTGGCTTCTGGAAGTCTGGAAAGAGACGGGCCAGTGACGGATCCTCCGGTGCTTCGGTGTGGCCAGTGGGCATGTCGAGCATGTCCGCTAATTCATCCTTCGGCGCTGACTGCGCGCGGGCGATGATGGCCTCGGAGACCGTCGCGGTGAGATCACCGAGGACTTCACGCTCCATGGGCTCGAATACGGTGGTGTACTTCGCACCACGCATGAAGGACTTTTTCTTCTTCCACGTCTGCATACTCTTATCCTGCCTGCTGCATCGTGGCCCACAGGCCGGCGACCTGTAGTTTCTTCACGTCAGCTTCAACCTTGTCGCGTTCACCCGAGGACACCGCCGCCTTACCTTCGGTATGGACTTGCATCATCAGCTCGTTAGCTCGCTTCTTGTCATAACCCAAAACAGTCTGGAACACGTAGGAAACGTAGCTCATTAGGTTGACTGGGTCATCCCAGACAATGCACATCCACGGCAGGTTTTCGCTCGTGGCGACGTCGACGTCAATCGCCTCATCCAGCTCCGGGGTGGCCATGGGCGAACTCATCACCACGACTGCGGACGTTTCGTTGTGCGCTTTCATGTCCTCTACACTAGCCAAATTTTTTCATCGCGCGAACAGTTATACTGTCTTCGACCTTTAACCTGATTGTCGTTTGCAGGTGGCATCGATGAATTCTTTCTCCCTTCCCCCAGCCGTTACTGACATTCTCGCGGGACGCCAACCCTCAAGAGAGGACCTTGTGCCTCTCGTGCAGCGCATCATCACCGTATTGGTCCTCGGTGGCACGCTCGTGACCGCCGTGCTCAGCTTGACCAGCCCCTCCGATAACGGCAGTTCACAGGATTCTGAGCCTCCCGCACCGGCGACGTGCGATTACGAGCTTCCCGACGTCCCCGTCCAACGCCAGCTCGCCACCATCCAAGATGAGCTCATAGAGGCGCTCAACACGTGGCGCAAGGAGGATGGTCTAGCCCCGCTGGTGCCCTGGATCGACCGCCAAACCGCAGCCCGCGAAAAGGCGGAGTGCAACGCGGTAACACACGAGGAAGGACCATCAGAAGAAAACGTGCAAATGGTCCAGCACCACCTTCCTTTGGACAAAGCTAGCGCCTATGAATTTGTCGAAGCCTTCCGAGCTTCCCCCTCCCACGTGGCCGCCTTGCGCGATCCCCGCATGACCACCGCTGCGGTGGGCACGGCTTACAGCGACGGCGAAGTCTACGTTGTCATTCAGCTCGAAGCATAGAACTGCTGATTTTTCGGTACGCGCTGAGTAGCATCTTCGATGTGACTACTACCTCAGACAACGTCCAGGATTCTGGGCTCGGGCCCAGCGATCGTTCTACGGCCCTGCTTACCGATAAGTATGAGCTGACCATGCTGCAGGCTGCGCTGCGCGATGGCTCCGCGCACCGCCAGGTGGCCTGCGAAGTGTTTGCCCGCCGCCTCCCCAACGAGCGGCGCTACGGTGTTGTCGCCGGCACCGAGCGTGTCCTTCGCGCAGTCCGGGACTTCCGCTTCACCGCTCAGCAGCTGGCGGAGATGGATTTCCTCGATGCAGAGACCAAGGAGTACCTGGCTAATTACCGTTTCTCCGGGCACATCGACGGCTATCGCGAAGGCGAGCTGTACTTCCCCAACTCGCCACTGCTGACCGTGCGCGGAACCTTTGGCGAATGCCTGATCCTGGAAACCGTGATCCTGTCCATCATGAATTCCGATTCCGCCGTGGCCTCTGCGGCCTCACGCATGGTGGTGGCTGCGGATGGCCGCCCCATCATCGAGATGGGCTCGCGCCGCACGCACGAGTATGCCGCCGTCACCGCCGCCCGCGCCGCCTACTTAGCCGGTTTCCAGGCCACTTCCAACCTGGAAGCTGGCTACCGCTACGACATCCCGGTCTCCGGTACTGCGGCGCATGCATGGACGCTCGCGCACGTCAACGAAGACGGAACCCCGAACGAGGAGGCGGCATTCCGCGGGCAGATCGAAACCCTCGGCGTGGGCACCACCCTGTTGGTGGATACCTACGACATCACCAAGGGCGTGGAAACCGCCGTGCGGGTGGCCGGCCCCGAGCTGGGCGGCGTTCGCATCGACTCCGGCGATTTGGCCGCTGTCACCCGCCGCGTGCGCAAACAGCTCGATGACTTGGGCAACCACAACACGAAGATCGTTGTCTCTTCCGACCTGGATGAGTTCGCCATCGCTGGTCTGCGCGGAGATCCCGTCGACGTCTACGGCGTCGGTACCTCGGTGGTCACCGGCTCTGGCGCCCCAACCGCCAGCATGGTGTACAAGGTCGTCGAGGTTGATGGCCATCCCGTGGCCAAGCGTTCCTCCTCGAAGAAGTCGCAGGGCGGGGCAAAGCGCTCCCTGCGCACCTACCGCTCCTCCGGGGTGGCCGTCGAGGAGCTCGTGCTCCCCTTCTCCGCCGAAGACCCAGACACCGGGACGCTGAGCACCCGCGACATGACGGTGCCGCTCATGCGCGACGGAGAGATCCTGGACAATCTGCCCACCCTCCACGAAGCCCGCGAGTACCTAGCCCAAGCCATCACCACTCTGCCGTGGGAAGGGTTGGCTCTGACTCGCGACGAACCTGCGGTGCCGACCCGCTTCATCGGGTTCGGCTCATAGGATGCGTGCGGGAGGCAACCGACTAGACTGACTCAAATGCAGGACTCAACGGTTGACCTCCTCGACGCCGCCGTCTCCGCCCTCGGAGGTGCGCGGCGTGCCGGCCAGGTGCGCATGGCGGAAGCCGTGACCACCGCGTTGGAAAAAGAGCGCCACCTCGCCGTGCAAGCTGGAACGGGTACGGGTAAATCACTGGCTTACCTCGTCCCTGCTTTTCGCCACGCGCAAGAGACCGGGCACACCGTGATTGTTTCCACGGCCACGCTGGCACTGCAACGCCAGCTGGTGGAACGAGATCTGCCGCGCCTCGCCGAGGCCCTCGAACCGCACCTGGAAAAGAAGCCGACCTTCGCCATCATGAAGGGGCGTTCCAACTACGTCTGCCTCAACAAAGTCTCCCGCGCCGCTGAGCTTGACGACGAAGACGCCCTGCTTGACCAGGACGCCATCTCCAGCCTCGGCCGCCATGTCCAGCGCGTCTACGAGTGGGCGGAGGACACCGAGACGGGCGACCGCGAGGACCTCGAACCGGGAGTGCCCGATCTAGCCTGGCGGCAGGTCTCCGTCACCTCCAATGAGTGCCTTGGTGCTACCCGCTGCCCGCACGGCGAGGACTGCTTCGCGGAGCGCGCGCGGCACCGCGCGGCGGACGTCGACATCGTCGTCACCAACCACGCGCTGCTCGCCATCGATGCGGTGGCAGACATCAACATCCTGCCGGAGCACGATGTCGTCATCATCGATGAGGCACACGAGCTGGACGGCCGTATCACCTCAGTCTCTACCGCCGAGATCACCGGGCGCGCCCTCAAAATGGCGGCCAACCGCGCCAAGTCCCTCGGCGCCAATGGCAAAGACCAGCGACTGAGCGAACAAGCCAATGAGCTCAGCCAACTACTCGGTGAATTCACGCCGGGCCGCTGGACCGATCTTCCGGAGGAAGCCAAGCAACAACTCATGAGCCTCGCGGACACGTTAAGCGACTGCCGCGAGACCATCGCCCGCGCCCCCGAAGGCGAACAGGCCCAAGACCCGGAAAAATCTGCCGAGCGCCAAAACCTGGCCAATCACCTCGGCAGCCTCGTCGAAGCCATCGCCCGCATCCTCGATGTCTTCGCCACCGGTGACCCCGCAGCACACGCCGACGTGGTGTGGCTGGAACGCGATGAGCGCACGCTGAACGACACCCTGGCCGTTGCCCCGCTCTCCATCGCCGGGATGCTGCACGAAAAGCTCTTCGGCGAACAGACTGTCGTGCTGACCTCCGCCACGCTTGCCTTGGGCGGGCGCTTCGACGCCATGGCCGCACAATGGGGCCTGCCCAAAGGTACATGGGATAGTCTCGACGTGGGCTATCCTTTCGACCCCGCGCGCAGCGGCATCCTTTATACCGCAGCGCACCTGCCGCAGCCGGGCCGCGACGGACTCAGCCCGCAGACGCTTAAGGAAATCCGCGAGCTCATCATGGCCGCGGGCGGGCGCACCCTCGGTCTCTTTTCCTCACGCCGGGCCGCACAACAAGCGGCCGAGGAGCTCAAGCCCACGCTCCCTTTCGACATTTACCTTCAAGGCGAGGACTCCATCGGCGCGCTCGTGGATAAGTTCACGAAGAACGAGAACTCCTGTCTGTTCGGCACGCTCACTCTCTGGCAGGGTGTCGACGTCCCGGGCCCCGCGTGTTCCCTGGTGCTCATCGACCGTATCCCCTTCCCCCGCCCAGATAATCCCCTGATGCAAGCGCGCACCGAAGCCGCGAAAGCGGCTGGGCGCAACGGTTTTATGGAGGTTTCCGCTACGCACGCGGCGCTGCTTATGGCCCAGGGCGCGGGCCGCTTGCTGCGCTCCACTGCGGACCGCGGGGTCGTCGCAGTCCTCGATAGCCGCTTGGAAACCAAGCGCTATGGCTCCTACCTACGCGCCTCGATGCCGCAGATGTGGCCCACGAGCGACCCGCAGGTCGTACGCGGGGCGCTCAAGCGCCTGGTTGAGGCCCGCTAGGGATGACGCAGCGCGCACACCGTGGCTGAGTCTGGAGCGACCTCGGTGAAACCGGCGTCATGCACCACCACCGCTCCCGGACGCGCACAAGCCACGGCAAATTCCTCATGGGGGATTTCGCGCACGGACAGCACAAAGTCCTGTGCTGCCCAGTCCTCCACTTCCTCGGAGCTCATCGCCGCGGCCAGCAGCATTGAGCCGTGCCCTACTTGTGCTGCGGCCTTTCCCGCACTCATGGCGAGGGAGGCGTCGACGTAGATCACGGGGGCGTCGCCAAGCGCGGGCCCGGGCTCATCCTGGGGCAAATCGGTGTGACCGATCTGCAGCTTCGCCACGAGTGGGTGCACGTCCTGCACCGCCGAGGGGAGGAAGACGCGCGCGCGATCATCCACGGTGACGCCCGGCAGGGACTGCACATCACGCCAGGCCTTGTTGCGTGCGCGGCGCGCCACCTTGCGGATGCGGTGCCCGTACCACTGCCCTAGGGCCTCGGCGAAGGCCCCATCCTGGCCAGCCCTATCATCGAGGCAGAGCTTGACGACGCCTTTAGCTGCCGCCTCGAGCACCTCCGTGCGCGCGGGCGGATCCTGCTTGGGCAGGTTAAGCGCGATCTGCATCGCCTGAATGGTCTCGGGTTTGTTCGGGTCCTCAGGATCATCGCGCCAACTGCGCTCGCTACACGCAGCCGCAAGACGGCGATGGGCCTCGCGGAGATTACTCACTGGCAACTTCTTCCATCGGGATACCGAGGATCTGCAGAATCTCATCCATGTATGGGTGGTTTACGGAGGTATCCGCAACCTGGCGCAGCGCTGGCTTGGCGTTGAAGGCGATGCCTAAGCCGGCGGCGGAAATCATGTCGATATCGTTAGCGCCATCGCCGACGGCAACGGTCTGCAGCATGCTCAGGCCCGAATCCGCAGCGAATTCGCGCAGGAACTTCTCCTTGGCCTTGCGGTCCACCACGTCACCGATGACGCGGCCGGTGAGCTTACCGTCCACGATTTCGAGCGTGTTGGCGCGCACGTAGTCGAGGTCGAGTTCCTGTGCCAGATCTTCGAGGACCTGGATAAAGCCACCAGAGACTACCGCAACCCGGTATCCCATGCGCTTGAGGGTGCGGATGGTGGTCCGCACGCCCGGGGTCAGGCAAATATCGGCGGCGGTTTCTGCGATGACGGACTCCGGCAAACCTTCCAAGGTGGCGACGCGCTCGCGTAGGGATTGCTCGAAGTCCAGCTCGCCGCGCATCGCGCGCTCCGTCACTGCGGCAACCTCGGCTTCCTTGCCGGCGTGGGCGGCCAGCATTTCGATGACCTCGCCGGTGATAAGGGTGGAATCGCAGTCAAAGCAGATAAGCCGCTTCGAACGGCGCTGCAGGCCGGAGCGCTCGATGGCGATGTCGACACCTTGCTCGGTAGCTAGGCGGGCCAGCATGGCGCGCACAGGATCGGCAGCACCATCGATCGTGATATACAGCTCCAAGCCATTGAGCGGATAAGTGGAGAGCCCGCGGATACGGTCGATGTTGACGTTGAGGTTAGCCAGTTCCTTAGCAATGGCAGACATCTGGCTGGCGTTGAGCTGGCGTCCCAGAACCACGACGACGTGCGTCGAGCGCGGGCGTGAGGTTGACTCTTCTTCTCGCAGATCCACGTTGATGGACTGCGCGTAGATGCTCAGCGTATTTCGCAATCCCTGCTCCAAAGCCTCGAGGCGCGAGGAACGAACCCGGATGTAGGCGGACAGCGAAATCCGACCGGAGAAGATGGCTTGCTCGGCGTCGACGAGCTCCACATCATGAGAGCCCAGTACGCGGAAGAAGGCCGCCGACACGCCGGGCTTATCGGGGCCGGAGGCGGTAACAACGGCGAAGACTTGTTCACTTTGATTATCCACGGGGCTTATTATCTCACACCACGTTCGTGACCTTTTCACCTACGGCAAACGCCGCCTCCCCATCGCAGTGATGGGGAGGCGGCGTTTTCAGGAGTACTCAGCTAGTGAGTGCTTAGTGGCCGACGTGTGCTTCCTCGCGAATGCGCTTAACCATGTGCGGGTAGTGCAGCTCGAAGGCCGGGCGCTCGGAACGAATGCGCGGCAGCGACACGAAGTTGTGGCGCGGCGGCGGGCAGGAGGTGGCCCACTCGAGGGAGTTGCCATAGCCCCACGGATCGTCCACGGTGACGATCTCACCGTAGCGCCAGGACTTGAAGACGTTCCAAATCAGCGGGATAACCGAGGCGCCGAGGACGAAGGAGAAGATGGTGGAAATCTGGTTGAAGACCGTGAAGCCATCAGACTCCAGGTAGTCGGCGTAACGACGCGGCATACCCATGTTGCCCACCCAGTGCTGAACCAGGAAGGTGCCGTGGAAGCCGATGAAGGTCAGCCAGAAGTGAATCTTGCCCAGGCGCTCATCGAGCATGCGGCCGGTCATCTTCGGGAACCAGAAGTACAGGCCAGCGAAGGCGGAGAACACCACGGTGCCGAAGAGGGTGTAGTGGAAGTGAGCAATCAAGAAGTAGGACTCAGCAAGGTGGAAGTCCAGTGCCGGGGAGGCCAGCATAATACCGGTCATGCCGCCGAAGAGGAAGGTTGCCAGGAAGCCCATGGCGAAGATCATCGGGGTATCCCAGGTGATGTGGCCCTTCCACATGGTGCCGACCCAGTTGAAGAACTTCACGCCGGTCGGAACCGCAATGAGGAAGGTCATGAAGGAGAAGAACGGCAGCAGAATAGCACCGGTCACGAACATGTGGTGAGCCCACACGGCCATGGACAGCGCACCGATTGCCAGCAGGGCGAAGACCAGACCGATGTAGCCGAAGACCGGCTTGCGAGCGAAGACCGGGACAACCTCAGAGATGATGCCGAAGAACGGGAGTGCCAGGACGTAGACCTCCGGGTGGCCGAAGAACCAGAAGAGGTGCTGCCACAGGATGCCGCCGCCGTTGGCGGAGTCGAAGATGTGGCCGCCCAGCTTGCGGTCATAAAGAACACCCAGCGCCGCAGCGGTCAGCAGCGGGAAGATCATCAGAACGATGACAGATGCGGTAAACACTGCCCAGGTGAAGACCGGCAGACGGAACATGGTCATGCCCGGTGCACGCAGGGTGAGGACCGTGGTGATCATGTTGATGGCGGAAGCAATGGTACCGACACCGGTAGCGCCCACGCCGACGATCCACATGTCGGCGCCGATACCCGGGGTGTGAACCGAGTCAGACAGCGGGACGTACATGGTCCAGCCGAAGTCAGCAGCGCCGCCCGGGGTCAAGAAGCCCGCGAGCATCACGACGCCGCCGGTCAGGGTAATCCAGAAACCGAAAGCGTTCAGACGCGGGAAGGCCACATCCGGTGCGCCAATCTGCAGGGGCAGAACATAGTTACCGAATGCCCACACCACTGGTGTTGCAAACAGCAGCAGCATGACGGTGCCGTGCATGGTGAAGAGCTGGTTGAACTGCTCGTTGGACAGGAACTGCAATCCTGGGGTGAAAAGCTCAGCGCGAAGCAGCAGAGCCATGAAGCCACCGAGGAAGAAGAAGCTGAAGGCCATGATCATGTACATGATGCCCAGCTGCTTGTGGTCGGTGGTGGTTAGCAACATCCACGCCTTGGAACCGGTCTTTGCGTTACCAGTCGGCTCCGGACGTGTAGGCGCGACGTAATCGTCGAGCCGTGGCGCCACAGCGGTCATAAAATCCTCCTGAAGAACAAGCGTCTAACCACATCGGTATCACGCGTTTTATCGCGCCACACGCCCAGTGATTAAACACCTAGGTTTACTCGCCTTATATTAGGGCACCTCAGGGCCAAATTTCCAGCGCTCTGATATTCCCCATAGCCCTTGTTAGCCCCGTTTTATCCGGATAACCCCTTGTACGTGGCAGACCTGCCACGCCATGCCCCACCAGGCGGTGATCTAGAACACAGATGGTCGGGTGTGTCGGCCCCTAAAACCCGAAAACGCACCCCCTGAAAGAATCAAACTTTCGGTTGATCGTTCTAGGAGGTGCGGCGTGGCAGTGGATGCTACTTAGAAGTCCCAGTCCTCGTCGGTGGTTTCCTCCGCCTTGCCAATCACGTAGGAGGAACCGGAGCCAGAGAAAAAGTCATGGTTCTCATCCGCGTTCGGAGACAAGGAGGACAGGATGGCCGGGGACACGCGGGTTTCATCAGCCGGGAAAAGCCCCTCGAAGCCTAGGTTATTGAGCGCCTTGTTGGCGTTGTAGCGAAGGAAGCGCTTTACATCCTCGGTCCAGCCCAACTCATCGTAGAGATCCTCGGTGTAATCGATCTCGTTCTCGTAGAGTTCATAGAGCAGGTCGAAGGCGTAGCCCTTCATCTCTTCCTGCTCCGACTCCGAGAGCTTCTTGTAGCCCTGCTGGAACTTGTAGCCGATGTAATAGCCGTGGACGGCCTCATCGCGGATGATGAGGCGGATGATATCGGCCGTGTTCGTCAGCTTTGCGCGCGACGAGAAGTACATCGGCAGGAAGAAGCCTGAGTAGAAGAGGAAGGATTCCAGCAAGGTGGACGCAACCTTCTTCTTCAGCGGGTCATCGCCCTGATAGTAGGACATAACGATTTTTGCCTTGCGCTGGAGGTTTTCATTCTCCTCGGACCAGCGGAAGGCGTCGTTGATCATAGGAGTCGACGCCAACGTCATGAAGATATTGGAGTAGGACTTCGCGTGAACGGACTCCATGAAGGCGATGTTGGTATAGACCGCCTCTTCGTGGAGAGTGGTGGCGTCGGGAAGCAGCGATACCGCACCGACGGTGCCCTGGATGGTATCGAGCAGAGTGAGACCAGCGAAGACACGCATGGTGGTCTCCTGCTCCTTCTCAGTCAGAGTTTTCCAGCTCTGGATATCGTTAGACACCGGCACCTTTTCCGGAAGCCAGAAGTTACCGGTGAGGCGATCCCACACCTCGAGATCCTTCTCATCTGGAATCGTGTTCCAGTTAATCGCCTTCACCGGAGCCTCGTGGCTAGCGATGTAATCGTCGTACTCGTGAGACACGCACGTCACCTCATCTTACTAGTTATTGTGAGTCTGGTGCCATGGTACCCGGTAAAACTAGGGGCCAAAATTCCTGCGTGTTTTATACTTAAGCCCTGTTCACACGCCCCCGAATGTCGATGGAGGTACCGGCTCCCCGTGACTGAGCCCTCCGCTCCCCTACTCAGCACCGTTCTAGACACCATGGGCGCCGACATCGTCAGCGGCACCCTTGCCGCCGGTGAGCGTTTTACACTCACCGATCTCTGCGCGCGTTTCGGAGTTTCCCGAACCGTAGCCCGCGAGGCAATGCGCGCACTAGAGCACTTAGGCATGGTCTCTTCTTCACGCCGCGTAGGTATCACGGTGCTCCCCATCAGCGAGTGGGCGGTCTATGATCCCGCCATCATTTCGTGGCGCCTGAGCTCAGAGAAATCCCGCGACAGGCAGCGCTCCTCACTCAACGAACTGCGCCTTGCCATCGAGCCCGTCGCCGCCGGCCTCGCTGCGCTGCATGCGTCCCAAGAAGACAAGGAAGAGATCTTAGAGCTGGCCCAACGCCTCCAAGACACGCCAACGCGGCGCGTCGGTGAGCACCTCGCTACCGACCTGCGTTTTCATGCCATGGTTCTCCATGCCTCGGGCAATGAGATGTTTTCAGCTCTCAGCCCCTATCTGCTGTCCATGGTGCGCGGGCGTTCCCTCTTTGGCTCCCGCAAACGCAACCCCACGGCCGGCACCGAACAGCGCCACCTGGACCTAGCGGAAGCAATCCACCGCGGCGACTCCCCCGAGGCAGAAAAAATCGCACGCGCCATCCTAATTGAGGCGCGTGCGAACAAGGACTAACAAGAACTAGAGCATGCAGGAAACGCAGCCCTCAACCTCGGTTCCCTCCAGAGCCATCTGGCGCAAGCGGATGTAGTAGAGGGTCTTAATACCCTTTCGCCATGCGTAGATCTGGGCGCGGTTGATATCGCGGGTAGTGGCGGTGTCCTTGAAGAACAGCGTCAGCGACAGACCTTGGTCAACGTACTTCGTGGCCTCGGCGTAGGTGTCGATGATCTTCTCGTAGCCGATCTCATAGGAGTCCTTGAAGTACTCCAGGTTGTCGTTGTCCATGTGCGGCGCCGGATAGTAGACGCGGCCAATCTTGCCTTCCTTGCGGATTTCAATCTTGGAGGCGATCGGGTGAATCGAGGACGTCGAGTTGTTGATGTACGAAATCGATCCGGTCGGCGGCACTGCCTGCAGGTTGCGGTTGTAGATGCCGTGCTTGGCGACGTCCGCCTTCAGCGCAGCCCACTCCTCCGCCGACGGGGTGTGAATCGAGGACTTAGCGAAGAGCTCCTTGACCTTTTCCGTGCGCGGAGCAAAGTCAGCCGGATCATAACGGTCGAAGAACTCACCGCTGGCATAGTCAGACTCGGGGAACTCGGTGAAGTACTCGCCACACTCGCGGGCCAGCTTGTTGGACGCACGCAACGCGGCGTACATGATGGCGGCGAAGTAAGCGTTGGTGAAGTCCAAGCCTTCATCGGAGCCGTACTCAATGTGCTCGCGGCCAAGGTAACCGTGCAGGTTCATCTGCCCCAGGCCAATCGCGTGGGAATCATCGTTGCCCTTGCGCACGGAGGGAACGGAGTCGATAGAGGTCTTGTCCGACACAGCCGTCAAGCCACGGATAGCGGTTTCCACTGTCAAGGCGAAGTCCGGGGAATCCATGGTAGCCGCGATATTGAGGGAGCCAAGGTTGCAGGAAATATCGCTACCCAGGGTCTTGTAGGTGAGGTCGTCGTTGAGCTCTGACGGGGCGTTCACCTGCAGAATCTCGGAGCACAGGTTCGACATGTTGATGCGCCCAGTCTTGACCGGGTTGGCGCGGTTCACGGTGTCCTCGAACATGATGTAGGGGTAACCGGACTCGAACTGCAGCTCCGCGACGGTCTGGAAGAAGTGGCGAGCGTTGATCTTCTTCTTGCGGATACGCGGATCCTCGACCATCTCTTCGTAGTGCTCGGTGATGGAAATATCGCCGAAGGCCTTGCCGTAGACGCGCTCGACATCGTACGGGCTGAACAGGTACATGTCATCGTTACGCTTTGCCAGCTCGAAGGTGATGTCGGGGATCACGATGCCAAGCGAAAGGGTCTTGATACGGATCTTCTCGTCCGCATTCTCACGCTTGGTGTCAAGGAAGCTCATAATGTCCGGGTGATGCGCGTTGAGGTACACCGCACCAGCGCCCTGGCGAGCGCCCAGCTGGTTGGCATAGGAGAAGGAATCCTCCAACAGCTTCATCACGGGGATGACGCCGGAAGACTGGTTCTCAATATGCTTGATGGGCGCACCGGATTCACGGATGTTGGACAGCAACAGGGCCACGCCGCCGCCGCGCTTGGACAGCTGCAGAGCGGAGTTAATAGAGCGCCCAATCGACTCCATGTTGTCCTCGATGCGCAACAGGAAGCAGGACACCAGCTCGCCACGCTGAGCCTTGCCGGCGTTAAGGAAGGTCGGGGTAGCCGGCTGGAAGCGACCGGTCATGATTTCATCCACGAGGTGTTCAGCCACCTCCGTGTCACCATCCGCCAAGAAGAGTGCGGTCATGGACACACGGTCTTCGAAGCGCTCGAGGTAGCGGCGGCCGTCGAAGGTCTTCAGGGTGTACGACGTGTAGTACTTGTAGGCGCCAAGGAAGGTCTTAAAACGGAACTTAAAGGCATAGGCGCGCTTGAACAGGGACTTGATGAAATCGAAGTCGTACTGCTCGATCAGCTCCGGCTCGTAGTACTTGTTTTCCACCAGGTAGCGCATCTTCTCTTCCAAGTCGTGGAAGTAGACAGTGTTCTGGTTGACGTGCTGGAGGAAGAATTGGTTCGCGGCCTCGCGGTCCTTGTCGAACTGAATCTTGCCGTTCTCGTCATACAAGTTCAGCAGCGCGTTAAGTGCATGATAATCCAGTTGCTCGGCCGGCTTCACAGGTTCGGCGACGGTCTTACCCAGTTGCGTGGTCACGACGTTCACGGGCCTTTCTTTGCTATGGCGAAATGGAGAGACGAAATAGTACGGATGAGGCTTTAGGCAGCCAAACCTAAAGCGGCCGCGTTGGCCAGGAGGCCTTCACGGCAAATTGTGACATCTTCCTCGGTTCCGAGAAGCTCGAAGCGATACACATAAGGAACCTTACACTTGGCGGCGATAACGTCACCCGCCTTGCCAAAGTCACTGCCGAAGTTGCTGTTTCCTCCGGCTACAACGGCGCGAATGAAGCTGCGGTTGTGTTCATCATTCAGGAAACGAATGACTTGTTTGGGTACAGGCCGCGTGTTCTGCCCGCTTACCGACGCCCCTCCCCCGTATGTCGGGCACACCAAGACATAAGGTTCATTCACGGTGAGGGGCTCGTCATTAAGGCGCAGCGGGATGCGGGCGCTGGGAAGGCCGAGCTTCTCGACGAAGCGGTGGGTGTTTTCCGTAGCGGAAGAGAAATACACGACCAACATGGCGTTAACCTAGGCGCTCGCCACCATCGCAGTGAGGGCCTTGATGCGATCCGGGCGGAAGCCGGACCAGTGCTCGCCGTGCGCTTCCACGACCGGCGCTTGGACGTATCCGAGGGCCATGACGTAGTCGCGGGCATCATCATCGAGGGAGATATCCACCAACTCGTACTCGAGACCAGCACGGTCGAGAGCCTTCTTGGTGGCGTTGCACTGGACGCAAGCGGGCTTAGTGTAGACAGTGATGCTCATGTGACGTTCCTTTGGCTTCCTTCGGCGCTACACGCGGAGTGACTGTTGAATTCGATACTGGCAGAGCGTTCAACGGCTCTGCCTACAGGCTCTGAACAGCGATATCGGACCGCCGTTCAAGCAACATCAACGACACTATACTTTGTGCCCGCACCCCGCAACTAGCACTACATGTAGTAGTTACATGCCTGGTATTCCCAGGATGTAACTTGGCCCGACCCCACATGTTGACACCCCATCACTCCGCCCGTCCCCACGGCGGTAACTACACCGTTGATATTCCCTGCACGTTTACCGAAGATTCACTTAGTTTGTGACAAAGTCCACAAAAGGGCACGGCTCTAGGCCACGCCCTCGATACCGGCCCCTTTATTGCCAATGAAATCTAATCAAGCATTGGCTCGACACAGGTTCCAGAATCAGCCCCTTGCCCCGCCTCGCGGGTCAGACCAAAGAGGACCTGGCTCATCGTCATGGGATCCCGCGGCAGGTCCGGATGCAGCGGCTCCGCTCCGCACAGCTCCCCTAGATCGATGTTGACCACGTCGGCACCGTCGACAGGTGTAAGCATGGAGGAAGAGTTCGGGGTCACCGTGACGTCGGCAGGCGAATAGATCGAGGTATAGAGCGGCCCCGGCGCCGTATCAGGCAGCGCGTTGAGGTTCTCCATGAACTCGGAGCCGACAACTTGCTGGATGCCTGCAGAGCTCGCCAAGAACCGAGCAAAGTGTGGCATCGCCGCAATCATCTTGGCCAGAACCTCGCCCATCCCGTTAAGGGTTGTGCCATGGAGGTTGCCACCAATGGCCACAGCGTGGGAAACGTGCTCAGCCGAACCGTACATCTGCGTGTAGGTCTTGATGTGCAGCCCACCCTGCGAGTGACCCACCAGATTAACCTTGTCGCTTCCGGTCACCTCGCGCACGTAATCAATCTGCCCTGCAATTTCGCGCGCAGACTCATCCAAGTCCGCAATCGCCTTGGCACGAGGATTCGCATTCTGCAGCGTCACGTCGTCCGCGCCGTAGTCAAAGGCCCACACGCACATCCCTTCCTCCTGCAGGACCGGGATCAGTTCGTTCCACGTCGAGGAATTGTCCGACGTGCCGTGGAGAAGCACCACCGGCTCACGCACCTCGCCGCTCGGCTCGCACGAGGGATCATTGATTCCCAGCGAGGGATCCACCAAGCTTTCAAACTCAAAGTCCACAGCATGAGCTACCGGAACAGTGAACCCAACTGCAGCAGCACACACCGCCGCCGCGAGACGCTTCTTCATTATTCTTCTTTCTTTCAACTATCTTTCGGACCCCTGCTAAAGTCCGCCCGATAATTATATTCATTAAACCGCATCTGTCCAGGCACGTGGGCATAAAAAATCCGCCCTCCCCACAAAGCGGGGAGGGCGGAGACGAGGAAACTCGTTTCTTAGCCCTGGCGAGCCTTGAAGCGCGGATCCTTCTTGTTGATCACGAAGACCTTACCGTGGCGGCGAATAACCTGGGCGCCCGGCTTCTTCTTCAGCGACCGAAGCGACTTGCGAACCTTCATCGGGCGCTCCTTTCGTTATGCGCAATCTTGATGCGATTGATTAGTTCAAAGCATAGCTGGGAAGACCCCCAGCAATGACACGAGGAAAAATGTTACCCCACACGCGCGTCATTACCAAAACACTCAGCTTTCGGAGTAGCGGGAGCGCAGCTGCTCGGCAACATCCTCGAGGCTCTCCCCCGCCGTTTCCGGAACGAGTGCGCGGGTATATCCCACCGCGACGAGGCCTAAGACCGCGAAGATTCCAAAGGCCAGCGAGCCGCCGAGCCACTCGACCACCGGCAAGAAGAACTGCGCCACCGCCCAGTTACTCACCCACAGTGCCAGCCCAGCAATTCCCATGCCCACGCCGCGGACCTCTGGCGGCACGATTTCTGACATGAGCAACCACGTGGCCGGGGAGACTGCCGCCTGCTGAAAGGCAATGAACGCCGCCATGCACGCCAACGACAGCATGGCCAGCGGAATGGAGTCATGGGCGAAGTGATAGGCCACCGCGAGGACCACGAGTGAGACCACGTTGCCGCCTAGGCCCGCCAACAGCAGCCGGCGGCGTCCCAGCCGGTCAATCACGCGCATGCCCACGAGGCACGCTACGACGGATACCGCACCGATCACCATCGACGTATATACCGAGTTAGTAGTGGAGATACCCACCTGGTTCATCATCGTGGGCGCGAAGTACACAATGGCGTTCACACCCGTAATCTGCTGAGTCACCCCCATGAGCATGGCAAGCGCGATGGCCCAGCGCATCCAACGGTGGCGTCGCAAAGCTCGCCATTCACCCGTGCTCGGACGTGGACTAAGCTCCAACTCCGCTCCCTGCGCGCCGACCCGAGCGCTGACCGCGGCAGCTTCACGCGGTCGCCCTTGTGCCGCGAGCCATGCCGGGGTATCGGGCAGGAAGACCATGCCGAGCGCCAGCGCCGCGCCCGGGACCGCGGCCAGCCCCAGCATCCAATGCCAGCTGCCGCTTGCAGCCAATAGCGAGTTCACGCCATACGCCAGCAGCTGCCCCACGACGATCATGAGCGTATTGAGGGAGACCATCCGGCCCCGCACAGCCGCCGGGGTGATTTCGGAGATATACATCGGGGAGACGATCGACACCGCGCCCACTGCCACGCCGAGGAATGTGCGGGCGGCAGCGAGTTCATCGGCCGAGCTTGAAAGCGCGCACCACACGGAACCAGCCACAAAGATGAGCCCACCGGCGATGAGAGTGCGACGCCGCCCGATCATGCTCGCCACACGCCCAGCGACCAGCGCGCCGGCTGCCGCGCCAACCAAAAGCATCGAGGTCACCAGCCCCTCCTCGTGGGCGGACATGCCAAATTCCGGCCCAACGAAGAGGAGGGCGCCGGACATCACTCCGGTGTCATATCCAAAGAGCAGGCCACCCAGGGCGGCGACGCCTGCGACCATCATGACGTACGTATCTTTGTTCACGGGTTCCTATTGTCGCAGGCGGCTACCATTGGCGTCATGTCACATGAATCCATAGACCTCCAGCACGACATCATCGGGGCCCTCGGCGTAAAACCCAGTATCGATCCGGCAGAAGAGGTTGAGCGCCGCGTCGCCTTTTTGGTGGACTACCTACGCACAACCGGCGCGAAGGGCTTTGTCCTGGGCATCTCTGGCGGCCAGGACTCCACCCTGGCTGGGCGCTTGGCACAGCTAGCGGTGGCCCGCGTCGATGGCGCGGACTTCTGGGCCGTGCGCCTTCCCCACGGCGTACAGGCCGACGAGGATGACGCACAGATCGCCCTCGACTTTATCGAGCCCGACCACTGCCTCACCGTCAACATCGCCGAGGCCACCGCGGCTCTCGACGGCGCCGTGGCCAACGCCCTACACCAGGACTCCCTGGGGGACTTCAATCGAGGCAACCTCAAGGCCCGCCTGCGCATGGCCGCGCAGTACGCGCTGGCCGGCGAAGTCGGCGCGCTGGTCATCGGTACAGACCACGCCGCCGAAAACGTCACCGCCTTCTTTACCAAGTGGGGCGACGGCGCTGCCGACGTCCTGCCCCTCGCCGGACTCAACAAGCGCCAGGGCGCTCAGCTTCTGAAGCATCTCGGCGCACCAGATTCCACGTGGAAGAAGGTTCCCACCGCAGATCTAGAGGATGACCGCCCCCTACTCTCTGACGAAGAAGCGCTCGGCGTCACCTACTCCCACATCGATGACTACCTCGAGGGCAAGGACGTGCCTGCCGCCGCCCAATCGCGCATCGAGACCTTGTGGCGCCGCGGCGCCCACAAGCGCACCATGCCGCCTGGGCCGCAATAATCTTCTGCCGGTTGCAGGGCGCTCTTAAGCAATGGAATCGCGCTAACGCAACGCGTCGAGCGTGGCCTCCGCTGCTTGTTCGAGCGGGCCGTAATACGCGGGCCCATGTGTTAAGGAATGCACCGCCAGCGGGTGCAGCTGATGCATGGGCACCCACTTCTCGTATTCCTTGGGCGCCCCGTACCCGCGGAGGATTTCCTCGTAGAACGGCGTGCCAAACAGTTCGAGCATGGCGAGGTCCGTCCACGGGTGACCGCCGTGTGCAGCTGGGTCGATCATCACGGCCGAAGCGTCAGTAAACAGTACGTTGCCTGCCCACAGGTCACCGTGAATGCGAGCCGGTTTCACGTCCCAGTCAGCGGCTTTTATGGCCTCACATGCTTGCCGGACAATCCCCTGCAATCCCTGAGGCAGTCCATCCACGAAAGGCAGCACTCGCTGCTCAGCGTAGAACTCGCCCCAGGATTCGCATGGTTCGCAGGGTTGCTCCACGCGTCCAATGAAGTTCGCGCCCTCCCAGCCCGCCGGGGGCACCCCGAAGGCGGGCGCTCCCGCTTCATGGACCGTGCGCAGCGCAGCGCCAAAGGCGCGGGCAGCAGGAGCGCTCGGCCGCGCCTGCTCCACCCGCCGCGTGCTAAGAGAAGTAGAGGTGACTTCGGTGACGTCCACGACGACGGCGGCAAGCGCCTGCGCAAGCCATCTCAACCCAGCAGCCTCGGCGCCAGCTTGATCAGGACAGGACACGGTCTTGGTGAATACATCCATGGCCCCAGCATAGGAAAAGGCCGCCCCCATTCAAGGAGACGGCCGAAAGTGGAGCTAACGGGATTCGAACCCGTGACCCCCACACTGCCAGTGTGGTGCGCTACCAACTGCGCCATAGCCCCAGAGCTGTATTGAATTATGAAGTGGAGCTAACGGGATTCGAACCCGTGACCCCCACACTGCCAGTGTGGTGCGCTACCAACTGCGCCATAGCCCCTTATACGAGGTGCAACCTTTGTGATTGCAACTCGTATCAATATATCGCCTCCGTTTTCACTCACCAAATCGCGAGTTTAGGTGCGGTATTTGCACGCCCCTACTTAGCGGCGACGAGGTCGACCCACTCCATGATGGAGGTCTTGTCATCCTCCGGAATGTCCTTGCCGTCCTTGATGATGCGCGGCGAGGACACGCTGCCGGTGTCGGCTTCCAGCTTCTCGTAGTTCGCGGTAACCAGGGCGTTACCCTTGCCCACCGGTGCATCCTCGATGGCCTTGACGGTGTCCTTATCCGCGCCCAAGGACTCAGCGGCCTGCGCAAAATCCTTCATCTCCCACTTGTTGTACACCTTGGACTGCTCATCCATGAGGTACTTACGCAGGTTCCAGTAGAGCTGTACGTCACCGGACTTGGCTACCTGCTCCATCGCAGCCGCGGCCTTGGAGGAGTGTCCCTCGTTGGACTTGATGCTCTCGATGCCATTCGGGCTGCCATCCAGGAAGTTGAGGGTGCGCACCTTAACAATGAGCTTGCCCTGCTCAATCTTTTCCTTCATCTGATCATCGGTCTGCTTGGCCAGATCAGAGCAGTGAGGGCAAGAGTAGTCCTCGTACAGCTCGACCTCCGGCGCATCCTTGGCGTCGGCAGCCTTGAGGGTCACGGCGTTATCAGCAAAGGACATCTCCATATTGACGTCCTGCTTGGTGTAGCCTTCCAAGCCCTCAACGCTGGCACCACGGTTTTGGTAGAAGATAAAGCCGAGCACGACGGCAATAATCACCAGCAGAACACCGATGCCCCACAGGAATCCGCTGTTGTTATTGGCGGTGGGGTCTTTAACTGTACTCATTGAGAAACCTTGTCTTGTATGACGTAAATGGAACGAACCGAAATCCTACACACCGTTGTTAAGGGTGCAATGCAAACTTGGTGAAGGGACGCTTGATTGTCCACACCATTAACACAGAATAGAAGACATCACGCAGCAGTGTCATCATGTAGTTCATCACCTGCGCGTCTTCATCAGGGCTAACGGAGAAACAACCGCAGTCAATCCCGAGACCTCGCATCCACGCCTGTGCAATGCCAATCATGAATAGAACGAGGACAATCTGTCCCACCCATGCCGATTGGCGCAGGAACAGCCCCAGCAGCAACAACAGGCCGCCGCACACTTCCAGCGGGCCAATCAGGTAGGACAAATACTGAGACCACTCTGGTGTAAAGATCTCATAGGCCTTGATGCTTTGGGACACTGCGAGCTGATCCGACAGCTTCGACGCTCCCGCTTTGATCCACACATAGGCCATATAAAAGCGCGCGAATGCACTAATGACGTCAAGCACAAGGGCGGCGCTGATTTTGTCTTTAATCACGAGCACAGCCTAACAAGTTAAGGGTGGAGAGCGTAACGGCGATACGGGCGCCAAATTGTCCAAAGGGTGAGGACCAAAAAGGTTGCATCACGTAGCAGCGTCAGCGCGTAGTTCATGCCTTGGCTCACGTCGGCGGGGTCATAGCCGAAACAACCGCAGTCAATGACCAGCCCACGCGCCCATGCCTGGGAGATTCCCACCATGAAGAGGACTAAGACCACCGCCGCGACTGCCGACGCCTCCCTCAAGAACAACCCCAGCAGCAACAGCACCCCACCCATGAGTTCCAAGGGTCCGATGAGGTAGGCCAAGTATCCGGACCATTCCGGGGTGAAGATGCCATAGGCTTCGATGGCCTGGGTCATCTCCATCCTGGCGTCCAGCTTCTGAATACCGGCGATAATCCACACGGCAGCCATTCCAAAACGCACCAGCGCGCTCATCAGATCGGCGGCCGACATGGATTTTGCGGATGTCATAATTCATTAGCCTAGTCTCGGACCTGGCTTCGGACCCAGACTTCAGCCCTGGCCTTCAGACCTAGCCTTCGAGAACCTGCGACACCAACGCCTGCGCCTCTTCCTGCACCTGCTTAAGGTGTTCTTCGCCACGGAAGCTCTCGGCATAGATCTTGTACTTGTCCTCCGTGCCGGAAGGGCGGGCAGCGAACCACGCGTTCTCCGTCGCCACCTTCAGGCCGCCAATCGCTGCGCCGTTGCCGGGGGCCTCGGTGAGTTTGGCCACGATCTTCTCCCCGGCCAGCTCAGTTGCCGTCACCTGCTCCGGGGAAAGCTTCTTCAGGATGGCCTTCTGCTCGCGGGTAGCTGGGGCGTCGGTCCGCGCATAGGCTGGCGCACCGTATTCTTCGGCCAGCTCCGCATAGCGTTGAGACGGGGTCTTGCCCGTGACCGCCAAGATCTCGGCAGCCAAGAGATCCATGATGATGCCATCCTTATCGGTGGACCACACGGTCCCATCGAAGCGCAGGAAGGAAGCACCAGCAGATTCCTCACCGCCGAAGCCCAGGGTGCCGCCGACAAGCCCCGGCACAAACCACTTGAAGCCCACCGGAACCTCCACGAGCTCACGGCCCAGGCTGGCCACGACGCGATCGATCATGGAGGAAGACACCAAGGTCTTGCCCACCCCGGCCTCACCCCACTCGGGACGGTGGCTAAACAGGTACTCAATGGCCACCGCTAGGTAGTGGTTCGGATTCATCAGACCCGCATCCGGGGTGACGATGCCGTGGCGATCAGAATCCGCGTCGTTGCCCGTGGCCAGGTCGTACTTGGAGCGGTTCTGAACCAACGAAGCCATGGCGTCCGGGGAGGAGCAGTCCATGCGGATCTTGCCGTCAGTATCCAGAGTCATGAAGCGGAAGGTGCCGTCTACCTCTGGGTTCACCACCGTCATGTTGAGCCCGTAGTGCTCGGCGATGGCCGCCCAGTAGTCCACCGAGGCGCCGCCCATCGGGTCCGCGCCGATGCGCACACCGGCCTTTTTAATGGCCGCCATGTCCACAACGTTGGCTAGGTCAGCCACGTAGGAGTCGAGGTAGTTGTGCTTCACGCAGCGCTCATCGAGCACGCCGTCAACCGCCACGCGCTTGACGCCGTCGAGCCCGGCGCGCAGATAGTCGTTGGCCTTGGCTGCAATCCAGTCGGTGGCATCCGTGTCTGCTGGGCCGCCCGTCGGCGGGTTGTACTTGAAGCCACCGTCGCGCGGCGGGTTGTGGGAGGGAGTGATCACGATGCCATCGGTGCCCGGGTTGGTCAGGATGGCGTGGGAGACGGCCGGGGTCGGGGTGTAGCGGCCGCGGTCATCCACGCGAACCTCCAACCCATTAGCAAGGAGAACCTCAAGGGCGGAGACCATGGCGGGCTCGGACAAAGCGTGGGTATCGCGGCCGATGAAAATGGCGCCCGTGGTCCCTTGCTCAGCGCGATAGTCCACGATGGCCTGGGTAATCGCCAAGATGTGAGCCTCGTTGAAGGCGGTGTCCAAGGCGGAGCCGCGGTGGCCGGAGGTGCCGAAGGCGACCTGCTGGTCGGGGTTATCTGCATCGGGGGTGCGGGTGTAATACGCGGTGACTAGTTCTGCAATATCGATGAGATCGGAAGGCTGGGCTAGCTGGCCGGCGCGCTCGTGTGCCATGGTGGGTTCCTCCTTGGAGACGTGGATACACCCTAAGCTTGCCTGCTTCACGTTGGTTTCGCATCCCAATTAGGATGGTGCCTATGCCACAGATCCTTCTTGTGGGCTGCGGGACCGCGCTCGGGGCGCTGACTCGCTTCGTCCTCACTACGCTTCTCGGGGGTGGCGCGCTGCCGCTGCTACTCATCAACGTTCTTGGCAGTGCTGTCATGGGCTATGCCAAGCCACCAGCGTTCTGGGGCACGGGTTTCTTAGGCGGCTTCACTAGCTTTGCCGCTTTCGCCTTCCTCACCTCCGGCTTCGGCCCAGCGCAGGCGGGGGCGTACGTCGTTGCGACAGTCGCCGGTTGTACTGCCGCTTATCTCATGGGTGACCGTCTCCAGGATCGGGGCCGCGCATGATCCTCTCCATCTTGGCGGTCCTCGCCGGCGGCTTTATGGGCGGCTGCGGGCGCTACTTGCTCACCCGTGTGCTCCCCTCCCCCACGTGTACCTTTGCCGCCAACCTCGTCGGCGCGGCGGTGGCCGGTGTGGCCTATGGCTATGCCACGCATGCACACGCCCCCGAGTATTTCCTCCCCCTGCTGGCGGCCGGACTCGCCGGCGGGCTATCCACGTGGTCCACGATGGCCAAGGAACTCGGTGAAATGATAAAGGCCAAGCGCTGGTGGCGCTTGGCGCGTTATCTCTTCTGGACCATCGGCCTAGGAATCATCGTGGCCTGGCGCGGGGCGTGGGTCGGCTCGCTGCTGGCCTAACCCGCCTCCCACGCCCCTTGTGCAGCCACGGGCTGCGCTAGTCGGCGATGGCGTCCAACGGCGGGGTCTTCGCCGCGCGCTGCGCCGGCCACAGGGCCGCCAGCACGCCGACGATTCCCGAGCCCACGAACATGACCGCGAGCATCATCCACGGCACCGTCGCGGAATCGAGGCCTTCGTCGGAAAGCACGGAGATGAAGGACCACCCCATCCCCAATCCCATGAGGATGCCCATGAGCGCGCCGAAGAGGGCGATCTGTACCGATTCCACCGTGATCATTGTGCGAATCTGGCGGCGTTGAGTACCCACCGCGCGCAGCATACCGATCTCTTGTCGGCGTTCAATCACGCCGAGGGTGAGGGTATTGACAATGCCCAGGACAGCGATGACCACGGCCAAAGCCAGCAGCGCGTAGAGAATCGTGAGCATCTGGTCAATCATTCCGGCGGCCTCGCCAGCATATTCCTCGCTGGTGCGCACCTGTACCACAACGAGGTCCTTGACGGACTTCTCCAGGTTGGCGCGCAGCTTCTCCTTGTCATAGCCTTCTTCCGCGTTCACGGAAACCACCGTGACGTCGAGGCTGTTGGGGTCGATGACCTCTTCTACCGCGGATTGGGACACGGCCAGGCCCGGAAGCATCTGGAAAGGTTCATAGGTGCCGAGGAGTTTTACCTGCGCAGTGCGGGATGGATCCGGCCCCGCCAACTCATAGGACTGGCCGACCTCCCAGCCTTGCTTCTCAGCCAAGACAGAGTCGGCGATGAAGCCCGGTTCCTCACCCGTATTCAGGGCACCATCTACCAAGGTCAGGTTGAGCATGTCATCGGCGTTGCCATCGATGATCTGGCTGATCATCATTTCCGGGCCATAATTCATCGAAGCCTGACCATCCACCTGCAGGGGTGCTGTGCTCATCGCCACGAGCTGTCCGACGCCCTCGGTATCGCGGGCGCGCTGCACCGTCTCGTTCGGCGTCGGGAAGTTTCCAGACGTCGGGCCAGACAGCAAGAAGTCTGCGCGGGCGTCCTGCTCGACGGCGTCGGCCACCGAGGCTTTCATCGTCGCACCCAACATGCCGATCGATGTCACCAGCGCCACGCCCAGCATGAGAGCGAAAGCAGTCGCCGCGGTACGGCGCGGGTTGCGCGCCGAGTTCGTCGATGCCAGCTTGCCGACCGCGCCAAAGGGCGCGCCAACCACGCGGCCGATCGCCGGAACGATAGGCAAGGAGATGGCCGGTCCCGCAAGGAAGAAGCCGAGGATGAGGTTGAGCGAGCCGAGGCCCACGAGTGTGGCGCGGATGCCCGTGGAGGCGTCGACAAGCACGCCCACGAGCGCAAAAATAATGCCGACGACGAGCAGCAGCCCGCCCAGCACGCTGCGCACCAGCAGCGAAGCGCCCGCCGCGGACTCGGTGGTGCGCATGGCTTCCACGGGCTTGACCGCGCCTGCCCGGCGCGCCGGTGCCCACGCGGAAACGATGGTGACCAATGCGCCCAGAATCAACGGCACAAGCACAGCGCTCAAGCTCAGGCCCAGGCCGCCGCCCATGGGCATGCCCTTGGCTTCGAAGACGGCCTTAATGATCGCCACCAGGCCCATGCCCGCTGCCACGCCCACGGCAGAGCCCACGAGGCCCACGATGAAGGCCTCCGTCACCACCGAGCGCGTAATCTGGCCGCGGGATGCACCGAGTGCGCGCAGCAGCGCGAACTCCTTGGTGCGCTGAGCCACGATCATCGAGAAGGTATTCGCGATGATGAACGTGCCCACCAGCAGCGCGATGAGGCCAAAGGCGATGAGGAAGTAGTTGACGAATTTCAGGGCAGAGGAAATCTGATCCGAAATTTCATCAGCGAGCTTCTGGCCAGATTCCGCCTTGACCTCGAAGGTCTCGTTGAGGTGATCCACGAGCGCATCAGTACCCACGCCGTCGGCCGCGGCGACCTTCAGCTGTTCGGAATTGCCGTATCGCTCGACGAAGGCCTCGTGGTCCATGAGCAGCGTCAGGCTGGGGCCTTGGTCCACCACAGGCTTGACGACGCCCACGACCTTCACCTCATCACGCTGGTCCGGGTGGACTACTAGGAGGCTGTCGCCGATCTTGATATCGAATTTTTCCGCGGCCGAATCGTTGATGAGAACCTCGCCGGTCCCGTGAGGCGCGGAGCCGTCGACAAGCGTGGCGGGCTCACCGACGGATTGGTCCTCCGGGTAGTAGGGCTGCACGCTGGAGGTGCCGCCGCCGGTTTGAAAGGCCTCGGCATCCTTGTTGGCAACCACGACGGTCTGGCTGCTTTGCATGTTGACTGCGCGCACGTCGGGGTCGGCGGCGATGTCATCGCGCATCTTCTGGTCGAGGATTGGGCCGCCTTCCTTCTGGCTTACGGCCGCATCCACACCGGTAAATGCGGTAGACACCGCAGAGTCGAAGGTGTTCGACAAAGACTTGGTGAACATGAAGGACCCCGAGATGAAGGCGGTGCCGAGCACCACCGCCAGTAGGGTCAGGGCAAGGCGCAGCTTGTGCGCGAGAATATTGCGCACGGACACCGTGCGCATGGTGTTCTTTGTGGCCATGCTCTAGCCCTCGATTTCTGCCATCACGGCGTGGATGGACTCCATGGTCGGGTTGTTCAGCTCGTTGACCAGGCGGCCATCGGCAAGGAAGACCACGCGGTCTGCGTAGGATGCGGCTTTCGCATCGTGCGTCACGATGACGACGGTCTGGCCGTCCTGATCCACTGCGGTGCGCAAAATATCGAGCACCTCGGCAGAAGAGTTGGAGTCCAGGTTGCCGGTCGGTTCATCGCCAAAGATGATTTCCGGGCGCGAAACCAGGGCGCGCGCACAGGCCACGCGCTGCTGCTGGCCGCCGGAGAGCTCTGATGGGCGGTGGTTCAAGCGGTTGGACAGGCCCAGACGGGAAGTGACCTCATCGAACCATTCCTTATCCACCTTGTTGCCAGCGATATCGGTGGGCAGCGTGATATTCTCTGCCGCGGTCAGTGTGGGCACCAGGTTGAAGGACTGGAAGATGAAGCCCAAGCGGTCACGGCGCAGGGCGGTAATATCCTTGTCGCTGAGCTGCGACATGTCGGTGTCACCGATGAAGGCCGAGCCGGACGTCGCCGAATCGAGCCCCGCCATCGTGTGCATAAGCGTGGACTTGCCGGAGCCCGAAGGGCCCATGATGGCGGTAAAAGTGTTGCGCGCGAACTCAACGTCGACGTGGTCCAACGCGGTAACTGCGGTATCTCCCTGACCGTATTGTTTGAACAGGTCGACGGCACGAGCCGCAGCAGTCATCGTTGGGGTTGTCATGGACGTGTTCTCCTTATAGATGGGGAAAGTAACGTCCCTACCCTATCTTGCCCTGGGTAAGTTATGTGACGCGTGTGGTCTAAAATATGCTCCATGCGCGCATCTTTTTCCGCTCTGGAACACTACGACCGCTGTGCCGAAGCAGCCGCGGCTCAAATCATGCGCCACTACTCCACCAGTTTTTCCCTGGCCACGCGGCTTCTCTCCCCCAGGGTCCGGGTGGACATCCGCAATTTATATGCCATGGTGCGCACCGCCGATGAAATCGTCGACGCCGGGCTCGATCCCCAGGACGCCGCCGTGCTTCTCGACGCCTACGAGGCCACCGTCCGCGCCGCCCCGTCCCAGCGTTTTCACGCTGATCCGGTCGTGCATGCCTTTGCGCTTTCCGCGCGGCGTTGCGGGTTCAGCGACGAGCACGTTGCACAGTTCTTTTCCTCCATGCGTTGCGATCTGACGCACCACACGCACACCCACGACTCCTTCGAGGATTACGTGTGCGGCTCCGCGGAGGTCATTGGGCTCTTGTGCCTGGATGCCTTCTACGCCGGCGGGCCCCGCCCGTCCGGCATCGAGGAAGGCGCACGGCGCCTGGGCGCGGCCTTTCAGAAGATCAATTTCTTGCGCGACCTGCGCGAGGATTCCGCAGAGCTGGGCCGCTCCTATTTCCCGGACCTGCCGGACCCGGCCAGCTTGGATGAGGAGCGGAAAACGGCAATCATCGCTGATATTCGGCGCGACCTGGCTGTAGCGCGCGGCGCGATGGAGAAGTTGCCGCGTGGTTCGCGGGTGGGCGTGGCGGCTGCGACGGCCCTGTTTACCGAGCTCACCGACCAGCTCGCGGCCACCCCCGCCGCCGATATTCTTACAACACGGGTCTCCGTCTCGCCGGCGCGCAAGGCATTCTTGGTGAGCCGGGCAGCGGCATCGGCGGTGAAGTAGCTATGGGCAAGCGTGTTGTCGTCATCGGCGCGGGCATCGCTGGCCTGGCCAGCGCGGCGCTGTTGCTGCGTGAGGGTTGGGACGTGGTGGTCGTCGAGAAGCAGCACAGCGTCGGCGGGCGCGCAGGCGAACTGGAGGTCGACGGTTTCCGCTTCGATACGGGCCCGTCCTGGTACCTCATGCCCGAAGCATTCGATGAATTCTTTCAAGCCTGCGGGACGAGCACCGAGCGCGAGCTGGACTTGGTTGACCTCTCCCCCGCGTATCGCGTCTACAACGACGACGGCGCCTTCCTCGACATTCACAGCGGCGTGGACAACGTTGTTCGGCTTTTTGAGTCCATCGAGCCGGGTGCAGGCGAGCGCGTGCGCGCCTACTTAGCGCGCTCCTCTGATATCTATGCCGTGGCGCTAAGCAGCTTTTTGTACACCACGTTTTCTCACCCCGCGCAGCTTTTAACCCGGGACGTGCTCACGCGGCTGGGTACGCTGGCGCTACTTCTCACGCGGTCCTTGGACCGGCTGGTGGCAGCACAGTTTCAGGACTACCGCCTGCGCCAGGTGCTGACCTACCCGGCGGTGTTTTTGTCCACGGAGCCAACAGCTGCACCGGCGCTGTATTCCTTGATGAGCCACACCGATTTGGTCGAAGGCGTGCGCTACCCGCAAGGTGGTTTCGCCGCGGTGGTCGCGGCGATTGCGCGCCAGGCACAAGGCGCCACCTTCCTCATGGATACGGCGGTAACGGCGATCGAGTGCGCAGAAGGTCGTGCGACTGGCGTGCGGCTGGACGACGGCCGCTTCATCTCCGCCGAGGCCGTCGTTTCCGCGGCGGACCTGCGCCATACTGAGACTGCTCTGCTGCCTCAGTCGGCGCGGACCTATCCCGAGAGCTATTTCGCGCGACGCGACCCGGGCCTCGGCACGGTGTTGGTCTTCCTCGGTGTGCGGGGCGCGCTGCCGGAGCTGGCCCACCACACCCTTCTTTTCAGCAAGGATTGGGAGCCCGATTTCCGGGCGGTGTATCACGCTCCGGAGGCTTCGCGCCCGCTGGGGGCGTCCGAGTCCATCTACGTGTCGAAGACCTCCGCGACGGATCCTGCCGTGGCACCGGAGGGCTGCGAGAATCTCTTTGTGCTGGTCCCCGTGCCGGCGGAGGAAAACTTCGGCGCGGGTAACGCCTATGGCGAAGAAGAATCGCCCCGCGTTGGCGCAATTGCCGATGCCGCGATTCACCAACTCGGCACGTGGCTTGGCATTCCCGATTTTACTGAGCGCATCGTGGTGCGCCGGACGGTCGGCCCCTCTGATTTTGCGCGGCGCTACAACTCCTGGGCTGGTGGCGCGGTGGGACCCGCGCATACGTTGCGGCAATCTGCCTTCTTCCGCGGGCGCAATGCCTCGCGAAAACTCAAGAACCTGTACTACGCGGGCGGTACGACGGTACCGGGTGTTGGTGTACCGATGTGCCTCATTTCCGCGCACAATGTCATCACGCGGATGCGCGAACAGCACTAAGCGTCGAGCTCAAGGGCTGCGGGTGCACCGCTGCGTTTAGTCTTCACCGTTACGGCGTGCCCACCAAAAAGATAGCCATCATCGAATTCCACGCTGAGGTGTCCGCGTTGGGGGACCTCAACGGCAACGGGCGTGAGTTTGGCGTATACGTCGCCAGCCGTGAGCTCAGGTGCCGGGGCGTTGGCGCCTTCAGACAGGGCGACGTCATGGCGCCAGCGGTTCGCAGCTCGAAGAGCTCTTTTGGCGGCAAAGCGCCGGGCCTCATCAATGAACTCGGCGCTGAGGACCTTATTGATAACGGTGAGGGGTGCCTTGAATTTTCGGCCTAGGTTCGTGCTCTCCGCGAGGAGAAGCTCCTCCCCTTCGTACCAGATGCTGAAATCAACTCCGAGCTCTTCTGCCCTACCGTCGAACGTGTTCGTACTGCGATCGAGCACCAACGGACCGAACTTGGAATCAAGCTCTACCGGAACGGCAATCCGAGCGAGGAGTTGCTCCATTGCCTCGTCTTCCACATCTGGGAGGATCTCCCAGATATCGACATAGTGTGCTTTGCTCCTCTCGTGGAAGTGGTGGCTGCCCCGAGCATGAATCACCGTGAAAGACTCAAGCTCTGCAACTTCGCGCGGATCCCACAGCGTCTTTCCCGCGACTGTCTGGAAGAGCTGCGGATAGCGCACGCCGACGTCACCAGTAATCAGCTCGCCCCCGGGCAGCATCTTTAAGGCGACTCCAGGCATGTTCATGAGCTGAATATGCGTCTTGTCCTCAGCGTAGGGATCATCGCTCACCCACTTCTTCGGCACATCTGCCACAACGAAGAGAAACTCTGCCTCCTCGCAGCGCAAGATAGAGCTGACGACGTCATTGTCCGAGAATTCACGGTAGAGGGAAAGCATGCCGCAATAGTACATCTGTGATAAGACCGTGCAGCGCTGCATGGCGTAGTCTGAGGAGGTTGACGTCGAGTAGAAGGGCGAAAAGCCGATGGCAGAAACGATTGAGCAGGCCACCGAAATTGTTGAGGAGTGGCTCAAGCAAGAAGACGCCATCGACCCCCAAAAGGCTCCTCGGCTCCAAGAGCTCTTAGCTCGCGTTCCACGTCAAGAGCTCATCGCGATTGTGGAGCGCCAGAATGCTCTCCGCGCCGCATTGGCGTTAAGGCTGCTGCCGCGTGAAAAATCTATCGCGGTCTTCGATGCGCTTGATGCCAAACACCAAGCGGACATCATTGACGAGTTGGGCAACGCCGATGTCTACGAATTCTTCGACGAGCTGGATCCCGAAGACCGCGTGGCCCTGCTGGACGAGCTTCCTGCGGAAATTGCGGATCGCCTCCTCCGTTCGCTAACTCAGACTCAGCGCGATGTGACCGGAGTGATTCTTGGTTACACGAAGGGCTCCGTCGGCCGCCGTATGTCGCCGGAGGTCCCCAATATCCACCCGGAAATGAGCATGGAAGATGCCCTGCGCACCCTCCGCGACAACGCCGATGAGCTGGAAACCATCTATACCGTTCCTGTAACACGGAAGGACCGGCGTCTGGTGGGTGTCGTCAGCCTGCGCGAGCTCTTCACGGCTGAACGCGGCATTCTCATTGAGGACATCATGAACGAGCCGGTATATGCATACGCGACTGCCGACGCCGAAGAGACCGTCCGCTGGTTCTTGCCCCTCGACATGCTGGCGCTGCCGATTGTGGATGATTCACACCGCCTCGTTGGCCTTCTTACCTGGGATGATGCAACCGACATTATGGAGGAAGCGGACAGTGAGGACTCGGCTCGTTCCGGTGGTACGGAAGCGCTCCAGCAGCCGTACTTGTCGACGCCCCTTCTCAAGCTCGTCCGCTCCCGCATTCTCTGGCTGCTCGTGCTCGCTGTGTCAGCGCTGTTGACTGTGCGGGTTCTCGATTCTTTCGAAGACACCTTGGCCAAGGCAGTTGTATTGTCTCTGTTCATCCCTCTGCTCACCGGCACGGGCGGCAATACAGGAAACCAGGCAGCTACTACTGTGACCCGCGCGCTCGCGCTTGGCGACGTCCGCACGCGCGACCTCTTGGCAGTCATGTGGCGGGAATTGCGCGTCGGAATGCTGCTGGGCGCCGTGCTGGGGCTGGCCGGGCTTGTCTTGGCGACGGTCATCTATGGCCTAGATATCGGCCTCGTCATCGGCTCCACGCTGTTTCTCATTTGTTCGATGTCCGCGACTGTTGGCGGTCTCATGCCCATTGTGGCTAAGACTGTTGGCGCGGACCCTGCGGTCTTCTCCAACCCATTCATCTCCACCTTCTGTGATGCAACGGGTTTGATCGTCTACTTCTTCATTGCGAAGTCTGTCTTGGGAATCTAACTGGATACAGAAGAGTGTCCGCGAAGCCGCCGTACGAGGACTGCTACGTGACAAATAGGCACGCGCCCCAATCTTTGGTGCGAATTGACAGCCACTAACCGCCCTGAGCGCCCGCGCACAATCCTTCGCTTATCACGCAAGCAGTCCAATTGCAAGGTTAATAGCAGCGTGCAATATCGCGCATTCAATCACGCTTCCCGAGCGGTATCGCACCACTCCCAGGATCCACCCGCAGAGAAACTGAACCGGAAGTATGGGCCACAACTGCGCATCGAAGCTCAACAACATCAAATGAGGCAGAAGAAAAACTCCCGCTTGGAGCGTGTTACCACCCCAGAACCCCCAGGATCGAAGAAGTAAGCCGCCAACAAATCCTCGGAAAAACACTTCCTCGCCTATAGCCCTGAAAATGACAGCAAGGCTTACCCCTTGAGACAGAACCACCCCCGGTATGGCCAGACTAGCCGACGACACCACACGGATACCGGCGTATCCTATTCCAAGCAACACGGGGAAAAAGATGATGCTTAATACTACTGATTGCCAATTTCCCCATTGCCAACCCACATTTGTCCGAGCTTGAGAAACCCCAATTCTCTTGCGCTGAAAAATGATATAAAGCACTGAAGGAACGAGAAACAAAAGGAATTCAAACATCTTCTCCGTACCCTAATCCCGGACCGGGTTGGCTACTTAGCCAGAAAGCTCGGTGCCCAGTTTACAATTCTGTATGAGGACGAGACGCCCAAGCATTGGTGGGGTAGATCATACTTCCGTGGCCCTTTCGCAGTAGTTAGGAATTAGGCAGCTACCCGGGTGGGTATGAGCCTTGTTTATCAGAGTTTTCAAGTGAACATGGTTGGGCCCAATTGGGGTCTATTGCCGCTATGGGCTAGTGTGCGCGTGTCCAGACCTGGAAGTGCAGACCTGCCGCGTGTGAAAAACAAAAAAGAGACCGTTAAAGCGGTTGTGTTGTGCTTTAACGGTCTCTTCGTTGTTTGTATTG
>NZ_KV803960.1:0-1943 GCF_001811255.1 Corynebacterium sp. HMSC068H04
AGCGGAGCTAGCGGCCCCGCCGCGTGAGCGGATAGTTAGAGACGTTGGACTTGGCGACGTGCTTGTGTCAGGTATTGCGGTGGGTTCTTAGTACTGGCATTGTGGAGTTATGGTCAAAGCAAACAAGTCACTACAGGCACGTCAGGCGGTTCGCCAGCATTTCGAAGAAGAGCAACAAAAGCTGCGCGACCGGAAGAAGAAACTTAACTCGATGCTCTCATTGCTCGACCAACGTGATGAGCTCGACCTCAAGATTGGAAAGTCCGCGCGTGAACTCGTCGATCTCGGAGAGAAGAAGTCCACCGTGCGCGGTTTGATCGGTGTCAGCGCTAAAGAGTTTTCAGATCTGCTAGCCCTTGGTTCTGATGATTCGAAGAACGATGATGCAAGCAGTCAGGAGAAAACGAACGGCGCCGAACTGGCCTCCAACGAGGCCAGCGGCGCCGAGTCCGATGGCTAGATTTTAGTGTTCTGGTTGCTGATTGTATTCCTGTGTTTGTCGCTGCTGTTCTTCGTAGGTCGTTGCATCCTCGTAATGCTGGGCCATAGTTCCAACTAGACCACCGAAGAACGTGAGTGCCCACCACAGGATGCACCAGGAGACGATTCCAGCGCCGCCGACTAGCACTCCGGATACGACTCCGGCCCGCTTTCGGAATTGTTGGATGATAATAAGCGCCGGAACGGCGATAAAAGCTAGTTCCCACCAATCCGGAATGGAGTCGTGAGCGTTGATAAACGGAAGCATGTCCACTGTCTCGTCCTCTCGTCATCTGTTGGTGTTCGTCCCATAGTGACATAAGGGCCAGACATCTGGAAGTGGTGAGTAGGATTTCTGATTTCGAAGATGTTCCCTTGGTGGGCCTTGAGTTGCCTGAACGGGAGGTTCCTCGTCCGCGCCGTCGGAAGCGAATAAGTGATCCAGGTCTGGACTTCGATGACGCGGTGATTGAATCGTTCTTTCGTCATGTCGTGAAGTCTCCGCATGACTGTTGGTTGTGGACGGGTTCTATTTCATCTCCGGATGGGTACGGGAGGTTTACCTGGCAGCGTGACTCTCGGCAGCGAACGATATCGGCACACCGTTTTGCGCTTCTTACATCAGGTGTTGAGTTTGGTCCTGGCGAGGTTGCAGAACATGAGTGCAATGAGCCGTTGTGTGTGCGTCCTGGCCCCGGTCATGTTCGCAAAACAACGCAGCGCGAGAACTTGACGTATGCCGTCGAGCTAGGTCGACATGCGGGCAATCGCGTGGCGGTAACAGCGTTGTCGTCGCGTGTTGAGCGCTCGCGTCGTGTGCGTGAGGCACTAGTCGATGGGTGGGATGAGGACAAGTACCGGGCGGCGATCTTTGGTGTCTCTGGCAACCAGCAGACGCTGTTTTAAGCTTGTTTGAAACGCCAGTACCGTCCTTGCGTCAGCATTGGGGCGGTACTGCTTGTGTCAGGCTTGTTGTTCTGCGTTGGTGTGGGGCGCGTGGTTGGTGTCATTGCTATACAAAAAGCCCCAACCGCAGGGCGGCTGGGGCTTAATGCGTGAGGAGTCTAGATGATGTTGTCCTCGTGCCAGTTTTCAGCGTCGGCGCGCTCGTCGTAGTGCGCCCGGGCGCAGTTACTGGCTTCAGTAAGGGTCTTGATAGCTAGTTCTACGTCTGCCGGGCTGTAGGCGCGGGCTTGCAGTTCGTCAAGTGTTGCGCCTTCTACTGCGTAGATTTCTACGGCGGGGTTTTCCTCGTCGGTGTCGACGACAATGGTGCGCAGGGCGTGGATTGGCGTTGTCCAGGTTTTCTTCGGCATGGGTCTCTCCTTTTTAGTCTAGGTTATCCCACCAGTGTGTAGGCGTCTTGCGGGGTTGTGCGCAGTTCTAGGCGGGCGGTGGTGTGGGGCGCGTGGTTGGTGTGGGGAATGCGCGCCCGGGCCTGGCCCCCGGAAAGTAGACACGTC
>NZ_KV803961.1:0-2217 GCF_001811255.1 Corynebacterium sp. HMSC068H04
GGTACTCGAGTGGCGAACGGGTGAGTAACACGTGGGTGATCTGCCTTGCACTCTGGGATAAGCTTGGGAAACTGGGTCTAATACCGGATATGAACTGCCTTTAGTGTGGTGGTTGGAAAGTTTTTTCGGTGCAAGATGAGCTCGCGGCCTATCAGCTTGTTGGTGGGGTAATGGCCTACCAAGGCGTCGACGGGTAGCCGGCCTGAGAGGGTGTACGGCCACATTGGGACTGAGATACGGCCCAGACTCCTACGGGAGGCAGCAGTGGGGAATATTGCACAATGGGCGGAAGCCTGATGCAGCGACGCCGCGTGGGGGATGACGGCCTTCGGGTTGTAAACTCCTTTCGACAGGGACGAAGCTTTTTGTGACGGTACCTGTATAAGAAGCACCGGCTAACTACGTGCCAGCAGCCGCGGTAATACGTAGGGTGCGAGCGTTGTCCGGAATTACTGGGCGTAAAGAGCTCGTAGGTGGTTTGTCGCGTCGTCTGTGAAATTCCGGGGCTTAACTTCGGGCGTGCAGGCGATACGGGCATAACTTGAGTGCTGTAGGGGAGACTGGAATTCCTGGTGTAGCGGTGAAATGCGCAGATATCAGGAGGAACACCGATGGCGAAGGCAGGTCTCTGGGCAGTTACTGACGCTGAGGAGCGAAAGCATGGGTAGCAAACAGGATTAGATACCCTGGTAGTCCATGCCGTAAACGGTGGGCGCTAGGTGTAGGGGGCTTCCACGTCTTCTGTGCCGTAGCTAACGCATTAAGCGCCCCGCCTGGGGAGTACGGCCGCAAGGCTAAAACTCAAAGGAATTGACGGGGGCCCGCACAAGCGGCGGAGCATGTGGATTAATTCGATGCAACGCGAAGAACCTTACCTGGGCTTGACATACACCAGATTGCTGCAGAGATGTAGTGTCCCTTGTGGTTGGTGTACAGGTGGTGCATGGTTGTCGTCAGCTCGTGTCGTGAGATGTTGGGTTAAGTCCCGCAACGAGCGCAACCCTTGTCTTATGTTGCCAGCATTTGGTTGGGGACTCATGAGAGACTGCCGGGGTTAACTCGGAGGAAGGTGGGGATGACGTCAAATCATCATGCCCCTTATGTCCAGGGCTTCACACATGCTACAATGGTCGGTACAACGCGCAGCGACACTGTGAGGTGGAGCGAATCGCTGAAAGCCGGTCTTAGTTCGGATTGGGGTCTGCAACTCGACCCCATGAAGTCGGAGTCGCTAGTAATCGCAGATCAGCAACGCTGCGGTGAATACGTTCCCGGGCCTTGTACACACCGCCCGTCACGTCATGAAAGTTGGTAACACCCGAAGCCAGTGGCCTAAACTTGTTAGGGAGCTGTCGAAGGTGGGATCGGCGATTGGGACGAAGTCGTAACAAGGTACCCGTACCGGAAGGTGCGGGTGGATCACCTCCTTTCTAAGGAGCATTTATTTTGAGCACCAGTTGGTGCTGTATAGCGTGTGAGTGTTTATTCTCATTCGCTTGGTGGTTTATGTAGACGATTGTTTTACTGCCGCCTATTGATAATCGGGTGGAGATACATCTTAACCAGAATGATGATTCAACTAACACACACGTGTTAATCGCGTATGGATGAGTACTTGGTGCATTGTTGGGTGTCTGGGGCATTGTTCCCTGGTTGTAACCCATGTAAGTTTCAATAACTACTTTTTTGGTGTGGTTGTTGTCTTGTGTGGGGTGTTGTGTGAGAACTGTATAGTGGACGCGAGCATTTAACCATGTGCTTTCCATCTTCTTTTGTGTTGGTGGTGGGTCATGGTTTGTGTGATTTCTTTGTTCTTTTGTGTTTTGTGTGTTCACACCAGCATGATGACTGTTGCTTTTGTGGTGGTTGTTGTGTTGGTTGTGTGTTCGTTATTTAGGGCGCATGGTGGATGCCTTGGCATGCTGGGCCGATGAAGGACGTGTAAGGCTGCGTTAAGCCTCGGGGAGTTGTCAATAGAGCGTTGATCCGAGGATGTCCGAATGGGGAAACCTGGCACCTGTTATGGGGTGTTACCCTTCAGTGAATTCATAGCTGTTGTGGGGGTTTACGCGGGGAAGTGAAACATCTCAGTACCCGTAGGAGAAGAAAATAAAATATGATTCTGCTAGTAGTGGCGAACGAACGTGGATGAGGCTAAACCGTGTGCATGTGATACTTGGTAGGGGTTGTGTGTGCGGTGTTGTGGGCCCCAATGTG
>NZ_KV803962.1:0-1314 GCF_001811255.1 Corynebacterium sp. HMSC068H04
GGAGTAGAGTCTGCGGTTTTTAAACCTCAGACCAATGTAGAGACCGAAGCCGCACACGCGTACAACGCCATCTTTGCTTACGCAGAGTTGGTCTGGGATGCCCCAATGGTTTGTTGATTGTGTCGTCAGCGCCGTTAGTGTTGGGGTATCGGTGGGAGGTATGCCTTGCAAAGCTGCCATGTCATCGGTGTTGGCCTCGTGTGAAGTTGCCGCTTCCGCGGGGCCGTTGAGCTTTTCGGATACTGCTTGTGGGTTGTGTGCTTGGTTATAGGCGACTATGCGGGCCCAGACCTGCTCGGGATCGAGTGGATGCTGAGGTGATGGTGCTTTGGGGAAGGTATCGAAAGCTTGGCGTGGGGTGATGTGCATTTTGCCGATAAGCAGTGATTGGTGCCGTCGTCGTTCGTTGTAGACCTGGCGGTATTCAGCCAGATATGTGTTGACCTCAGCAAGGCTGACTGGGTGGCGTGCATCGAGGAACTGGGTCAATGTGCGGTGAGAGCGCTCGTCTTTTCCCTGGGTTGTCGGGGCGAAACCAGCAATAGCAAGAACACCTTGGCTGGCGAGCCAGGTTTCAGTAGCAGAGAGAAAGCCACGGTGGTAGGTGGCGAACGCATCGCCATTGTCGGAAAGGATTTCTTGAGGTTTGCCGTAGGCAGCGAACGCTGCGGCCAGTACGGCGCGTGCGTCAGTACCGTTTTCTGGCAGGGCGAACGCTGTGGTTCCGACATCGAATCTGCTGGCATCATCGATAATCTGGTAAATCGTGACATGTGTGTGGGCATGGTCAAAGAGGCGATAGACCAGTCCATCGATTTGCCAGAGTTCACCGACGCGATCACGGGCGAAGCGCTTATAGGAGCTGCGTGGCCGTTTGCGGGCATTGGCATCAACAAACCCCAGTTCATGCAGCCACGAGGCGATTGTAGAACGCGATGGGGTGTAATCTGCGCCTACAGTGTCGAACAAAAAGTAGTAGATCGACCAAGGCCCATAATCCAAGCCTTGCTCCATTAACTGTTGTCTGGCGTGGACGACTGCGATTTTATCGGCCTCGTCAAACTTCTTAATCGGATTCTTCGGGGCAGTCGAATCCGGCACAATACCTGCGCGCCCCTTCTGCGCTATCCGGTGTTTGATGTTGTGGTACGTCTGCCGCGAGATCCCTAATTCTTTGCAAAACTGTGTGACCGTCTTGCCGTCACGAACGGGATCGAAATCTGCGACCTTTCTACGCTTATGCAATGGAATAGCCATCCGGCTATTCCACCGCCGCAAACGTCCAAAAAGCCACTAGACATCCCGTCCAAAAAC
>NZ_KV803963.1:0-10792 GCF_001811255.1 Corynebacterium sp. HMSC068H04
CTCCATGTCCAAAAACCCTATGGACATAACATGGCTAGTCGAGTCTCACGGATGGTATACGGCGGTATTTAACAACCATAGGCCGGTTGACGTTTGCTTAAAACTGATTGGAATCACGGATTTGCGGAAGGGCCCACAAGCCAATTCCCCGACGATTAAGACTTCCCCTTCGTCGGGATAAACGGTCAAGCTAGACGACGGTTAAGAGCCGCGGACCAATTGGCAATCTCCCGTCCTAAGTACTCGACGTAGCGGCGACGGTCTTCCTCATCCATATCTTGGGCCTGAGTTACAGAAGTATTAATGTGGTCAGGTTTTGAAACGGTCGACTTTATCAAGTTAATCCCTCCTTTCCCTGCAGGGCACATACACCTGAAGCGTCTTTCACCTTTCAGTGAGACTCTTCTCAAGGACAACCGAATTGTGTGCGAATGACTAGAGGCCACCTCAACGCTCCACTTGCTGCGCCTGCCCCGCACACCTGTCAGAATCAAGGCTTGACTGTTAAATCACGCACTCCACCTCTGCACCTAGAAGGCCCTCCACAAAGCTCTGGAGCCTACGCGGCTCCAGGCGACAACGTTCCGGTGACCGGCTCGTCGTGCGATTATTCTAAGCAATACAACACCAAGCCGACAAGGCTTTTAGCCGCGCACCGTCCGATAAACTAGTTCCGACGCACAAGGAACACGCACCATGACTGAACAGGAACGCCTCCAAGCACTTGAAACTCGCGTTAGCGAATTGGAGTCCCAGGTGGCCCAATTACTGCAGGCCCTCGGTCATGCTCCTTCGCACCCTAGTACTGCAGAAACACCGCCGCCGGCGAACGTTCACTCTGAACACCGCTCACCGGAGGAGAAGATTGCGCTCTTCATGGATTACTTCACGGGGAGGACAGATGTCTACGCAGTGGCCAAAAATACTGCGGGAAAGAAGGCTTGGTACCCGGCTAGCAATGGCTACTATGACCGAAGAAATCCCGACCTAAAGCCTCTGACACCGAAGGTGATCGAAGGACATCTGCGCCGTGACAATCGCTTCCACGTTGGGCTTTATCCACTGTGCACAGATGACAGTTGCCGGCTGTTAGTCTGCGATTTTGATGATGACGACTTCAAGCCAGCCGCCCGCGCCTACGCGGAAGAATGCAAGAACCAGGGCCTCGTTCCACTCATAGAGGTATCGCGCTCTGGGAACGGAGCTCATGTGTGGGTATTCTTCGACGAACCTATTCCCGCCGGCCTCGCTCGGTCCGTGGGCATCGGGCTTCTTGCCAAGGCTAGCCCGGATTCCTACTTCTCCAGTTTCGACCGATTCTTTCCATCCCAAGACACGCTGCCGGCGAAAGGCCGTGGCTTCGGCAACCTGATTGCCCTCCCATTAGCAGGCCACCATCGATCCGAAGGCACAACAGTCTTCGTCGACAGTAATTTTCAACTTTTGCCAGACCAATTCGAGGCTTTGGCAAGTACGAAGAAGTCAACGCTTTCCGAGCTCAAGAGAATCTATGCTGCGCTTCAGCCTGATCCCGAGACATCCCTTCCTCAGGCACCCTCTCGCGAAGAGCTAAAGAAGCTCAGAGCCTCCGGAAAAGTCCACGTCACGCACGATTCACACGTCCACGTCGATTTATCAGGCGTCGACGCCACCACTCGTACGGCCCTGCGGCACTTAGGCGCTATTGCCAACCCGCAGTTTTATATAAAGCAGGCCCAGCGTTTCTCCACTTTCGGCACTCCACGGCTCATCGTACGTCTTGATGAGAAGGACCAAGTCCTCACGCTCGACCGCGGCACGCTCGATGACGTCGTCGACATCTTGAAGGCTGCCGGATATACCGTCACACGTCGCGGCCGCACACCCAAACCCCGACGCATCGATGCGTCATTTGCCGGCGAACTACGTTCCTACCAGCATTCAGCCGTCAAACAGATGCTCAAGCACAAGTCCGGAATGCTCATTTCTCCTCCTGGTACTGGAAAGACCGTCATGGCGTGTGCAATCATCGCCCAGCGTTCGGTCCCGACCGCAGTGATAGTTCCATCGAGGGAGCTAGCTACCCAATGGCGCCAAGCCCTCAAGCAGTTCCTCCCGGAAGCTCAGGTTGGACAATACTCAGGTTCCAAAAAGAAGCTCAGTGGAGAGATAGACATTGTCACTGCCCAATCCATTAGCCGTAGTGATTCCAAGACTGACTTTCTCTCCAGCTATGGCCACATCATCGTTGACGAATGCCACCGAGTCGGCGCTGCCGGATTAACCAACGTTCTAGCTCACCTCAATGTTCGTTTTATGCTCGGTATGACCGCGACGCCTTACCGCTCCGACGGTCTTGATAAGCTGCTTTCCCTCGTTTGCGGCCCTATCCGCCATACCGTCGAGCTCGAGCGCCCCGGACGCCGCGATTACGTAGTCCACAACACCGAGTTCACGTACGACTCCCCTTACCTGTTCTGGCCCGACCTCGACACCGCTCTGGCGGCGGATGAGGACCGCAACCGTCTCATCGCCGATGTCATCACACAAGCAGCGCAGGACGAGCACACGGTCCTCGTCCTGGTGAAACGACGCGAACACCTCGCTGCCCTCAACGCCCTGCTTGCCGACGCCCCCTTCCCCGTCCTTCAACTGCACGGCGGACAAAAAGCCAGCGAGAGGAAAGCCATCCGTGAACAGCTTGCCACCACACCACATTTCGTCCTTTTAGCCATGTCCCAGGTGGCCGGTGAAGGCATTGATCTTCCCGCGCTGGATACTCTTGTGCTGGCCGCACCAGTAAGCTTCCGCGGCGTTGTCATTCAGCAGGTAGGCCGAGTCACTCGCGATACCGATGACAAGGAGAACATCTCTGCCACCGTGCACGACTTTCTCGATGCCAACGTCCCTGCCCTCGCCTCGGCTTTCAGAAAGAGAAGCTCGACCATAGCCAAGCAGGGATTCACTCGCGTCAGCAGCTAGAGCCCCGTGCGTGACCAATTCCTACTCGATTAGGGGCCGCGTACAACGGAAATCCTCGCTGAACAGCAAGATGAATCGGAGCAGCACAGTGACTGAGTTTGTAATCACTTACAAACATCGCTCAGGTGAATCGAAATCGACATGTGCTACCCACCGAGTTGAGCTAAGCGCCAACTTTAACGCATCCACGCTGGCAATGCCAAAACTAATACCCGGGACGAATATATCATCGCCCCTGCTGCGAAGACCCTTCCGGAATCCCACCACAGTGTTGACCGCGTCGAAGAAGCCTTCCCCAATAGAAGCTATGCCATAGGGGAATTTGAGCAAGATTCACTGAAAGTCCTGAAAGTAGGAATTCAACCCAACAAATAGAGTGGAGTGACTAAATTATCTACCGCCGACTAACTACAGGAACGCCTCGGCGAGACACCTACCTTTCGGAATCGTTTGCTTCATACGTTGCTCAGCACTCTTACCCGAACTACTAAAATCGAGTTGATTCCTAACCCGCTCATAAAATTCCTTTGCTTCGATCTTGGGGGACGAATTCGAAGCGAACCAATTTCCCACCCCCAATGCGAGAATTTCAAATGCAGTAATCGAAAGGCGGTTAACTATAGTTCCATCTCTTTCAATCTTGAATATGTCCTCATTACGCGCGCATGCAAAATACTCGAACGTGGACTCAAATATCCTTTCGAGCTCTTCAAGTTTCTCGTCGTCATATTCGCACAAAGATATTACAAAATTATCCAATAGAGTCGTCAAGTACCCGCTTGAGGACAAGGCAGAAACATCCAAGGAGTGCAAAGCAAGAAATCGGAGGACCAGCTCCTGAGAATAAGCCTGCTTCTCCTCTTTTTCGCCAATCTTGACGGTCGCGTTGAAGGCCTGGTTTTCAGATAATTCGTTGACCCATTCAGCCACCGATGGACTTATCGATTGCAGCATTGCATTTCTAATTTCTTGGCCGCTCAACGCAGAACCTAAGCTGTTCAATCGCTGGAATAGATCAAACTTTGCACTAGCGTCAGACGCGCGTTCAATGATGGTTATGTCTATGCGAGATCGAAGGAGATCTCGCTTTTGGCCGTCTCCAAGCTGGAATTTTCCTTCATCTCCCCATGCGGCGCCTTCCAGAGCCGGAAGGTACTGAGTACCGCCCAACACTAGAGGTGGCTGGTCTGAAAGCAATCCCTGGAGCTGAAGCAAAGTGCTTATCCTTTGAAGGCCATCAATTACTTCCCACTTGCCGTCATCGTCAGTTGATACGAAAATTGGCGGAATAGGAATCCTGAGCAGGAAACTTTCAACCAATCGGGTACGTTGCTCCTGCTCCCATCGGAACAGCCTTTGGAAAGAAGGGCGAATGATGAGATCCCCTGATTCATAGAGCGATGACAATTCCCCGACCGACATCGAAAGCTTATCGGTGGAAATCTCACGACGCTTGTTTTGCAGTTGCTCTTCCAGTCGTTCAATACTCACTATTGACTCCAAAAATCATCGTCGATCTGATTGCAAATAGATTCCAAACCGGGATATATCAATGAACGAATATATCCAACTTGACTCAGTTCACGCTTAAGCTTTTTAGCTCCACCAGTAAAGGTAAATTTATACAAAATAGGAATTTCACTAGGCTGGGCATCTACTTGCTTTTCCAGACCTTCGGTGTTAGTACCGGCAACTGTAAAGACTCCTTGCTGTGCGCGAATTCTGTCATTGCTATGGGTAGCGTAGGCTGCTAGAGCGCTATCCTTCTTCATCGTTGAGCTCCTATTCTCGGGCGAGAGCGGAAGCCACCGCATTAGAGGAGATTCATGTGGGCGAATTGTAGTAGAATCAAATGTCGGAATTTCATTGTCGACCAAATCTGAGTGCACAATCGAGTTCCAGGCAGCCGGGCGCAACGCCCATATCGCGGGGCTTTTCTCGTCATTAAGCGACTGAGCACTAACCGAAAAATAGGCCGCTACCAGGAGATTTTCAGTCCAATCAAGTAGGCGTGTTGGAGCACCGTAATGCTGCATGTGAACAAGAAGCGCCGCATTTGACAGTTCGGAGTGTGAGGCAGGCAAGTACGGCATCGCTCGCTGACGGAACCTGGAGAGCATTAGCTGCTCTTCCCGCTCTAAAAAATCCTTGCCATCTACAACTTTCGGGTTTCTATATGCTTTGGGCACCAGTGAGTATGCACTGTCGGTCACACCCCGAAACCAAAACAATTCCCCTTCGGGCAATAATTGAATTGCAGCATCAACAAGTTCGGGGAGCGAGTCAACTCGTTCCACTTTAACTGACGACGTCAAGTAAACCCCTTTGTAAGTTATTGGACGGTAGCCCGAGCTTAAACTGCATGCACACGAGTCCAAGGCCTCTAGCTCAGAATATAGCACTGGCGAGATGGCTCAATCGGTTTTAATAGAAAATTCCATAGGCCGACCTAGGCTTTCCTTCCTAAGCCAAGATAGATTTCGATCTTCGGATACATTACGTATCGACAACCAAGGTCAAGACAACGTGCCCAAACCATGGGGCCACCAGGCACACTGCACACACCAAGAGAATTGCATTGCGCGGTGCGCACTCCTTGCCATTTAAGAACACACTGCTTGCCGCAGTGAAGAATCCATCCAGCCCAGTAAGCATTCCTGCGCCGACAGCAACGACCAAGAACACCAGGCCTGACAGCCCCATTACGTCGCTGATGGCTACCGCCGGCGGAACACCGACAGAATAAGCGCGTTCAAGCCATGGGTGCTCGGCGGCGCAATAGTTCAAGTTCGACGCGACGATGACCACCACCGCCACGATCATGAGCGCAACGACACCCAAGACATCAACCTCTTCTGGGACGGCCGCCCTGAGTGCTCATTGTGGAGAACAAGCAAACCTTCCTGGCACTTCCTGCGTTTGCCGACACCCCCAATCATCATCGCCATCCCTGGCCCCGGCACCGCCGCCCTCGCCTACCTCACCACCGAAGAGTGGCGTGCCCCCACTTGCCTTACATCAAAGGCAGGCTGTGCACCAAGCCGGAGCGAACTCTACTTGCGTATGCGAGTAATGCTCTTCAAAAGAGGCTCGGGCCAACTTTGCGGCACCAGCTGGCCAAGTAGGTTAGAAAAATGACCCTCACCTGCCAGTAGCCCCGGTGAGGGTCGAGCAGCTGTACACGTAGTAGGACTGCTCCTGCCAAGAATTATGCCCATTAAGCACAGCGCTAGTCAACGCCTGCTGGAGCGCCCAAAGTATTGCCCATTGTCGGCTGCGCATCGAGCAGGAGCGGATTCCGCTTTCTCATGCAAACACAGCGATCAGGGAAGCTTCCCCTGATCATCAGACGCCTCTGAATCACTTTGACTAAAACCTGATTCACGTGTTTAATCGAAGTCAACAAGGAGCACAAAATGAACATCCCCACTGACTTCGGCGAGCGCGTCCGCACGCAGCGTCAACTTCGCGGACTCAGCCAAAGAGAGCTCGCCGCCATGACCGATGAGATTCTGTCCCAGCCCACCCTGGCTCGCCTAGAGAAAGGCACTTCCACGCCAACTCTCCACCACATCATGGCCCTCGCGTGGGCGCTAGGTATCGACCCCGCTGAGCTTGTAGACGCCACCCCGCTCTCCCAGCGCGTGCGCGTTGCGGCCCGCGGCCACCAGGCCAAAGCCGAGGAAGCAACACAAACTCTTCTGCCTTTTCTCCAGCTACGAGTGAACCTGGATAGCGCACATGCCTAATTCAACGAGCCCCTCGAAACACGGTGTTGAACTGGCTGCTGATTTTCGCGCGAAACACAATCTCGGCGTAGAGCCAGTCGGTGATATTAACGATCTCATGAAGCTCGTCGATGCTGACTTCATCGTCCTCGACTTAACGGATGGCCTCGATGCACTGACTCTTCGCGATCCTGCTTCAGGTGCCTTAACCGTAGGGATTAACACGAGCAACAATCCTTTCCGCCAGCGTTTCACCGTCGCCCACGAAATCGGGCACATCGTGGCCGGGGACATCACGGAGGATGGCGCTTCCTTGCAATGTGACAAGACTCTGCCTTCCGAAACACGCGCAAACACCTTTGCGCGCTGCGTACTCTGCCCTGAAGAAGCGTTGCAAGAGCTGCCTCCGTACGCAGATGCGGAAGAGTTATTGTCTGCAGTTGTCCAACGATTCCAAGTCTCTCCGCATGTAGCAGCTATCCAGCTGCACCAAGCTGGACTTATTTCGAAAGAAACAAAGGAAGAGCTAAGGGATCACACCGCCAAGGGGCTTGCCTCCCGCTTCGGATGGAAAGCCTCGTATGACCACGCACGCAAGATTGCTGCTCTGCCGCGGGCTTCCGAAAGGCTCGTTGCCGATGCCTACAAGGCCTACTCCCAAGGACTCATCACCCTGTCAACCGTAGCGTTCGCCGAGCAGGTTAGCCCCGAGGAAGTAGCGGACTCAATGCACACCGCTCCACGTTCTGTCAGCCAGAATCTCACAGCTCAGCGCGATATAGAGGCAGACCTGGATGGCTTCTTCGCCAACGAGTAGGTTCGCCATGTCTAGATAGTTCATCGTTGCAGACACCAGCGTGTTGCTGGGTTTCATCTGCCCCAACGAGAAGGACCTGCTTCTCAAATTCGTAGGCGGTAATAGACGGACGTGCCCGCTGCCGTCAGCCACGAAGTGCGCAGAAAGCTAGAGGAGACTCGGTTTCAGTGAGGCGCCCGAGCGTGGGCATCACTCATTACTTATGTACACGTGCACGTGCTTGACGACGGCATGGATCGCCTTGTAGTTAAATTACGTGCGTAGCATACTCGAATCCGAGACACATTCCGGATAAATCCTTCCTCCTCAGATGTAGGGTGAAGTATTTCAGACAAGGAGAGGCTAAAACCGTTGCTTCGAGAAATTGACCTAAGCGAATTACACTGCTTTGCAGATGATCAAAAACTGGACGGCCTCACGCCCAATAGTTTCGTTTTTGCCCCCAACGGTTCCGGAAAGACATCGATCACGCGCTTACTTACCTCACCTAAAAGTGCATTAAAATGGGACCACTCTGCCCCTATTTCTCTAAGAGTGTTCAACTCAGACTTTCAACGCAAAGCGTTTGCAGATTCAGAACTCGAAGGAGTCTTTCTACTCGGCACCGACAGCATCAGACTCGAAGAACAACTTATCGAAGCTAGAGATGAAAGAAACCGACAAAATGACAGCCTTAATAAAAAGCGGGATGCCCTGACTCAAAAGAAATCCGAGTTAATCGAGCGAAAGAACCAACTGGGGAATACACTCAAAGATATCAGGAAATCTATCCCAAAAACTATCACCGAAGAATGGACAGGAAGTAAACGAGTCAAAAGCCTTATAGATAACTCATTAAAGAAATTTAATGGCACCTCCATCACTCCAGATTGGAACTCATTAGAGAACCAGGCCGCGCTCCTCTTTGACGAGGCTGCAGAAGAGTTCAACATTCCCCACCACCCAAACTTTTACCTCCCGCTTTTTGAGAATCTGCCAGTCCTTCTAGCAAAGCCACTAATTCCAGCTAAAGAGTTGCCATTATCAGAGCTTATATCAGACTTTAAACTCTTCGACTGGGTCGCAGAGGGCCAGGAGCACCGCACGGAAATGCGAAAGCATGAGGAAGACCGCTGCCCTTTCTGCCAACAAGAGCTACCTATCGGGTTTGACAAAGAGCTAGCCCTACTTTTCGATCATGAGTACGAGAAGGGGAAAGATAGAATTGAATCTTGCAGAACGGAGCTTGAACAGTTCAGCAACTCCATCATAAATTTCCTAGATGCCAATGACCACCAATTTAGACAGGTGGACACTGGCGGGATTTATCTTCAACAACGAGCTGAGTTCGAGCGTCACTTGGCAGAAGTTCGAGCCAAAGTGGCGCAAAAGATGCAAGAGCCAAGTCGAAAGATAGTCATAACAGGGCTTGAAGAAACAGTGTCGCGTTTTTCAGAGTTGCTGGAAGAATTCTACAAAGAGATGAGCCAGCGGAATGAGGTTCTGAAAAGAAAAGCACGAGAGCGCAAAATTTGGCTCGACCAAGTGTGGAACGCATTTGCAAACGGTTCGGCTTTTGACACTCTGAGTGACTATAAAAAATCTACTGACCAACTGGAAAAAGCGGTCTCCGGATTAGAAAAGCAAGTTACCCAGGCTGAGAAGTTTGTGAAAGACGCAGAAACAAAACTGAGGACCCTCGAAGCGAAAACGGTCTCCAGCGAGTCCACCATCACAAACATCAACAGCATGTTACAGAAGTGCCAATTCCACAGCTTCCGCCTAGCCAAATCGAAGCACAAGAAAGACGGTTATACTGTAGTCCGCAATGATGGCACCGCAATTGATCCCCTGACATTGAGCGAAGGGGAGCGGACTTTTATCACTTTCCTCTACTATTATCAGTCGCTCTCCTCAGTCCGCGGAAAAGATGAAACCGAGGATCTGATCGCAATCATTGATGACCCAATTTCGAGCTTGGACTATTCGATCATGTTTGTGGTGTCCAGTCTTATTCGAGCATTATTACAGGAAATCAGAGACAAAACTCATCCAAGAGTGAAGCAAGCCATTATTCTCACTCACAATCCTCGGTTCCACAACGAAGTAGCATATGGCCTCAATCAAGCTCGAAAGCAAAGCGTCAGTTTCTTTAGGATTAAGAAGCTCGCCCCGTCTCCGAATGAGATTCAGCGTTTCGGAACTACCAACCCAGTTCGGACCTCTTACCAAGAACTTTGGAAGGCTGTAGCAGATCTTGGAGACGGAAAGAATACTGACACTCCCGGGTGGCTTCCGAACACTCTCCGCCGAATTCTAGAAAGCTACTTCATAACCTTGGGCGGCGCCCCAGACCTCTACTCTTTAGGCGACGTCCTATCTAGTGGAGAGCAATCCGTACACAATGCTCTAATTGCTTGGACCCACCACGGCTCGCACGAGGTTATCGAATCTGATGATTTTGCTATCACTTCGGAGCCATGCGAAGTTTGGTTAAAAGCATTTAAACGTATATTCATCGATTCTGGTAACGGGGCTCATTACGAAATGATGCTTAAATCTTTTTCGTCTGACTCCCGTTAACCGGCTCTTCCGGTTTCGGAGTACGTAGTGAGCGAAAAAGACCACGACGGGTTAAGAGCGTCACCACAACATCTAGGCTCCCTGGTGTGGAGACGACAGTTCCTACGCACTCATCTGAACACCCCAAGGTCCGCATCGTGCAGCCGGGCCTGACCCCCGGAAAGTAGACACGCTGGGGATTCGGCCCGAATCCTCGCTGCCGCGTATGCCGATCAGGCCCCGCAATTTGCAAGCGTGTTTTTACAAAGTCACCCCGTGCTCCAAAATCAACTCCGCCGTCTCCTCCGGCGGCTCATCCTTCAACTGCCGACTCTTGATCGCCCACGACGCCAGCCCCAGCACAACCCAGACCACCAACGCGATGAGCGGAGCCGTTCCCAGCATGCCAGGCGAACCCGGAACGAAGAGCAGCGCCAAGAAAAGAACCCAATGGAGAGGATGCACCCAGCCAGCGCGAAGTACTCGTAAAACTTGTTCGGCCCAATTGGCTTGGGCATCCCGGGAACCTGTCCGGTACGCGCAATCTTCCATGCGCAGAAGCACGTATAGAAATACGCCACCGTAATGCCAGCACTGGACATATCGACGACCTGTTCAGAAGACTGAAATGGTAGCGGTGTGGTGAGTATCTGGTAGCGCCTGAGTGAGTATCCGGTAGCGGTGTCTTACTCAGGCGTTGTTGGTGGTTATGTGTTGGTGGTGAGGCGCATGTTTGGTCCTTCGA
>NZ_KV803964.1:0-37932 GCF_001811255.1 Corynebacterium sp. HMSC068H04
AAGGAAGAGCCGAAGGCAGAGGAAAAGGCCGACAAGAAGGCCGAGGAGAAGTCCGAGGCCAAGGCTGAGAAGAAGGACGAGAAGCCGGCCGCGTCCGCTGAGCCGAAGGCTTCCGAGACCTCTACGAAGGTCAATAACGGTGACAACGTCCCGTACGTCACTCCGCTGGTACGCAAGCTGGCTGAGAAGCACGGCGTGGATCTCTCCACCGTCTCTGGCACCGGTGTTGGCGGCCGCATCCGCAAGCAGGACGTGCTGGCCGCTGCTGGCGAGGGTGAGGCACCGGCTTCCTCCGCTAAGGCAGCTTCCAGCAGCCCGCGTGCTCGCTGGTCCACCAAGTCCGTGGATCCGGAGAAGCAGGAGCTCATCGGCACCACCCAGAAGGTCAACCGTATCCGCGAGATCACGGCGTCCAAGATGGTTGAGGCCCTCCAGATCTCCGCTCAGCTGACCCACGTCCAGGAAGTCGATATGACTGCCATCTGGGATATGCGCAAGCAGTCCAAGCAGGCGTTCATTGACAAGTACGAGGCCAACCTCTCCTTCCTGCCGTTCATCGTGAAGGCAACCGTTGAGGCACTGGTGTCCCACCCGAACGTCAACGCTTCCTACAACCCGGAGACCAAGGAGATGACCTACCACGCTGACGTCAACGTGGCCATCGCCGTAGACACCCCGAAGGGCCTGCTCACCCCGGTCATCCACAAGGCTCAGGAGCTGACGCTTCCGGAGATCGCTCAGAAGATCGCCGAGCTGGCTGACAAGGCACGCAACAACAAGCTCAAGCCGAACGATTTGACCGGTGCAACCTTCACCGTGACCAACATTGGCTCCGAGGGCGCCCTGCTGGATACCCCGATTCTGGTTCCGCCGCAGGCCGGCATCCTGGGCACCGCCGCTATTACCAAGCGCGCGGTTGTCGTCACCGAGGACGGCCAGGACGCCATCGCTATCCGCCAGATGTGCTACCTGCCGTTCACCTACGACCACCAGGTGGTCGACGGTGCCGACGCTGGTCGCTTCATCACGACCATCAAGGACCGCCTCGAAACTGCAGATTTCGAAGCCGACCTTGACCTCTAAGGCTTCGAAGCCCTCTAAGCCCTAGGCTTGCTCCCCCGCCACTGCGGCGGGGGAGCCTCGTCGTTTTCGCCCTGCTTTCCTCCATCCCACAAACACAGCTCGGTGACATCGCTCAGAGGAACCGCTACCCCTCCAAAACTGACGAAGTTTCCTTCAGATCCTCAGAGATCGGCGCCAACTTTGTCAGTTAGGCGCGTTTTCTTTATCCGTCTTGTCACCAAGACCCGACACCTGTGATTCAGCACACTAGACTGAGCCGCATGGTTTCTCAGAAGTGGTTTCGCGTCGTACTCGGTATGTTTCTCGTCGCCTGCGGCGCTAATCTCTTCGCCCCCATGGTCGTGGTCTACCAAACCACCACCTCCCTCGGGGTTCTGCAGACAACCTTCCTCTTTGGTATCTATGCCCTCGGCATCATGGTCGCTCTATTCATCGGTGGTCCGCTTTCGGATTCGCTAGGGCGCCGCGCCATCATGCGCCCAGCTGTCCTCACCACCACCGTCGGTTCCCTCGTTTTCCTTACCGGCGCAGGCGGCGCCTTCCTCCCCTTGTTGATCGGCCGCCTGTGCGCCGGTGCCGCCGTGGGCCTCGCCATGTCTTCCGGCGCGGCCTGGATCAAGGAGCTCAGCACACACCTGAGCGTTGGAGCCAAGCGTTCTTCCATAGCCCTGTCCGCCGGTTTCGCATCGGCGCCCGGCGTGGCTGGTATCGCCGCCGAGTTCCTCCCCTGGCCCACCGTTGTGCCTTATCTTTTGCATATCGGCCTAGCACTCATCGTGGTTCCACTCGTGTGGACGGTGCCGGAACCGAGATCTACACAGTCAGCTTCGAGGCGCCGTTCATTTGTCCCGACCAGCCTGATTACTCTCCACTACTTACCGGTGGTGGCCTACGCACCATGGGTCTTCGGCTCCGCCACCACCGCCTTCGTATTCCTGCCCGCGCAGCTCAGCGAGCACCTACACCACCCAGTTCTTGTCGCCGGCCTGTGCGCGCTTCTCACCATGGGCAGCGGCGTGGTTATCCAGCAACTGGCTGGCCGCATCCGCGTGACCTCGTTCCACGGCATGGCGCTGGCCGCAGTAGGAATGGCACTGTGCCTCGCCGTCCTCGCTGCGGCTCATCATGGTTGGGCAGTTTTTCTCCTGCCTATCGCGGCCATCATCATGGGCAGCTCCTATGGAATCGGCATGCTCAGCGGACTCGCGGAGACCCAAGCCATCGCCGACGCAGAGGAGCTCGGCGCAGCGACGGGGGTGTTTTATTCACTGACCTATCTGGGTTTCTTTGCGCCTTTCATCCTGTCACTTTTGGGCCCTGCCGTTGGCTATTCCACGGCCTTCGTCATCGGCCTCACCGTCGCGGTAGCGACCGCCGTAGCGCTGCGCCTCCATGTCAGGGGTAACCGGGGCTAATGTCATGGCCTACGCCTTATACTTGGGGCAGTTTAGGTCACACAATCTAACGCCACAAAGGAGATAAAACACATGGATTTCATCTCTCGCCACCTCGGCCCCGATGCGGCCGAGCGTGAGACGATGCTCAAGGCAGTGGGCTACGACAGCGTGGAGGCACTCGTCGATGCCGCCCTGCCCACCTCCATCCGCGCCACCGAGGCGCTGAACCTCCCGGAGGCTTTGAGCGAAGATGACGCGCAGGCGAAGCTCCGCGAGTACGCCTCCCAGAACGTCGTGCTGAAGTCCTTCTACGGCCAGGGTTATTCCGATACCCTCACCCCGGCGGTCATCCGCCGTGGGCTGCTGGAGGATGCCGGCTGGTACACCGCATACACTCCCTACCAGCCGGAAATTTCCCAGGGCCGCCTCGAGGCGCTGCTGAATTTCCAGACCATGATTGAGTCCCTGACCGGTCTTCCCATCGCGAACGCCTCGCTTCTCGACGAAGCCTCCGCCACCGCCGAAGCCGTCGGCCTCATGGCCCGCGCGGTGAAGAAGGGCCGCCGCGTGCTGCTCGATTCGCGCCTGCACCCGCAGGTTCTGGCCGTGGCCGCTGAGCGTGCCCGCGCCATCGAGCTGGAGGTCGAGATTGCTGATGTCCGCGATGGCATCGTCGGCGAAGACCTCGTTGGCGCAGTTCTGGCCTACACCGGAACCGAGGGCGATATCGTCGACCCCCGCGCTGCCATCGAGGAGCTGCACACCCGCGGCGCTCTTGCCGCCGTCGTGGCTGACCCCCTGTCGCTGCTTCTCTTGGAAGCCCCCGGTGAGATGGGCGCAGACGTCGTCCTCGGCTCCTCTCAGCGCTTCGGTGTCCCGCTCTTCTTCGGCGGCCCGCACGCGGCCTTCATGTCTGTTACGGACAAGCTCAAGCGCCAGCTGCCCGGCCGCATCGTGGGCGTATCGAAGGACGCCGCCGGCCGCCCCGCCTACCGCCTCGCATTGCAGACTCGTGAGCAGCACATCCGCCGCGAGCGCGCGACCTCCAACATCTGCACCGCCCAAGCACTTCTGGCCAACGTGGCCTCCATGTACGCGGTGTACCACGGGCCTGAGGGCCTCAAGGCCATCGCGCAACGCGTCCACGACCGCGCTTCTGCTTTCGCTGCGGCCGTCACCGACGCGGGCAAGGAGATTGTCTCCCGCGACTTCTTCGACACCGTGACCGTCACCGGCGTGGATGCCGCGGCCATCAAGACCCAGCTGCAGGAGCAGGGCTACCTGGTGCGCACCATCGGCTCGGACAAGGTCTCGGTCTCCTTCGGCGAATCCGCGACCAACGAGGATGTCAACATCCTCGCCGGCGCCTTCGGCGCCGAGTCCTCCGCTAACTCCGAGCCGGCCGCGTCTGGCTCCTTCGAGATTCCGTCCTCCGTCCAGCGCGCCGAAGCCCCGCTGCAGCACGAGATCTTCAACTCCATCCACTCCGAGACCCAGATGCTGCGCTACCTGCGCACCTTGGCGGATAAGGACCTGGCCCTGGACCGCACGATGATCCCTCTGGGTTCGTGCACGATGAAGCTCAACCCCACCGCCGCGATGGAGCCCATCTCCTGGCCGGAATTCGCCGGCATCCACCCGTATGCCCCGGAGGAGACCACCGCGGGCTGGCGCGCGCTCATCGACGAACTCGAGTCCTGGCTCGCCGAGATTACCGGCTACGCCCAGGTCTCCATCCAGCCCAACGCCGGCTCCCAGGGCGAGCTGGCCGGCCTTCTGGCCATTCGCCGCTACCACGTGGCCAACGGCGATCACGGCCGCGATGTCATCCTCATCCCGGCCTCCGCGCACGGCACCAATGCGGCCTCAGCCACCTTGGCCAACCTGCGCGTCGTCGTGGTCAAGACCGCCGACGATGGCTCGATTGACCTCGCCGACCTCGACGCCAAGATTGAGCAGCATGGCGAGCACATCGCCGGCATCATGATTACCTACCCCTCCACCCACGGCGTCTTCGACCCCGAGGTGCGCGAGGTCTGCGACAAGGTCCACGCGGCCGGCGGCCAGGTCTACATCGACGGCGCCAACATGAACGCGCTAGCCGGTTGGGCCCGTCCGGGTGCCTTCGGCGGCGATGTGTCCCACCTGAACCTGCACAAGACCTTCACCATCCCGCACGGCGGCGGTGGCCCGGGTGTGGGCCCGGTGGGCGTCGCCAAGCACTTGGTGCCCTTCCTGCCGTCGGATGCCAATGACCCCGAGCTGGATCCCTCGCAACCGACTGCGGAGACCACCGGTGTACCGTCCACCGCATCGCGCTACGGTTCCGCCGGCGTGCTGCCAATTTCCTGGTCCTACCTGGCCATGATTGGCGCCCAAGGACTCACGGAGGCCACGAGCCACGCCATCCTCGGCGCGAACTACCTGGCGCAGAGCCTGAAGGATTCCTTCCCTGTGCTCTACACGGGCAATGCCGGCCTGGTGGCTCACGAGTGCATCTTTGACCTGCGCGAGCTGACCGATGCCTCCGGCGTCACCGCCGCCGACGTGGCCAAGCGCCTCGTGGACTATGGCTTCCACGCGCCGACCCTGTCCTTCCCAGTGGCCGGCACCCTCATGGTGGAGCCCACCGAGTCTGAAGACCTGGGTGAGCTGGACCGCTTCATCGAGGCCATGCGCTCCATCCGCGCCGAAATCCAGGAGATCATCGACGGCCAGGTGGCCTACGAGGACTCCGTCATCCACCATGCTCCGTTCACCGCCGAATCCGTCGCGGCCGACGAGTGGGACTTCACCTTCACCCGCCAGCAGGCCGCCTACCCGGTGACCTCGCTGCGCGCCAACAAGTACTTCCCGCCGGTGCGCCGCATCGACGAGGCTTATGGTGACCGCAACCTGGTGTGCACCTGCCCGCCGCCAGAGGCTTTTGACTACTCCGACGACAACCAGGAGGTTTAATCAATGACTGACTACCTGCACTCCCCGCTGCACGCTGAGCACGAGAAGCTCGGCGCCACTTTCACGCCCTTCGGGCCGTGGGAGATGCCGCTGAAATATGACAACGAGCTTGAGGAGCACCGCGCGGTGCGCGGAGCCGCCGGCCTCTTCGACCTGTCCCACATGGGTGAAATCTGGGTCAACGGCCCGGACGCCGCCGAGTTCCTGTCCTACTGCTTCATCTCCAACCTGGTTCCCCTCAAGGTGGGCAAGGCAAAGTACTCCATGATCTGCGCCGAGGATGGCGGCATCATGGATGACCTCATCACCTACCGCTTGGAGGAGACCAAGTTCCTCGTCGTGCCGAATGCTGGCAACGCCGATACCGTGTGGGAGGCTCTCAACGAGCGCGCCGAGGGCTTCGACGTGGACCTGAAGAACGAGTCCCGCGATGTGGCCATGATTGCTGTCCAGGGCCCGAAGGCGCTGGAGATTCTCGTCCCGCTGGTGGAGGACACCAAGCAACAGGCAGTGATGGACCTTCCCTACTACGCCGCCATGACCGGCAAGGTGGCGCGCAAGTACGCTTTCATCTGCCGCACCGGCTACACCGGCGAGGACGGCTTCGAGCTCATCGTCTACAACTCCGATGCCCCAGAACTGTGGGAGGAACTGCTCAAGGCTGGCGAGGAGTACGGCATTAAGCCCTGCGGCCTGGCCGCGCGCGACTCCCTGCGCTTGGAAGCTGGCATGCCGCTCTACGGCAACGAGCTCACCCGCGATATCACTCCGGTGGAGGCCGGCATGTCCCGCGCCTTTGCCAAGAAGGAGCAGGACTTCGTGGGTGCAAAGGTGCTGCGCCAGCGCGCCGAAGAAGGCCCGCAGGCCGTTATTACCGGCCTGGTTTCCTCGCAGCGCCGCGCCGCCCGCGCCGGAGCGGAGGTCTTCGTTGGTGAGAACAAGGTGGGCACGGTGACCTCCGGCCAGCCCTCCCCCACCCTGGGCCACCCTGTCGCGCTCGCGCTCATCGATACCGCCGCAGGCTTGGAGGCTGGCGACGCCGTGGAGATTGACATCCGCGGCAAGCGCTACCCCTTCGAAGTGTCCGCGCTGCCCTTCTACAAGCGCGAGAAGTAAACTCCACTACTGAATCCATCTACCGAAAGGACATCCCTTCTCATGGCTAATCTTCCTTCCGATTTTTCCTACTCCGAGGACCACGAGTGGATTAACGCAACTGCTGATTCCGTCGCCGGTTCCACCGTCCGCGTCGGCATCACCTCCGTGGCCACCGACCGCTTGGGTGAGGTCGTCTTCGCCGAGCTGCCGGCCGTGGGCGATACCGTCGAGCACGGCGAAACCTGCGGCGAGGTGGAGTCCACCAAGTCCGTCTCCGATCTGTACTCCCCGGTCACCGGTACCGTGACCGCCGTTAACGAGGGTGTGCACGATGACTACGCCGTCATCAACAACGATCCCTTCGGTGAGGGCTGGCTCTTCGAGGTCGAGGTCACCGAAGCCGGCGAGCTGATGACCGCTGAGGAGTACGCCTCCGCCAACGGCGTGGCCTAAATCTGCGCCTGAACAGCACGCATTCAGCCCTTGTCTGGCTGAATCTTCGCGGGGACTAGCATGGGTATCCATGACTGCTCCCCGCGAACCTTTCTTTCCCGCCAACCGCTCTATTCGCGCTTCCGACGAGCCACTGGAGATCCGCCGCTTGGGCCGCATGGGCTACCAAGAGGCCTGGGATCTCCAGGCCGAGCTCGCCGCAGCGCGGGCGGCGGGCGCGCAGGGTGATGTCATCCTCGTGGTTGAGCACCCCAACGTCTACACCGCCGGCAAGCGCACGCAGCCGGAGGATATGCCCGATAACGGCCTGCCGGTCATTGACGTCGACCGCGGCGGGCGTATCACCTGGCACGGCGAGGGCCAGCTGGTTGTCTACCCCATCATTAAGCTGGCCGAGCCGGTCGACGTCGTTGACTACGTCCGCCGCCTCGAGGAAGCCATCATCCAAGCCGTCCGCGAACTCGGAGTGAGCACCGCCGGGCGCATCGATGGCCGCTCGGGCGTATGGGTTCCGTCCACCACCCGCGCCGCCGATCCGTCCGCCCCGAAGCGCGACCGCAAACTGGGCGCCTTGGGCATCCGCGTTACCCGCGGCGTGACCATGCACGGCCTAGCGCTCAACTGCACCAACACCTTGGAGTACTACGAGCACATCGTGGCCTGCGGCATCGACGATGCCGACGTGTCCACGCTCTCGCTGGAGCTTGGCCGCGAGGTCACCATTCAAGAAGCGGAAGCGCCGCTTCTCGACGCCCTCCTCAAAGCCCTCTCCGGCGAACTCACCGTGGCCGACCACACCTTCGCCTCGGCGCCCGATCCCATCAAGGTGGCCAACGAGAAGGCCCGCCAAGCCCGCAAAGCAGCAGAGGGAAAGTAGAAGATACCCTCGGTGGAATAAACCCGGCTCGTACAGGACTTGTATTAGGAAGAGCTAACTCTAACGCGTAAAGTGAGGTTCCGTGACTGTTAAGCCTGAAGGACGCAAGATGCTCCGCATTGAGAAGAAAAATGCGGAGTCGCCCATCGAACAGAAGCCACGCTGGATCCGCAACCAGGTTCGCACCGGCCCTGGTTATGAGGACATGAAATCCCGCGTGTCTGGTGCTTCCCTGCACACTGTGTGCCAGGAGGCCGGCTGCCCTAATATTCACGAGTGCTGGGAATCGCGCGAGGCCACCTTCCTCATTGGCGGTGACAAGTGCACCCGCCGTTGCGATTTCTGCGATATCGCCACCGGCAAGCCGGAAGAGCTGGACCGCGACGAGCCGCGCCGCGTGGCCGAGAACATCCAGGAGATGGATCTCAACTACACCACCATCACCGGCGTGACCCGCGATGATCTGCCCGACGAGGGTGCCTGGCTCTACGCCGAGGTTGTGCGCAAGATTCATGAGCTCAACCCCAATACCGGCGTGGAGAACCTCACCCCGGACTTCTCCGGTAAGCCGGATTTGCTCCAAGAGGTTTTTGAAGCCCGCCCTGAGGTCTTCGCCCACAACCTGGAGACGGTGCCGCGCATCTTCAAGCGCATCCGCCCGGCCTTCCGCTATGAGCGTTCCCTCGACGTCATCCGCCAGGCTCACGATTTTGGTTTGATCACCAAGTCCAACCTCATCCTGGGCATGGGTGAAACCGCCGAGGAGATCGAGGAAGCCCTTCGCGATCTCCGCGAGGTCGGCTGCGACATCATCACGATTACCCAGTACCTGCGCCCCGGTCCGCGCTTCCACCCCATCGAGCGCTGGGTACGCCCAGAGGAGTTCGTGGAGCACTCCAAGCTGGCCAAGGAACTGGGCTTCGGCGGTGTCATGTCCGGCCCGCTGGTGCGCTCCTCCTACCGCGCTGGCCGCCTCTACGTGCAGGCCATGGAGGCCCGCGGCCTCGAGCTTCCGGAGAACCTGAAGCACTTGGCTGAGACTTCCCAGGGTGCTACCGCCCAGGAGGCCTCCACGCTTCTGGAGAAGTACGGCCCCTCCGAGGAGACTCCGGTGACCACGCGTATGGTTAAGACCCCGGCTGGTGCAGCGAACCCGAACTCTGCGGCGTCCACTATTCGCTAGTTCGATTCTCTTTTTGACCCTCTGACCTCTAAAGTAGGAGCCATGGCTAACGACGACAAGGCATCGCTGAAGGAAGCGAAGAAGCAGGAGCGCGCGGCCAAGCGCGCCCAGCGCAAGCAAAACTGGTCACAAATGTGGCAAGCGTTCAACATGCAGCGCAAGCAGGACAAGGCGCTCATCCCCATCATGCTGGCTGCATTCTTGGGCATGGGCTTGCTCTTCTTCCTAATCGGCATGCTCTTCAACGGCGAGTGGTTCATGCTCATCCTGGGCTTGGGCATCGGCGCCATCCTGGCCATGTTCCTGTTTACCCGCCGCCTCGAGCGCGATATGTACAAGAAGGTGGAGGATCAGCCTGGCGCCGCCGGCTGGGCCTTGGAGCAGCAGCTGCGCAACACCGTCGGCGTGGTGTGGAAGGTCAAGACTGGTGTGGCCGCTACCCGCCAGCAGGACCTTATCCACCGCGTTATCGGCAACTCGGGCGTCATCTTCGTCGTCGAGGGCGACCGCAAGCGCGTCGGCCCTACTCTTAACCGCTTGAAGAAGCGCGTGGACCGCATGGCCGGCGGCGTGCCGGTGTACGAGGTCTTCGTGGGCAATGGCGAGGACGAGGTTCCCGTGTCTAAGCTGCGCAGCCACATTATGAAGCTGCCGCGCAACTACAACAAGAACGAAACCTACGACAACATTCGCCGTATCGAGGCCATGGATGATCTGCCGGGCACCACCCCGGGTCTGCCCAAGGGTCCGATGCCCCGCCAGGCTCAGAACATGGCGGGTATGAACCGCCGTATGCGCCGCATGCAGGAGCGCAAGGGCGGCAAATAAGCCACTAGCTCCAAGCACAGCAAGGGTCCCTTCCGAGATTCTCGGAAGGGACCCTTTTCGTTGCCTTCGAAGCCTCCCGGCCTTGTTGCCTCACGCACCCCAGCAGCTTTATCGCTGGTCCCAACAGCCTTAGGCCATGATGACGGCGGTGCCGGTGGCGCGGTCGTGGAGGCCGCGACCGTCGGCGTCGACCATCGCTGCAGGAAACAGCACGGCGGTCAGCAACGTACGGACCACCGCACGCCACAGGCCGACGGAAGTGCCTGGGACATCGAGGCGCGCCACGCCCATACCGAGCAACGCCATGCCCGGGGTGCGGGCGAACAGCCACCCGCACACGATGCCCATGACTACCCACACTGCATAACCCAAGAAGGCGGGACCGCCCAGATTGTCGGTGAAGAGCACGAGAACGTTGGCAATGATCATGGCCAAAATCCAGTCAATTAACACGCCGAACGTACGCCGCATTACCGACGCCAGGGCACCTGGCCCCTCCTTGGGCAAGCCCAATGCCTGCCCAGGCCACTGCCCCGACCCGATGCCATCGTTGTTATCTGCCATGCCCACCAATCTAGCCGCCGTCCATCCCGAGCAGAAATTTTGCCTTCAGGTGCCCACGCGTCCCAGTGATGCAGCCAATACCTGTAAACTAGTCGGGAGTACTACACGTCAACCAACAGGAGACCACCGTGTCCTTTGAGACAATCCAGGACGTCATCACATTCATCAAGGAAGAGGACGTCAAGTTCGTTGACATCCGGTTTACGGACGTCCCCGGCACCGAGCACCACTTCTCTATTCCGGCCGAGGAATTTACTGAAGACGCAGCCGCCGACGGCCTTGCTTTTGATGGTTCGTCCATCCGCGGATTCACCACCATCGATGAGTCCGACATGACGCTGTTGCCGGATCCGAAGACTGCCTTCGTGGATCCCTTCCGCACCGCGAAGACCCTGAACATCAAGTTCTTCGTCCACGACCCGTTCACCCTGGAGCCCTTTAGCCGCGACCCGCGCAACATCGCCCGCAAGGCTGAGGAATACCTCTCCTCCACCGGCATCGCGGATACCTGTAACTTCGGCGCTGAAGCTGAGTTCTACATCTTCGACTCCGTTCGCTACGGCACCGATGTCCACAACGGCTTCTACGAGGTTGATACCGACGAGGGCTGGTGGAACCGCGGTTCTGAGACCAACTTCGACGGCACCCCGAACACCGGCTTTAAGACTCGCGTGAAGGGCGGCTACTTCCCGACGGCACCCGTCGACAAGCACGGCGAAGTCCGCGATGCCATGGTGGAACAACTGCAGAAGGCTGGTTTCACCATCGAGCGCTTCCACCACGAGGTGGGCAGCGGTCAGAACGAGATCAACTACCGCTTCAACTCCCTGCTGCACGCGGCTGATGATATTCAGACCTTCAAGTACATCATCAAGAACACCGCGGAGCAGTTTGGTAAGACCGTAACCTTTATGCCCAAGCCGCTGGCGGGCGATAATGGTTCCGGTATGCACGCCCACATGTCCCTGTGGCAGGACGGCAAACCGCTCTTCCACGATGAGGCTGGCTACGCCGGTCTGTCCGACATGGCTCGCTACTACATCGGCGGCATCTTGGCCCACGCACCGGCTGTGCTGGCGTTCACGAACCCCACCCTGAACTCCTACCACCGCCTGGTTCCGGGCTTCGAGGCGCCGATTAACCTGGTGTACTCGCAGCGCAACCGCTCGGCTGCCATCCGCATCCCGATTACCGGCTCCAACCCGAAGGCCAAGCGCATCGAGTTCCGCGCGCCGGATCCGTCGGGCAACCCCTACTTCGGTTTCGCCGCCATGATGATGGCGGGCCTCGACGGCATCAAGAATCGCATCGAGCCGCACGCTCCGGTGGACAAGGACCTCTACGAGCTGCCGCCGGCAGAGGCCGCCTCCATCCCGCAGGCACCGACCTCCCTGGAGGCCTCCATCGCAGCACTCGAGGAAGACAACGACTTCCTCACCGAGGGCGATGTCTTCTCCGAGGACCTCATCGAGACCTACATCAACTACAAGCGCGAGAACGAGATTGCGCCGGTCCGCCTGCGTCCGACTCCGCAGGAATTTGAGATGTACTACGACTGCTAATTTCTGGCAGAATCGCCCTGATCTGAGAAATTACTTTCCCAGGTCAGGGCTTTTTCATGCCCGCAGATTTCAATGAAAATGGGCGAAAGCATCCGCCTTTCAGAATTGTGCGGGATTTCTGCGGGATCCGGCCTACACCGAAAGCGCTTCCCAGCTCACGAAAACACGCAACTCTGGCACGCTTCAAGGGGTATATTCATCCTGATCTCTCAGCTCTTTGTGCGCGTTTTTCCTCGCGTGTGAAAGGGCGCTCTCTTTACTCTCCAGACCCCTTTTGAGGTAGCACGTTGCGATAACTGTAGTCAGGGCCCGTTCGGTGCGGGTGCGTCGTTCAAGAAGCCAGTCGGGGAAGAAGGAACCACGGCGCAGCTTCGGGACGGCTATGCCGATAGAGCCCACCCTGGTATCGAGTTGTCGGTGACGGTAGCCGTTGCGGGAATTAGTGCGAGTATCGGACATGGTGGCGTAATCAGCACCGCAGACGCTATCGGCTTGGGCAGAGAGGATCTGATTGATGAAATCGCCAAGCATTTGGCGCATTAAGTCTGGGGAGACTTGGGGCAGCAGTTCTTCGAGATAGGCAGTCGGGTCGATATGATAGGGGCAGAGGCCATCGCGGTGGACTTCCTTTCGAGGATAGGTAGAAGTTGATTCGAAAGGTACCCGCGATGGTCGCCGCATTCGTTCACGGCACCGACATCACCGGGGCACAGATACACCACACTAAGGGACGCAACCCACCAAATTCCTAAATTAGAAGCAAATGCCCTGGCAGGCGCATCGGCAATTAGTTATGTAGTGGAGTCCTCGTCTGTATCTTTGTTTTTCGCAAATCGGCCACGAAGCCCTTTCGCGAGCCCCGTAGCATTGCTCCCAAGGCTGCCGAGCTGCTCTTTGGTTGCCTGAGCAGCTGTGCCTGCGATATCCCGTGCACTTACAGCCGCGCTTCCAGCTAATCCGAGTGCACTTTCAGACACGCCTTTGACAGAGGAGCCCAAGTCCGCGAGTCGCGTCGACCCTGACCGTTCGGCGATGTCGTTGGCCACCGTGACCATGGCGAGATATTCTGCGCCGTCGACACCCGGGGGCGGCAGTTCGCGCAGGTGATCCTTGAGACGCTGCGACTGCGTCCGCAAGGTTGCAAAGGTCATCGTGCCGGAGAGCGCACCGCCCAGCAAGGGGATTACCTTTGTGACTGTCTTCGCGAAGGAGTCTTTGGTGACCTTGACACCCACGAGCCTGAGGGTTTGCTTAACCACTGGGAACCAGGCGGTCTTGGTCAGAGCTTTTTGAGAAATCTGCTTCTGAATCGCGGGGCGAGCGACTTGTTTTGAGAATGCAATGAGGCTATTCGCGGCGCCACCCACGCCCATCATCACACCCAAGAAAACGGCGAGCTTGCCAACGGTTTCATCATCAGCTTCATCCATGTCGCCAAGCAGATCCTGCCAGCCGTACAGATAGGCGAGCTTTTGCATCACGCGGAATGCGTGCACATAGAACTGAGTGATGTCGCCAGGAACGGTGGCGGCCATTGCTAGGCCGCCTGGCAGGCCCGCCGTGAAAGAAATCGCTGCGGACTTGGTGGTCTCAAAGCTAATGGTCGAATCTGCAATTGAATCCAGCTGCGCCAAGGTTAATTCAGCATGTATTGGCGTGCTTCTCAGAGCCTGTGAAATGACGTCATTGGATACACCGACCTTGCGTAGCTCTTGCGCAAGGAATTTTTCGCGATCGATGCGCACCCCGCGAAGACGGATGATTTTCTTGAGAAAATCCATGGCGAATTTTTGCGCCGCTGCGTCCTGCTCGGCGGTCATTGTCTCTAGGTCTTGTACGTCCTCAAGCTCAGTGGGGACTTCGACTCCCTCGAGCGATTCTTCAACAAGTTCGCCATCGAGAATGTCATCGGTCAGTTCAAGAGATAAATCGTCGGGTTGCTGTGACATGAGACAGCCTTTCGTAATCAGGGAATGTGGACCAAATGTTACTGCAACGCCATGGTTTGCAGCTACAAAGTAAGAGGTACCTCTCAGCACTGGTTTCTTCCGCCCTAGGGCGAAATCGATGCGGGAGTGCGGAAGTAACTCGGAGAGATTCGCAGAAATCCAATTCGCTTCAATCCGGCTTAGGCTTTTGTGTCTGTGATGGGACAAAAGCAGTTCGCAAACGGGAGAAAACGCCAAAAGCCTAACTCGGCGTTGACCGAATTAGACTTGCGCGGACGGCCGGGAAGCGGCTACTCCACTGTGGGGCCTGCCCCCGGATAGTAGACACGTCGGGAGTTAGGCCCGAACAAGCCAGCGCGCAACGCGAACAACAGCAGCAGCAAACCAGCAACAGCACCAGCTCCGGCACCTGCCGCACCGCAGCAGAAAGCGCCCAGCATGGAGTGGGCAACCTTTGGCCCCTATGGTGGATTCATGGACTGCTCCCAGGCGCAAAGCATGTGGCCCTCCAACTCGACCGAGTGCTACCAAGGCGGCGACGGCAACTACTACTTCAACGGCCTACGGCAGGCAATGTGCTAGATACAGCTCACCGGCCGCCCTACTTCTTGGTGGAGCGACATTGAGGAATGTGGGGCCGCTTACTGAGCAGGCGAAATCGGAGTAAATTCACCGCTCTATCAGGCATGACGATGGGGCACGACACGAGCTAAACAACTACGCTAACCGCGTGACTACTAGATTCCGCCACTTACCGCCGCCCGGCCCCGCGTGGGGCGGCAGCCTCATGGGTACCTCCATCGTCTCTCGGCTGCTCGTTGAGGAGGGCATGCTGACAGGCTCCGCCGTTTTCGCAGCGCTATCCTGCATTATTCTCCTCGTGCTGACGGTTGGCTTTGCGCTATACCGCCAGCCCAGCTTCGCGCGAACCTCGATGGCTGAATGGTCCATGTATTTCATCGGCATCCTGGCGCTCGGCGCAGCGCTGTCCGGGTTGACGGATATCGGAACCTTCCGCCTCGTCGGCTTTTGGATCGGCGGACCCGTCACCGTCATCACGTGGGCTATTCAGCTCACCCGCTTCGACGGTGAACCGCGCTTTACCTGGGGTCTGCCGCTGGTTGGTCCCATGATTTCATCCTCCGTGGCTGGCTTCCTTGCCCTCGACTACGGACATGCCTACCACGTCATGGGCACCATTCTTTTCGTCATGTCGATCTCTACCGCGGTCCCCACCTTCATCCGCGTGTATTGGGCCGCTTGGCACGGCAAGGTAAATCTCTCCGGGGCCAACTCAGCTACCGCCTGGGTTCCGCTGGGCGTGGTGGGCCAATCCACCACCGCGATGCAGATCCTCTACCCCGGTCATGTTTCCGTCTATTACGGGCTGACCGCTATGGTGATCGCCGTCCCCCTCGCGCTCTATGCCATGATCACCTTCTACCCCAATGTGGCTCGCTGGGTGGACTACTCGCCCGCATGGTGGGCCTGCACCTTCCCGCCCGGGACGGTCAGCATGGGCGGGCACCAAGTAGCGCTGGTGAATGGCTCGGAGCTTCTCGACGTCATCGCGCTCAGCATCCCGTTGCTCCTCATCGCGCACTGGTCTGCTTGCTCCTGCCGCTTCATTAGCTGGCTCATCGAAGGACGGCGCGCACAGCGAAGCGGAGCTAGCCCAATCTCGAACTAGCTCCGCAGTGCACGCTGTCAGCGTGTTTATCAGGCTTTAGTTTTCAGCCTTGGTGAACTGGATGGCCTGGCCCTGGCTGCCCAGCGCGAAAGTGTTGCCCTCCACGGGGATAACGACTGGCTTGGCGGTGAGGATGGTGTTGAGCGCATCGGCATCGGCCATCTCTTCAGGGGAGCAAGCACGCATCGTGGAGGTCAGGTTCTCCACCACGATGGCATCGGTCTGATCAAGCTTGTAGCTGCCGCCACCGGAATTGCAGCCATCGTTGTAGGTCAGCGTTCCGTCGTCATTGAAGGTCACGGAAATCGCCGGGTTCTTCTTGGCAGTGAAGGTACCGTTGAGAACCTTCTGCGCCTCATCAGCGGGCAGCTTGTCCTGCAGGCCGTCGATGTCTTCATACTTCTCAATCAAGCCAGAGCCTTGCGGAGCTTCCGGCTTCGTGGAGGACGAGAAGGAGTCACCGAACAGGCGCGAGCTCAGCTCCTGAATCTGGCTGGACTTCACGGAGTCAGCGGAGGATGGTTCCTGCGCACCGGCAGTACCGGCACCCAGGACGCCGCCCGCGAGGGCGACGAACGCGGTTGCAGTGGTTACTTTCTTCAGTGTGCGTGAAATCATGACCCCGAAGCTATCGAGCACCAACGGCAACATCAACCCACTTCATGCGTTTCTGATGATACTGTGCGGTAACTCCAACGATTCCCAGCCCACGAACAAACCTCAAAGAAAAGACCCCTGAACTGGGTTTTTTAGTTGCGCTTAACGTAGCCCATCCGCGGACGGAAGCCCTGCGGATGTTTCATCTGCGCCACGGCGTCCCCGATGATCATGCGGTGGCGCGCGCTGACGGACGTCGGCATCTGCGCCACCGAGAACCACTGCGCGGCAAGGTTCTCTTCGTCGGAGATGACCGGCTCCGCATCATCCGGAACGGAGACACGAATGGCGGTATCCATGTAGATGCACTTATCCCCATTGGGACAGACCACTGGGCCCACCTGACCGACGCCGAGGAGCGCTTCGATACGGCCGTCAAGCCCCACCTCTTCCTTGAGCTCACGCAACGCGGTCGTCGTGACTTCCTCGCCAGGCTCACAAATACCGGAGATGGGAGCCCACGTGCCGTTATCGGCTCGTTGGGCCAGCAGCACTGAAGGCAGCTCCCATACCGCAGAACCGGTAGGAACCGCCCGCACAATAACCGCGGTCACGCTGGGAAGGAAGAGCTGCTCGTGACCAATCTTCTCACGCAGGGACACAATAAAATCAGGAGTCGGCATGGGTTTAATCTTAGCGCCTAAACCCGCTCCAGAATCTCCGGCAGGAGTGCCTCGATGTCGGAGGCAGCGGTAAAGGACATCTCCGCCTCAGACCCGTCGGTGCAGCCTTGACTGCCTGCCGCGGCTTCCGTCGTCCCTGACAGAACCCCGACGATCACGCCTTCAAAGGGACTGCCCGGCGCGCCAAAGACCGGCGCCCCGGAATCACCATGCGTGGAACAGACTCGGGCACTCGCCGAGACGGTGTCTACCGTTCGGTCGCCAAACTGAAGTTTCCCGTGGCTTTCTCCATGCGTCAGTGGTCCGCACGTCTCTCCCGTGATGCGTCCCAGCTTGCACACCTCATCCGGAAGCTCCTCCTGCCCCGCAGCGACCACGCTGGTAGGCATGTCCTGCGGGACATAAAACTCCGCCTGCCGCGTGATCTCCACCAACGCGAAGTCGAGCTGGTGTGTGTCAGGTGAGCTGAGATCGGAATAGATGATGGTGCCGACGGGCTCCGCTGGGTACACGAATTCCCTATCCTCAGCGCCCGCCCACACCGTATCCCCTGGCTCACCGCAATGGGAGGCGGTGACGGCGATGGTACGGGCGTCGTCAAGCACGAAGCTCCACGCCACCGTGCAGAGGTTGAAGTCAAAGGCTTCGCCGGGAACGGGCTGCATAGCAGAGATGTCGAGCGCCGCGCCCGGCGGCACTGGGGAGGCATCGGGGGTATGCGTCTGCGGCGGGGCCGGTGAAATCGTGGTGTACTCGGACGTGCTCGAGGCAGCTTCGGGAACGGAGTCAACCCCCATAGGCATTGAGCATCCACCCACCGCCAGCGCAGTCGCGCTGAGCACCACCAGAAGGTAAGGCCTAGCCCTCCTGAGCGGATGCAGCCTCACCCGGGTCCGCCTTTTGATCCTTGTTTTCCTTCTCCATCTCAGCGACCTGCTTCATGTCACGGATGAACTTCTCCGGGTCAAACTCCGTGAAATACTCCGGGCCCGAGAACTGTTCCTGTGCCATTGGCTTAAACCTCCGTGCTCTTGATGTATTGCGTGATGTAATCCTTCACCGCCGCCGCATCGTTGGGCAGATCGGTGACGTGGCGCTCGGCTTCCAGAATTCCGGCGAAACGCTCCGGCACCTCCGGCTCGCTGCCGATGGCTTCCGCGATGGTCTCCGCGAACTTCACCGGAAGTGCGGTTTCTAGGCACACGATGGGAGTGTCAACGCCGAACTCATCCTTAACTGCGCGGGCAACCTTGATGCCGTCGGCGGTGTGCGGATCCACCAGCACGTTGTAGCGCTCGTGAACATCCTTGATGGTGGCGAGACGGTCGGCGTGGGTGGAGGAACCAGACAGGAAGCCGTACTCGGCGCGGGCGGCGTCGAGCGCCTGCTTGTCGACGTTAAACCCGCCTTCCTTCACCTTCGTGCCGAACAGCTCCTTAACCTGTGCGGCATCGCGGCCCAGCAGGTCAAAGGCGAAGCGCTCGAAGTTCGAGGCGCGGGAAATATCCATCGACGGCGAGGACGTCTTGTACGTCTGCTCCGAGGAGCGCGGGCGGTAGCTGCCGGTGCGGAAGAACTCATCGAGCACGTCATTCTCATTGGTTGCGACGATGAGTTTGTCGATGGGCAGGCCCATCTGGCGGGCGATGTGGCCGGCACAGATATCACCGAAGTTGCCGGTGGGTACGCTGAAGGAGACCTTCTCGGTGTTCTCCGTTGTGACCTTGAGGTAGCAGTTGATGTAGTAGACCACCTGCGCCATGAGGCGGGCCCAGTTAATGGAGTTGACCGCGCCGATGCGGTTTTCTGCCTTGAAGTTAGCGTCGGCCGATACCGCCTTGACCACATCCTGGCAATCATCAAACACGCCGTCGAGGGCGATATTGCAGATATTCGGGTCATCCAGGCCGAACATCTGGGCTTGCTGGAAGGGCGTCATGCGCCCGGCCGGGGTCAGCATGAAGACGCGGATACCTTTGCGCCCGCGCATGGCGTACTCCGCCGAGGAACCGGTGTCACCCGAGGTAGCGCCCAAGATGTTGAGGGTTTGCCCACGGCGGGCCAGCTCGTATTCGAAGAGCTCGCCCAACATTTGCATGGCCATGTCCTTGAAGGCGGCCGTCGGCCCTTCAGAGAGGTGACCAATGTACAGGCCCTCCCCCAGTTCGCTGACGGGGACGATTTCCTCATCGTCGAACTTCGGGTAGGTGTAGGCGCGCTGAGCAATCCCCTCGAGGTCCTCTGCAGGAATATCGTCCACGAAGAGCTTGAGCACCTCCGCGGCCAGGGCCGCGTAGCCGCCCTCAGCCAAGGTCTGGCGCCACTGGGTAAGGGTGGCGTCATCAATGCGGGGATAGGTTTCCGGCAGGTAGAGCCCACCATCAGGGGCCAAACCTCCAAGGAGGATATCCGTAAAGGCGGCGGGCTGGCGGGCGGTATCGCGGGTCGAAATGTACTTCACCCCCTGCATCTTAGTTGGTGACGCGTAAAGTATCAGCCATGTCGGTTCCTCATCCACGCAATGTAATTACCACGAAGGCTCTCTCTGTGTGGGTGGCTGCGGTGTTGGTCTATATCGTGGCGATGACCGGCCGCACGTCCTTTGGCGTGGCGGGCCTCGAAGCCATCGATCGCTTCGAGGTCGATGCCTCCCGCATTGCCGTGTTCACCGCGGTGCAATTGGGTATCTATTCGCTGGCGCAGATCCCTACCGGGATGCTCATCGATAAGTTCGGGCCGCGGCGCCTGCTCGTCATTGGTTCCGTCATCATGGGCGTGGGTCAGGTACTCCTTGGCTTCACCAACAATTATTGGGTAGCCATCGCCGCCCGCCTGCTCATCGGCGCGGGCGATGCCACCGCCTTCCTCTCCGTGATGCGTATCTTGCCCTACTGGTTCCCGCTGCACCGCACCCCCATGTTCACTCAGGTCACCTCGTCGCTTGGGCAGCTGGGCCAGTTCTTGTCCGCCCTTCCTTTCGCCATGCTGCTGGGCTGGGGTGGGTGGACCATGGCCTTCGTTAGCTTGGGTGCGGTGGGCATCCTCATCGCCGTTGCGGCCGCGGTGGCGGTGGCTGATTCCCCAGAATCCCTCGGCATCGTGCCCAAGCCGAAAGAAAAACCTAACGCGAAGCCGGAAAGCACAGCAGCGCTGTTATCCACCGTTTTCCGTTCCCCCGTAGCCTGGCAGGCATTCTTTATTCACTGGATCGGCCTGGGGGCCACCAACGTGTTCGTCATGCTATGGGGCGTGCCGCTGATGACTGCAGGCATGGATTTTTCTAAGACTAGCGCCGGCTGGATCCTGACGTGGTTTAGCGTGTGCATGGTGCTCGTCGGCCCACTGCACGGCAAGCTTTCCTCCAGGGCCAGCGGTTTCCGCCCGTGGCTCGCCTTAGGGTTTGTGGCTACCCACTGCGCGGTGTGGGCCTTGTTCTTCCTCTTCGGTGGCAGCTATCTCTCGCTGTTCATCCTCATCAGCCTGGTAGCCCTGTGCACACCGGTGGCAAATTACGGTTTCGACATTGTCCGTGAAAACCTCGACCGCACTGTCGTTGCCACGGCGACGGGCCTGGCCAATATGGGAGGCTTCATCGCCACGGTCATCGGCGCCCAACTCGTCGGCATGGTTCTCGATCACTTGGGTAATGGGCCTGACTACCCCTTCCATGACTTCCGGCTCGCTGCTTGGGCAGTCTTTGGCGTGTGGTGCATTGGCATCGTGGGTGTTCTCATCACGCACATCCTGCGCAGCCGGGGCGAGGACGGCGGCCCGCACGTCACCATCGTGCAGGTTGGTTAGTTCAGGGCTGGGCTAATGAAGGGCCGCGGCGCTGAACGCCGCCTCAAGGGGTACCGAATTGGCCACTTCGAAGACCCCGAGCCCACCGCCAATCGGAACGAGGACGGCAATGCTCACCCCTAGGGCGGTTCTGAGCAGCTCGCGTAGTTTTCGTTGTTTCTCCACCTCAACGCACCAACCTTTATCGATTCGTTATCTGTGCGTGAGAGCTTAAGATCCGCGGCTGCCAGGCAGATCCCCGTTGACTGCGTATCACCTGCCAATCCCTGTGTGTTCGCGCCGGCACCCCAGCCGGGCGAGATCATCGGGCTATTCGGCCGGGGTCGATTCCACGAGAATCGGGCCATCCACCGGGGCGACGACCCCGGCGTCAAAGGCGGCGAGCACACCCTTCGCATCATCTTTCGTAATTGCACCCGCCTCCACGGCCTTCTTGAGATCAGTCTCGAGGATCTGGCGGGAGCGGTACCTGTCTGATGCCACCGACAAGAGGCCGCGAGGAACCGACTCCGACGGGATCCCCAGTGCCTCTGCCAGCGAAACAATGCGGTCATTTTCAGCAGGGTCGAGCTGAACATCAACCGACTGATCCTGCGGGACGCCACCGTTGACCACCTGCTCCACGGTCAGTGCACCCTCCGGCACCTGGTGCCTCTCTGTGGCCCACCAGCCTGCGCCGACGGCGGTGATGACAGCGATCACAACGAGGACCCACACGGCGATAAACTGCTTGGACTTCACGGCCACAACCTTAGACTTTTCTCACACCGCCGGCTTAATCCGCGCCAGGGCCAAAGGTCCCAAAAGAGGTACCGCGCGGGGGATGCGGCGAATCCAGGCGCTCGGACAGCGCATCAATGATGGACCGGATAGTTGACTCTGCCACGGAGCGATCAAGGCTGCTGCGGCGTGGGGTCTCTGGCTTCGGCTCAGGAGGGACAACGCGGGGCTTGTCGACGTCCAACCGCATCACCGTCCCCTCCACGCTCAGCGCGGCGGCGGGATCGCACCCGGCGGCTCGGGCCGCGGATAAGAATGCATCGAGATCAGCAAGCGTGGCAGCGTTGAGGTCGAGAGAAAGATTAAGGCTCATGGTGTTCTCCTTTTCGGCTCCTTGAAGGGCGCGGGGCAAGTGCCGCTCACTGCTGTCTAAGGCTAACGGCTTATCACCTGATTGAACAGGGGCGTGCGTTTAGTTCAGGGATAGATCCGGGTTAACTCAGGGTGCGGGTCAGGGAGGATACACACCTGCCCTCGCTGTGCTCTACTAATCGTGCTCGAATGACTCAGTCTCACCCCAAAACACCTCGTCGACTACCTTCCGGGCGTGCCGGGTGACTTTGAGGTAGTGCTCTAGGAATTGTTGGTTGTGCTCGGGCTCCCAGCCGGCCGCACCAGCCACTTGCGCCAGTTGGGGGCCCGGTGCCGGAAGCTGGTCCACGCGCTTGCCACGCACCAGTACCAGGGCGTTGCGGGCATCGGTGGCCAACAACCAAGCCTCCCGCAGCTCCCGCACTTGCTGGACTGGAATGACCTCGCTCTCTTCGAGGGCGTCGAGGACGCGCAGTGTGGAGGGATCATGGAGCGCCGGCACGTCGTGAGCATGCATCATCTGCAGCAGCTGGACGGTCCATTCGATATCGGTCAACCCGCCGCGCCCCAGCTTGGTATGGGTATTGCGGTCAGCGCCGCGCGGCAAACGCTCGTTATCAACGCGCGCTTTCATTCTGCGGATATCGCGGATGGTCTTCTCGCTTACGCCCTGCGGTGGATAGCGGAAGGCATCCACCATGGTGAGGAAACGTTGCCCGACGTCTTTGTCCCCCGCCACGAAAGCCGCGCGGAGTAGTGCCTGCATCTCCCAGGGTTCGCCCCACTGCGAGTAATAACGCTCATAGGACTCGATCGAGCGCACAACTGCTCCCGACCGACCCTCTGGGCGCAAGCCCAAATCAACGTCCAAGGGCGGATCCCCTGATGGTTTTGCCAAGCGGCGGCGCAGTTTCTCGATAATGCCAATTGCCCACGGCAGGGCTTCCTCTTCGACATTGTCTTCCGTTGGCTCGGCCACCACGATGACATCGGCGTCCGAGCCAAAGCCCAGCTCCATGCCTCCGAGCCGACCCATACCAATCACGGCGATGCGGGCTGGTGGTTCGGCGTCATCGTTCTCCAGCCTCCAGGCCCTGACTTCGGCGCGCAGCGCGGCTTCCAGCACCGCGTTCCAGATGGTGGACAGCTCAAAGCACACCTGCTGGACCGGCAAAAATCCCAGCAGATCCGCGGCAGCAATCCGCGCCAGCTCCGCGCGGCGAAGGGCTCGGGCCACCGACACGGCCTTGTCAGGGTCCGCGTGACGCTTAGTCGAATTAATCAAGGCAGAGGAAACTTGCGCCGGTTTGGTTTCCAATAGCTTGGGCCCTGCTGCACCATCGGATAGCTGCTTGACAACGTCCGGCGCGCGGATAATGAGCTCCGATGTAAATGGCGAGGTGCCCAATATCTTCATGAGGCGCTGGCCGACAACGCCTTCGTCACGAAGCATGCGCAGGAACCACGTTCGGTCGTAGGCCGCCTCCGACAGCTTGCGATAATTCAACAAGCCCATGTCTGGATCGGCCGTGTTGGAGAGCCACTCCATCAACGTCGGCAGCAGGATGGCCTGGATACGGGCCTTGCGCGACTTCCCAGCCGCCAGGGAGGTGAGGTGCTCGAAGGCGCGATCCGGATGGCGATAGCCAAGTGCCGCCAGCTGCAACAGCGCTGCTTCGCGCGACAATTTGAGCTCATCCGCAGACATCGACGCCACGGAATTCAACAGCGGGCGGTAGAACAAGCGCGAGTGCAGCTCAGAGATGAGCAGGCGAATCTTCCGCAGATGGACGTTCATCCGATCCGCTGCTGATTGATGCCCCTGTGGGTGAAATCCTGAATTGATGGCCAACCACGTCAGCGCCTTGAGGTCATCTTTTTCCGGCAATGTGTGAGTACGGCGGAAGCGCTCCAACTGGAGGCGGTGCTCGAGCAAGCGAAGAAACTCATAAGCCTCGATGAGCTGGGTGCCGTCCTCGCGTCCGACATACCCGGCGCGCACGAGCGCTGCGAGGGCATCGACCGTCGCCAGCGTGCGCAGCGATTCATCTGAGCGGCCATGAACCAATTGCAACAGTTGGACGGCGAATTCCACGTCCCGCAAACCGCCCTCACCGAGTTTGAGTTCGCGAAGGCGCATATCCTCTGGGACGTTGTCCAGCACTCGACGGCGCATAGCCTGGACGTCTTCCACGAAGGATTCCCTCTGCGATGCAGTCCACACCATGGGCCCAATCTGGTCGAGATAGTCCGTGCCCAAGGGCAGGTAGCCGGTCTGCGGCCGCGCCTTTAGTTGGGCTTGGAACTCCCACGTTTCCGCCCACCGCTTGTAGTAGGCCACGTGCGAATCCAGTGTTCGGACTAGTGCACCAGACTTGCCTTCCGGGCGCAGGTTGGCGTCGACCTCAAAGAAGCACGCCGAGCCGATTCGATTGAATTCTGACGCGAGACGGGTGATCCGTGGCGTTGCCTCCGAGCCCACGAAGATCACGTCCACGTCGGAGATGTAGTTCAATTCGCCTGCACCGCACTTCCCCATCGCGATGACTGCCAGCTGCGCATCGAGTGGCTGATCCTCGTAGACCACTCTGACAGCACCGGCGAGCGCTGCCGTCAAGGAGGCGTCAGCGAGGGCCGTCGTCAGCCGCGTGACTTCACGAAAACCCACCCGCGGCTGCGGCCGTGACTGCCCCTTGCGCGAATGGAAAGTCCCTGCGAGGTCATGAGCGGCGATGCGCATCATGAGCGTCCGGTAAGCCACCTTGAGCGATGCCTTGTGGTCGCCAGGAGCCGCCCGGTATGTACCGGGAGAGGTCAGATCGGGGCTCGCGGTATCAGGACGAGTGGGCGGCTCGGCGTACGTTGCCGGTTCCGCCCCTACCTCTTCCAACAAGGTGTGGAGCATTTCCGTGGGAGTCGGCAGCGGGCGCTGTAGCTCGCGCCAGGTCTCCGGGTGGGCGGCAAGGTGATCACCAAACGCCGAGGAGCCGCCCAACAGGGCCATCAACCGCACCCGGAAGGTTTCGTCTTCACGCATCGCCGGGCCAATCTCAGGCGCTGACTCGATGATCCTCATTAACGTATTGAGAGCCATATCGGGATCACCGGCTGCGGCCAGGGTCCACAGCAGCTCAAGGGACTCAGGATTATCCCACCCAAGGCGGGACAAGTCCTCCGCAGCAGTTGGCCGGGTAAGGCCAAGAGTTGCCGGGGACGGTACAGATGCTGGACGCATGCTTCTCCTAGAAATTCAGGTTGTTGCGCAACTCGAATGCGGTGATCTGCTGCTGATACTCGTGCCACTCATCCCACTTGGCGCGCAGGAAGTACTCAAAGACGTGCTCTCCTAGGACTTCCGCCATAAACTCAGAGCGCTCGAATTCTCGGAGCGCCTGGTCCAAGCTGCTTGGCAGATCCTTGTACCCCATCGCGCGGCGCTCACGACGGGTCAGCTGATGGACGTCATCCTCGGCGGGATCACCAAGCTCATAGCCTTCCCTGATTCCACGCAGGCCAGCGGCAAGCAACACCGCGTAGCCCAGGTAGGGGTTCATCGCTGAATCTAGTGAACGGATTTCAACGCGACGCGACATTTCTTTGGAAAGACGATAGGTAGGAACTCGAACCAAAGCCGAACGGTTGGAGATTCCCCACGTCACTGATCCCGGGGCTTCGCTGCCAAACATCAGGCGCTTGTAGGAGTTGGTCCACTGGTTGGTGATTGCGGTCATTTCCACAGCGTGTTCAAGGATGCCGGCGATAAACTGCCGCCCCGTACTGGAAAGTGAAATCTCATCGTCGGGGTCGTGGAAAGCGTTGGAATCTCCCTCGAAAAGGCTCAAGTGCGTGTGCATGCCCGAGCCAGAGCGATGCTCAAATGGCTTCGGCATGAATGTGGCGTGCACTCCTTGCTGGGAGGCAACCTCTTTAATGAGGTAGCGGAAAGTCATGATGTTGTCCGCCATGGACAGCACGTCGGCATGGCGCAGATCAATTTCCTGCTGTCCTGGCGAGGTTTCATGGTGGCTAAATTCCGTGGCAATGCCCATGGATTCCAGCGCGTACATCGACCGGCGCCGGAAACTCGGGGCGTTATCGTGCGTGGCTTGGTCGAAGTAGCCTCCGTTATCGGTGGCAATCAGGGTATTGATATCGCGGGCGTCTTCCAAGAGATAAAACTCAATCTCAGGAGAAGCCTTGCACGTAAACCCTTCATTGGCAGCCTCAGTAACCTGACGGCGCAGAATGTGGCGTGGGTCCACCAAGGAAGGTTGCCCATCGGGCTGGGTAATATCGCAAAACATGCGTGCCGAAAGAAGTTCCGGTTCTTCCTTGTCAAAGGGCATGATTTGAAAGGTTGAAGGGTCCGGCATAGCGATGGTGTCGGCCTCTGAGATTCGGGAGAATCCTTCCACCGAGGAACCATCGAAGCCAACACCTTCCTCGAAGGCGGATTCCAACTCTGAGGGGCTCATTACCACCGATTTCAGCGCCCCCAAGATGTCAGTAAACCAAAGGCGAATGAAGCGGATATCGCGTTCTTCAACTGTACGAAGGACGAATTCGTGTTGGCTGTTCATGTTCTAAACCCTACCGCCGCGGGCCCAAGTAACGGCGGGAGTTGCATCTTTTGCCCCCGCCCCGCCAACTATTCCCCCAGTTGACAAGAGTATCTCGGGGGCAAATTTTTTCGACTCTTAGACCAGATATCAGTCTCACGTGCTTGAATGGCCTCACAACCGAACAGATGTACACATACAAACGGAACAGGAACAGCTATGAACAACCACCACGGAACCTTAAGCGCACGAGGACTCGAGCTCATTTGCCAAGCTGCCAGTCAAGGATGGTCACCTAAGGACTTACTCCACGTCCTAGGCAGCTTTTGCCACCCTCTTATTTATCGTGCCGCTGCCCATATTCCCGCGCAGATTAGTTCTACTGTGCTGCGCAAGGAATGGTTAAGCGTCTCCCCGCCTAACTCGATGACTATGTCGACCGATGACCTCATACGGCTCATTGACGCTACTTCCGCTCTGCCCCCGCTGCGTGACGTTGACGTGCTCGCAGCAGAGAAAACTAGTTCTCGGGCAAACCAAGACAGCAAAGAGAATCGGATCCGCAACAAGATCACCCAACTTCTGCGAAAGGCAGAATCCACTCCTTATGAAGAGGAAGCCAGTGCACTCATTGCCAAAGCACAGAGCCTTCAACAACGGCACCGTCTCGATGAGGCACTCGCCGAATCCCCGGACACGGTGATGTCCACACGCATCCGTATCAGCGCGCCCTATATCAACCACAAGACCACGCTTCTTAGCGTCATCGCGGATCGAAATGGATGCACCGTCCTCAAGCTTCACCCCATGGGAATCATCACCGTCTTTGGCGCCGAGGCGGACATTGATCATGTCAGCGACCTGTTCGCTTCCCTCCTGCGGCAGTGCGAATGGCACATGACTCATGGGGAGGCTGCCGACAACGCGCGATTACTCGGCAATGTGGCGTCGTTTCGCCGAAGCTTCATTTTGGCCTACGCCACCCGCATTGGGGAGCTTTTGGAGGAAGCGAACGCCTCATTGGCGCCTCACGACGAGAAACAGACAGACTCGGCTGCGGGCAGCAACGCCAAAAGGAAAAACGACGTAGCCCTCGCTCAGCGATCTTTATCAGCGGTGGAAGTACGCAGACATAAGGCAGAAGCTTTAGCTGATCACCTCTTCCCTGATTCGCGAACCATCTCCTTAGCAATGAGGAACCATGCAGGGATGTCCGCAGGTGCAACTGCCGCGGAGAATTCCCACTTGGGTGGTGATTCCTCGGGCTTGGGTGGGCGCCGCCAACTCACCGGTTAAGGACCAGCAAGGGTTGGCACATTTGCACTATTAGCCAGGTAACCTAGAAGGCAGTGCAGAGGTTTTATACCTCTTCTTTTATCATTTCGCTCCCCGACGAAAGTGTGTACATGTCTCCAAAGACGTTTCTTGAAATCGAAGCCAAGTTCGCCGTGGATGAAACCACCCCGGTACCAGATCTCGCCCGCCTCGATGAGGTAGCCCGAGTCGCAGAAACTCGCCACCACTCGTTGTCGGCGATTTACTACGACACTGAGGATCTCCGCCTTACCCACGCGAAGATCACGCTGCGGCGCCGCACCGGTGGAAATGACGATGGCTGGCATATCAAAATTCCCGGCGCGGAAGGTCGTACCGAAATCCGAGCCGAACTCGGTGAACCCGTCGACGGCAAGTACGAAGTCCCGGCCGAACTCCTCCATCAGGTTCGTTCGGTGATCCGCAACCACCCGCTTGAGCCCATTGCACAAGTGGACAACAACCGCACCGAGTTGCTCCTCGTAAACTCGGACGAGGAGCCTGTCGCTGAGTTCTGCGATGACCATGTCACCGCATTCTCTTTCCTACCAGGTGGCTCTCAGAGCACGTGGCGCGAGTGGGAAGTAGAGCTCGCAGGAGAACTGCCCGGTACGAAGGAGGGCAGCGCGCTACTGCGTCATGCCACCTCCCTGTTGATCAGTTCTGGCGCGCGGGTTTCCTCCTCACCGTCCAAGCTGAAGTCAGCATTGGGGCAGTCCATCAACAATGTCGAGCTTCCCCCAGCACTCGCAACGTCTAACGTGGAGCCCGGCTCCCCCGCGGCGGCAGTCGTAGAGGCACTGCGAGCTAATCGGGATAAGCTCGTCGAGTTTGATCCGCGGGTACGCCGTGATGAGTGGGATTCCGTGCACCAAATGCGCGTTGCTACCCGCGAATTGCGCAGCCACCTTCAAACCTTCCACGGCATTGTCGTGGGCCCGGAGATCCAGCGCCTAGAGTCCGATCTCAAGGAGCTTGCGGCCATGCTTGGCGTTGCTCGTGACGCCGAGGTCGTAGAAGAGCGCTGGCAGAATCTCCTCGCCTCCGAGGACTCCGATGTGCTTGATGAAGCCACCCGCGAACACATCGCGCACGATATGGGCCGTGCTTACCGCCGCGCGCATCGTCGTGTCATCGCCGCTCTCGATTCTGACCAGTACCTGGCTCTGCTCGATGCGCTCGATGCATTCCTCTCCAACCCGCCAGTCGCCGCCGAGGATGCTTCAGCAGACGAAGACACCAGCGCTGGGGACAACGGTGCGGTGGAATCTGATTCCGCTGATACAGCTTCCGCTGAACCATCTGAGCAGCAGGACGCAGCGAAGGACTATGCGCCGAAGCACGCCAAACGCGATGAAGAAGAGTCCCACGATCTTGACACGGTGATGGCGCTGCACCTCAAGCAGGCCTATGACAAGCTGGTTAAACGCCACAAGAAGGCTATCTCAAACTGGGATAACACCGAGCTGACGCTGCACGAGCGTGAAGAGTACTTCCACGATATGCGCAAGGCCGCAAAGAAACTGCGCTATGCAGCTGAGGCCGCTGGTTCAGCCACCACGCTAAAGACCAAGAACCTCTACAAGGCCTGCAAGCAGATGCAATCTGTCTTGGGAGACTTCCAGGATTCCGTGACCTCTCGCGATAAGTTGCTCGAATTGGCAGAAACTGCCCGCCGACGGGGTGAGGATACCTTCGGCTATGGTCTGCTCTACCAGCGCGAGCGCGTCATCGGGTTGGAAGCACTCAACGCCTACTCGGACAGCTTTAAGGCCATCAAGTCCGCGTTTAAGCCACTGCGCAAGAAGCTGCGCTAGGCCGCCGGCTCATCCTGCGTGGCTGCGTAGTTATGCAGTCACCACAACGGCCCACACCATCGCCTACTTGCGGTGGTGTGGGCCCGAGCTTTTCGTAGCCGCTTCATGGCCGGCCATGAGGCGTTTAGTTATCGTCTTCGGCGGCATCCTCAGCATCAGCCGCGGCGGTGCGGGCTTGCGCGATTTCAATAGCGCGCTCGGCTTCCTCGCGGGAATTGTAGGGGCCCATGCGGTTCTCCCAGCCGGACACCTTTCCCTGGGATACCTCACCGGTAGACGGGTCGTAGAACCACTTGTTGTCAGCCTCAGCCATAGTTTTCTCCGTTCTGTCGGGCAAGTAATCAGTGCACCCCACACTACAGACCGCCCGCGGGTCACGCCCGTTAGAATAGATTGGTCACCTACTCCTGCCTTTTCTTTTAGGCAGGCTTTCGCCACCAGCAAAGGAGAACCTTCCCGATGCCCCTGTGGACTGCCCCTTCGACCCCGGCCATCGACCGCGTTCGCGCCGCACATCGCGAGAACGTGGGCGCTGATGCAGCTCATGTTGCTAGCGCCCCTGCCACCTGGGCACTCATCGGCGAGCACATCGATCACTACGGCGGCATCGCCATCATGGGCCTGGCCAACATCCGCGCGGCAGCAGCTGTCAGCCCCCGCAGCGACGGCCTGGTCAAGGTTCGCCTAGAGCACACCAACGGCGAGACCGTTGAAGACCAAATTTCCCTCGAGCAGGTCTCTTCCCTCGCCGCGGAGCAACAGCCCAGCGTCGATTCCGAAGGCCAGCCCATCGAACCCCCTGCACCCGAAGGGGCCATCGCCGCGCGCCTCGGCGGCATCATCTACACCATGATCAACCGCCAGCTCCTTACCCGCGAGACCGCCGGCGCCGATATCACCGTGGTCAACGACATCCCCGATTCGACCGGGCTCGGCGCCGCCGCAGCCATCGACATTGCCACAGCGCTAGCGTTGCTCGGCAACGCAGATGATCTGCATGATGCTCCGCTGCGTGCCCGCATCGCGGAGGTGTGTTCCCAAGCAGTTGGCACCTTCGCCCGATTCCCTGCGCTGCGCGCCCGCCACTCCGCCGCGCTGCGCGGCGCTGGTGAGTCCATCACCATCATCGACTACGCCGACGGCTCCGTCACCCAGGCACCGCACATGGTCAACAAAGACATCGCGGCTTTCGCGCTGGCCGTGCCAAGTGATGCCGATTCCTTAGAAGCCGTCGCAGAGATTCGCACCCGCGAGCGATTCATCGACGCCGCCTGCCGCGCCTTCGGCACGCCTTCGCTGCGCCTGTTGCCGGATGCACCCCAACGCGTCCTCGAGTGGCTCGCCGCTGTCCACAAGGTGCACGGCACCGAGAATCAGCCGACCATCGCGCAAGCCACCGCGTGGCTGACCTTCTACTCAGAGGAAACCGAGCGCGCCGAAGGAGTTGCCCGCGCTTTGCGCTCGCGCCGTGGCACCGAGCTTTTCCCGCTCCTCACGCAGTCGCAGTCAGCCTTGTCCACGGTGTATGAATTCAGCTCCGCGGAGAAACTCGCGCAGCTGACCACCGCGCGCGGCGCCGTCGCGGCACGCTCCGCCCACGCGGGCACGTCCTCCGCGGTCATCGCCTACGTGCCGAGCACCAAGGCCGCAAACTTTGCGGCCGACTTGGCCGAGGACGGCCTGCTTGTCGTCCCGCTTACTGCAGGAAGCCCAGCAATCACCGAGGACTAGTCCGCCGGCCACGCGAAGAGCACATCGCGCTCCTCAACGTCGGCCTTGACCAAGGACACCATCGTCTCCTTGCCGGTCTCCGGGTGGCCCACGGCCTGCCCCATCACCGGCGGGTCTAGGACGAAGAGGCGCGCCTTCTCGCGCTGTTCCCCGCCATCGACCACCACGGCTTCGAAGTTGGTGCCTACCCACGGTGCCAAGACCGTCGCCTCCGTAAGGTTCAAACAGGCCTTATCCACCTGGGAGGCCAGCTGCGATGTCGAGCGCATCGTGGAAATGACATCCCCGGCCCGCTCGCGCACCCACTGCGGAACCTCGTAGCCGCCGCTGAGCGCCAGGCAGACCTCCGTGGCGAAGCGGTCAACTAGACGCCGCAGCGGGGCCGTCACGTGCGCATAGTAGCCGCCGATTCCCGCGTGCACGTCCGCCTGGCCATCCTCCAGCCACACGTAGTCAGCACCACGAAGCAAACGCTGGGCCTCGCGCATCACCGCCATCCCGCGCGGTGAATCCGCATCCACGGAATGCAGGAATTCAGAGATGCTGCTCTCCCCCAGCTCAAAACCCAGGGCCTCCGCCTCCGAGCGGAAGGTGGCCTCAGCCTCCGGGGTGGCCGCCGATAGGGTGCGCAGGAAACCAACTCCATGTGATTCCATCAGCCGCCCCGCGCACATCCCGGTGAGCAAGGAAATCTCCGAGTTATAATCCATCACCTCATGCCGCGGCTCCATGACCAGCTCGTAGTGGCCTTTCTCCCCATCGCTGCTTTCGGATACGCGCTGCGAGGGAATGCGCAAGTTGATCGCCTCGCGGCGCAGCGAAGAAGCCTGGCGCAGCTTTCCCACCTCCGGCAGCAAGGCGATGGAGGAATGCAGCGTGCCCTTCTCCAAGTCGGCGTGCACTTGGTCGTAGTCCAGCCGCGCGTGGCTGCGCACGAGCGCGCGCTCCACCGAGAAGTCCTCCACCTCACCCGCGGAGTCGAGGTCGAAGGTCCAGAGGACGGCGGGGCGGTCGACGTCGGCAAGCAGCGAAGCCCTGTCTTCGGAGAGCTCTGCCGGGTGCAGCCGCGCCGGCTCATCCGGCAGATAGATGGTCTGGCCGCGCTTCAGGGACTCGGTCTCCAGTGCGGAGCCCGGTTCGATGAACGCGGCGACATCCGCAATGGCATAGAGCACGCGGTAGCCGCCATCGCGCGCCTCAATGAACACGGCCTGGTCCAGGTCCTTGGAGCCGACCGGATCGATGGTCACCAGCGGGATGTCCCGGGCGTCGCGGCGCTGCTCGGCATAGCGGTCCTGTGCGGACGCGGCCTGTGCGGTGACCTCCTCCGGGAAGTCGGTCGGAACAGAAAACTCCTCGGCGATGGGTCGAAAGTCCAAAGGCGCGGCATACAGTTTCATGCCGCCCCATTGTTCCAAAAAATAAAAGTGTAGGGCGCGAATGAGCCAACCTATAAGCCGGATTCTGTGCCGCGCGCGTGGCACGGTGGCAAACATCCATCCAGGCCAACCGTTACCAGTTGGCTCAAGCAGCTACCTTCAGGCTCCGGCGAGCAACCTACTAACGCCTGATCGGGCCCGCTAACGTGGCGGGCCGTGATGCCTTGCTCCCAGTGGGGTTTACCCAGCCACCGCCATCGCTGACGGTGCTGGTGCGCTCTTACCGCACCCTTTCACCCTTACCGCTTCCCACGCTGCGCCGAAACGCAGCGGAGGCACGCGGCGGTCTACTTTCTGTTGCACTTTCCCGCGGGTCACCCCGGGTTGCTGTTAGCAACCACCGTGCTCTGTGGAGTCCGGACTTTCCTCGGCCCGCGCCTAGCCCCATGAAGGGGCCGGTTCGACGGAACGCGTTTGCCCGGTCGGCTCATTCGCGCCTGTTAGTTTATCGCAGCGCGCCCAGATGCCCCACATCGTTGAAACGGTGCAGGGTGCTACCGCCGTCGAAGAACTCGACCTCGCTCAAGGAAGCCAGCTCAAGGAAGAGGTGGTTGGGCGTTTGCGGTCCGGAATCGAGAGCCTGGCGCACAAAGGACTTGATGGGGTTGACGTGGGAGACCACGAGAACGGTCTGCCCCGCAAAGCGCTGCTGCAGCTCGCGGCGCGCAGCACTCACGCGGCGGTGCACGGCGCGCAGGGACTCCCCGCCCGGACAGGCCACGGACGTATCTTTCAGCCAACGCGCGTGGAGCTCAGGGTCGGCGGCATCGGCTTCGGCGAAGGTCTTGCCTTCCCAGCGCCCGAAGTCCACCTCGATGAGGTCCTCGACGGTTTCCACGCGCAGCTCACGGCCCTTAACCACGGCGGCAGCCGTCTGCTGACAACGGCGCAGCGGCGAGCACACCACGGCATCGATGTGGGTATCGGCCAAGGCTTGGGCAGCGGCGAGCGCTTGCTTCTTGCCCAGCTCGGTCAGCTCGGGGTTTGCACGCCCGGAGTACTGCTTGGCGGCGGACATCGCCGTCTGCCCGTGGCGCAGCAGGATGAAGCGGGTGGACTGTCCGGTCTCGGGGCGCCAGTCGGCTGCGGTAGAGGACGCCGTGCTTGCCGACGTCCCCCCGACCTCCCCGCTGGCATCCTGACCATCCGCAGCGACGGCCTCAGCGCCGTCGCCGGAACCCATGTCGAGGATGCCCGCGGGATCGCCCTTCGCGGCGGCGTCCATCGCCACGTTGGAAAGCGCATCGGCCACAGAGTTCTTCGCGCGCGGGACCCACTCGAGGCTAAAGCTAGGAATCTGATCCAGCAGGCGGCGCGCCTCGATGGCGAGCTTCTGCATATCCGGGTGCTTGATCTTCCAGCGCCCGTTCATCTGCTCCACCACGAGCTTGGAGTCCATATAGAACTCCACCTCATCCGCGCCCAGCTCCACCGCGGCCTCCAAACCGCGCAGCAACCCGTGGTATTCGGCCACGTTATTCGTGGACTTCTGGCCCACGACGTAGGCGATTTCCCTGAGCAGCTGCGAGCGGTCCTCGTTATAGACCGCAGTTCCGGAGCCGGCGATCCCGGGATTGCCGCGGGAGCCGCCGTCAGCAAAGATGACTAGCTTCATGAGGCCGGGCGCACCAGGTAGGAGCCGCAGTCGCTGCACTGCGGAACCTCGTCGGCAGCAGCGTTGCGCACCGCGTTCTGCTCGGCCGGCGGCAGCACGATGAAGCAACCACCGCAACCACGCCCGGTGAAGGCCGCAGCGCCCACGCCGTTTTCTTCGCGCACGGTCTCGTACTCCTCCAGGACATCCGCGGGCAGCTGCTCGCGCAGCTCGCCGATGCGCACCTGCGGATCCGGGCGGTTCGCCGCGGCCTCTTGGGCGGCCTCGGCCGCGCGCTTGAGTACTTCGAGTTTACGCTCGGAATCGGAGACCTTCGCGCCGTGAACATCAAGGTTGGCGCGCAGTGCGTGGATTTCGTTATGGGCTTCCTGTAGCTCGCTCATAAGATCCGCGATGCGGGACTTTGCAGCGTAGAGATCGTGCTCCAGGTCCTTGCGGGTCTCTGGGTCGGTCGCAGCACCAAGCTGCGCCTTGTCATCGCGCTCGCGCTGACGCAGCTTGCGCTCGTCAGCCTGAATGCGCAAGATCTCCAGTTCCATGTCGTCGACGGCGAGCTGGGCGGAGCCGGAGGCGTCGACAAGCCGGGCGTGTGCGGCCTGGGCCTTCTCGTACTCCTCTTGCTCCGGGATGGTGGTTGCCCCACCTAGCGCCTGGGAGCGCTCGAGGGTGGCCAGCTCCAGCAAGATGCTCTGCAGGTCCTGTGGCAGTTTCATTTAGTTCTCCTTATGCGCAGAAATCGTCCATGGGTCGGTGCGGACATCGATGATCTCGGTGTTCACGCGCAATGCGTCCTCCACAATATCGCGCGCTTGGGCAGTCCAGGGAAACTCGCTGGCCCAGTGAGCGGTATCCACCACGGCCGGGCCCTCCGGCTCCGCCAGGTGCGCGGCGCGCAGGTGCTCATCCACTGGGTGGTGGCGCAAATCGGAGGTGACGTAGACGTCCACGCCGAGAGCCGCCGCGTGGTCCAGGAAGGAATCCCCCGAGCCACTGGAGACGGCAACTTTCTTCACCATGCGCTCCGGATCGCCGGCCGCGCGCACTCCCCATTCGGTTTCCGGAAGGGCATCGGCCACGCGCTGGGTGAATTCGCGCAGAGTCACCGGCTGCTCAAGCTCGCCCACGCGCCCTAGCCCTAAGGCCTCGTCGAGGTTCTCATAGGGCTCCACCGGGACGATGGGGCGGCCGGGCGTGATACCGACGAGCTCAGCCAGCTTGTCGTTGACACCCGGGCGGGCCTTATCCGCGTTGGTGTGCGCGGCCAACAGGGCCACGCCATTGCGTATCAGAGTGTGGATGACCTTGCCCTTCGGCGTATCCGCCGCCACCGAGGTCACCCCGCGAAGCAGCAGCGGGTGATGCACCACGAGCATCTGCGCGCCGAGCTCCACGGCTTTGTCTGCCACTTCCTGGGTGCAGTCCAGAGCGAAGGCCACGGTGCTCACCTCGTCTGTGGGGTCGCCGCACACCAGGCCAACGGCATCCCAGGACTCGGCCAGCTGCGGCGGGTAGGCCTCGTGGATTACGCGGCGGATCTCGCCAACGGTCGTTCGTTCTGCCATCTCGTATGCTCCTTGTTGGCTTGAGGTTTCACGTCAGTCGCGTCGCTGCTATATCCTAGCTTTCGTTCGCCAGCGCACCCCTCTAGCTTAAGGAGCCTTTGCATGACGCCTCCGGAGAACGACAACCAGCTCCACATCGTCTTCGTGTGCACGGGCAACATTTGCCGCTCACCCATGGCGGAAATCATTACACGCGACGCCATGGAGACCGACATGCTCGATCTCCTCGCGCGAGTTTCTTCCTGCGGCCTCGGCGGCTGGCACGTGGGCCAGGGCGCGGACGAGCGCGCCGTGGCTGAGCTGCGCCGCGGCGGCCACGATGGCGCCGGCCACCAGGCCGCCCAGCTGGGTCCGGACCATATGGACGCGGACCTCTTCGTGGCCATGGACACCGGCCACCGCGATGCCCTCATCGAGCGCGGCATCCCGGAAGACAAGGTGCGCCTCATGCGCAGCTTCGATCCGAACTCACCGGAGGATGCCAGCGTGGAGGATCCTTTCTACGGCACGGAGGAGGACTTCGCCCGCACCCGCAGTGAGATCGATGCTTCCGTTCCGGGGCTGCTCGACTGGATTAAAGAAAACCACGGCTAGATAATTCTGCGCGGCTACTAGACTGGTCATCATGCTTAAGACATTCCTCAAGCCTGGGTGGGTGCTCTCTCTCATCTTCATCGTCGCGTTTTCCTATTTGTCTTTCACGGTGCTCGCTCCGTGGCAGCTGAATAAGGATGCGCAGATTGTGGAGCGCAACCACCTCATTGAGGAGGCCTACGACGCCGACCCCCAGCCGGTCACCGAAGTCTTTTCTGCTGATGGCTCCCTGCACAAGGAGTGGGAACGCGCGGAGCTAACCGGCCACTACCTCTCAGAAGATGAGGTGCTCCTGCGCCTGCGCCCGGTGGAATCCGCCCCGGGATTCCAATCGCTGGTCCCCTTTGAAACCGAGTCTGGTGAGACCTTCCTGGTCAACCGCGGCTGGATGCCCACGGATGAGGGCAACTCCGTCCCCCACATCGATCCGGCGCCCACGGACAAGGTGACCATCGTGGGCATGGCGCGCTACGACGAACGCAAGCACACCTCCGCACCCATTGAGGAACAGGGTTATACGCAGGTCTACTCCATCAATACGGAGCAGATTGCAGAGCTTGTCGACGTCCCCCTTGCCCACGACTACCTCCAACTCTCCCCCGAGCAGCCGGGTGAGCTGCATGCGCTGCCGGTTCCAAAGCTGGACCGCGGCAACCACTTGTCCTATGGCTACCAGTGGATTGCCTTCGGCGTGATGGCGCCGCTGGGGTTTGCGTATTTCGTGTGGTCTGAGATTCGGGAGCGCCGCCGCGCCCGCGATGAGGATGCCCTGATTGCTGAGGCCACTGCGGCCGCCACCGGTGCCGGCTCCCCCGATGCGGCTGCGGACGTCAATAGCTCCGAGCACGAGGAGCCTTCCGGCGAGCACTCTGATGCTACGACGCCTGCTGCCCCGCCTTCGACGCCTGCGGCTGCCACGCAGCCTTCGCGCCGCTCCCGCTCACGCTATGGCTCCGCCAAGCCGGACTTCTACGAGAAGATCCGTGAGCGCGGCCAGGAGCGCTACTAGCCTCGACCCCCAAAGGGGACGATCATGAACGCGATTGCGTGGACGCGAGAAGCGACCGAAACCGAGATTTCCGAGATTTCCGACAGTATTCTTGAAGCCGCTGGCTGCACCGCTGAGAACTGCATTCCCAACTGGGACGACGACATGGGCCTGACCCCGGAAAGTAGACGCGTCGGGGGTTAGGCCCGATCGACACTCCCCACTAGAGCAAAAAGCATCTTTCGCCCAAGCGCAAAGGCTTCCTTCTCATTCACGCCCGACGCTACTAAATACGGGTCAATGCGGATACCGATGCACCTTCCTGTGCTCGAACCAGGCCCAAATCAAAGAAGCCAAGAACAACAGTGGCGTAACCCACGCCAGACGATGCCACCAATGTGCTCCAAAGTATGATTCATCAGCACTTAGTCCTGCTAGATAATTGATTACAAGCGTTGCGATGAACAGGGGCCTGACCCCCGGAAAGTAGACACGTCG
>NZ_KV803965.1:0-419 GCF_001811255.1 Corynebacterium sp. HMSC068H04
TTGGCGGCTTGAAGCAGGTCGGTGGTGTTGGTTGATTCGAGGACGCCGCGCATGTTGGCAATCGTGGTGGCATCGTCAGTTATGGAGAGTGTGTTGGGGCCTTGTTCCCGGTAGGTGATGCGCACACCTGGTTTGGCTATGCGCTTGGAGCGTAGTTCTTTCAGGCGTGTGGCGGCGACGGTGGGGATGCGGTGTGCGGGTGTTCCTGCGAGTTTGATTCGCAGGTTCCAGGCGTCGAGGGTTTTCTTGACTTTTGCGGTGTAGGACTCGATGAGTGTGAGGGTGCCGAGGCTGTGGCGTTGTTGAAGGGCTGCGGTACGGGCTTTGCGTTGCTTGCCGCTAAAGCGGGTGGGCCCGAAATACACCTGGTTAAGCTTTGCAAGCTCGGCAGCATCGGAAGCAGAGGCGCCGAGCGCGCG
>NZ_KV803966.1:0-75565 GCF_001811255.1 Corynebacterium sp. HMSC068H04
GCTTGGCGGGCTTTGCGTTGTTTGCCGCTAAATCGGGTGGGCCCGAAATAAACCTGGTTAAGGTTTGCAAGCTCAGCGGCATCGGAAGCAGAAGCTCCGAGCGTGCGGAGCTCATCGGGTGCGCCAGGAATGTTTTCCACCAGCGCAATCCCCGAATTGCGAAGGCGGATGTAGGTTTCAATATCCCCCATGAGCACAGAGACTAAAACAGCACCGTGGGCCCCGCAACCGGAGGGACAAAATTCCTGGTTAATGGGGCTGGTACGAGAAAAGCCCCTAGATTGAGTTGGCTGGTTCGCATACCGATTGAATTCGCCATATGCTGCTGCCCAACCTTTCTCCTCTCGGTAAAGCCGGTCGAAACGAGAGCCTCCTGAGACCATTTCACACAGCCTCGCAGGAGGTTCGCTATCGGGATAGCGGGCATGGGTAGCCCATCAGCTTGAGTCCAAACCGACCTGACAGCACAGCAGTTTCCGGTATGCTCGGCGCACATGCTCGGAAAGGATGACACCATGAAGATGGCCCCGCGCCACCGTCAGCAATTGCCACCGCTTCCGATGGTTTCGGCCAAGCTCGGGGAGCGGTTGGCCAGCCACGTGTTCGTGGAGGAAGGCCGGGAGCTGCTTCCGGAGTTGCAGGCCTTCCGCCGCGATATGCACCAGAACCCGGAGGTGGGGCTGCATCTGCCGCGCACCCAGGAGAAGGTGCTCGAAGCCCTTAAAGGCCTACCGCTGGAGATTCATCTCGGCCGTGACCTCAGCTCGGTCGTCGCGGTGCTGCGCGGCGGCAAGCGCGGCGAGCGCCCCGTGTCGGTGCTGCTGCGCGCGGATATGGACGCCCTTCCGGTGCGTGAGCAAACGGGCAGCCCGTTTGCCTCGACGAATAGCAACATGCATGCCTGCGGCCATGACCTGCATACGGCCGGACTGATTGGCGCGGTGAAGATGCTGTGCCGCCACCGCGAGGAGCTGTTGGGCGATGTCATCTTCATGTTCCAGCCGGGCGAGGAAGGTCCGGGCGGCGCGCAGCCGATGATCGATGAGGGCGTGCTCGACGCCGCCGGCCGCCGGCCCATCGCCGCCTACGGTCTGCACGTCGGCCCGCAGGATAAGGGCACCTTCCACCATATTGCTGGCCCAATGATGGCCTCGTCGTCCAATCTGGGGATCACCGTCTACGGCAAGGGTGGGCATGGCTCGCGCCCGCACGATGCTATCGATCCCGTTGCGGCCCTCGCGGAGATCCAGATGGCGCTGCAAGTGGCGCTGACCAGGCGTTTCGATGCGAACTCGCCGATTGTCATCACGGTGACCAACCTGCGCGCGGGCGATGGCGCGGTCAACGTCATCCCGGACAAGGCGGAGCTGGGCGCGACGGTGCGCGTGCTTCGCGACGAACACATCGACGCAGTCCGCCAAATGATCATCGAGGTCTCGAGCTCCGTGGCGGCTTCCCATCGTTGTACCGCGAAGGTGGACTTCGAGGTCCTGTACTCGGCCACCAAGACCTCACCGCGCGAGGACCAGTTCGCGGCGTCGTTGTGGGCGGGTATGTTCGGCGCGGAAAACGTGCTGACCATGGATACCCCGATGATGGCCTCAGAGGACTTCGGCGCGGTGCTCGCCCAGGTGCCGGGCACGTTCATGTGGTTCGGCACGGGGGATCCGCACACCCCGGAGCACATGCGCGAGTGGAACCATTCACCGCAGGTGCGTTTCGATGATTCCGTTCTGGGAGACCAAGCCGCAGCCCTGGCGGCGGTGGCCTTTGAGCGCCTCGCCGCCGAGGACGCCCACCCCTCGCCGGCCACGAAGGCTATGCGTGCGCCGGTGCAGGGGACAGGGGCGGATGCGCAGCCGCCTTCTTCCGCAGCGCAATAGTGCCCCAGATGGTGGCTACCCACTCGGCGAGCACGACGACCATACCGGCGAGGAGGGGCCAGATGGCGTCGTCGAGCGCAGTGCTTAACGACGGGAAGAGGTTCTTCGTGGCGTGCACCGCGATGGCGATAATGAGCCAGCGCACCGGCTGTTTCTGGGATAGGCCATAGGCACTAAGACCAGTGAACAGCGAGTGGGAGAGCGGGTTGGAGGCCAGGCGGATGACGCCTGCCCCGATTGCGCCAGCGGTATCCGAGTCGAGGTTATCCGCCGTCATGCGCGCGAAGGCGGTGGCGTCCTCACCTACAGTGAAGCCGATACCCACGGCCACGCCCACAAGGACGTAGTCGAGCCAACTGCGGGGCCGGATGACGAAGGTACAGATAAGCAGCACGCCGAGGAACTTCAGCACCTCCTCGATGAGCGGCGCATACCCCGCAGCGCCCAGCCAGTCCAGGCCCGCGCGGGTGAGGAGGTGGGACATGTTCGTGTTGAGTTCCACCGCGAGCCCGGAAACCGCGAACCCCCACACCACGCCGTGTGCAATTCCCGGCCGGCGGCGCAGGAAGAACAGCGCGAGGGGGACGAGTACGGCGGCGAAGACCACGGCGGCCAGAGCACTTGCGGGCAGGAAGGGCTCGCCCGCGTAGTGGAAGGCGGTGACGGCCAGCGCGCCGAGGGTCAGCAGGTAGTACAGGTACTTCATGCGTCCTCCGGCTGCACACGGTCGGCGAAGTCACGTGCCTTCGGTCCGTAGATGTGGAGGAAGGAGATGGTGTTGTTGTGCCGCTGAGACAGCGTGATGCCGTCGCCGTCCTCGATGCGGTAGAGCTCGGCAGCCTGGGTGGTGATGGGGGCGTCGGTGAGCGCGCTGGTCCCGTTGAAGGAGCGGTGCTGGCGCGGCAGGTACGTCTCGACCTCGCGGGAGGATCTGCCTTCCTCAGAAATGATGGTTGCGCTCCCGCAGTTCCAGGTCTGCGAGGAGGCGTACGGATCCTCCGGGCACTCCAGTCCCGGGATACCGCGCACGGGGGTGGTGTCGGGAGTGGGGTCGGGGAGGAGGGCGTCGGCAAGCGGTACTGCGGCGAGGACGCCGATGCAGGAATAAATCAGTGTGTTTCTCATGCTTTCGACCCTACGAGCTGCGGTTTTGCGCCGGTATCCTCCGCAGGGAGGATTTTGCGGAGTTTGACAATGCTGACAATCATGGCCACCCACAGGCCGATGAGGATGAGGAAGGTGGGGAAGATGGGCCATAGGGCGTCGTCAAACGCGGTAGAGATAGACGGGCCGAAATTAGCCGTGAAGTGCACCGCCATGGCGATGAGCAACCAGCGCACCGGTTGCCGGCGGGAGAGCCCGTAAGCCGCGATTGAGGTGAAGAAGGAATGCATGAGCGGGTTCGCGATGAATCGGGCAAGGAGCCCCAGAAGCGTTCCCTTGAGATCAGAATCGAGGTTCTCCAGTGTCATGTTGGTGTAGTAGATGGCGTTCTCGGTCACGCTAAAGCCCATGCCCACGGCCACGCCGACGAAGACGTAGTCCGCCCAGTGACGGGGCCGGATGACGCAGGTGCAGATGAAGACGACGCCGAGGAATTTGAGGACTTCCTCGTTAAGTGGGGCGATTCCAGCGATGACCAGCCAGTCCGGGACCGTACGGACGAGGAGGTGGTACATGTTCTCGTTGAGCTGGCCGGCGAGAGTGGAGACCGCAATGCCCCACACCACCCCGTGCGCAATGCCTGGGTGCTTGCGCAGAATCAGCAGCGTGAGGCCTAGTGCAACAGCGGCGTAGGCCACCGCGGCGAGCGCACTTGTGGGCACGAAAGCGCCGTGGGAGAAATCATAAGCGACGTACACCAGCCCAGCGGCGGTGAGCAGTTCGTACAAAGTCTGTGTTCTTCTCATGCGCTTTAGGCTATGAACTGGAGCTGGGGTGCCGGTATCCTCCGCAGGGAGGATTTTCCGGAACGCAGGGAGAACTATCGTGGCAACCATGACGAGAAAGACGCGACCACTGTGGATCACGGTGCTGCTCATTTTCCTCTGCGTGGTGGCGGATTTGGCGGCATGGATCCCCCATATCGAAAACTTCGAGGGGACGGATCAGGAAGCCCTTGTTTTGGGCTTGATGGGTCTATTTAGCTTCGCCACGTGGATTCTGCTGCCCTTCGCCCTGCACCACTCACGGCGGGAGCGCAACATCCACGAGGAGTACCCCGGCCACCCGGTGGTGCTGATTGCGGCTCTGCTCGTCCTGGTACTAGGCGGGTTTCGCCCACTGTCGCTGTCAGTGCTGGTGGTGTTGATTTCAATCATCTCGCGCGGCCGATTGCGGTGGTCCCTGGCGGGGACGGCGGTCTTCGTGGCCTCGTGTGTGACCATTATCTCTGTGCCTTACATTCGGATGAACATCTTCGATCCCTTTGGTTACGTGTTCTATGGAAGCCTCTTTCTCATCGTTGCTTGGATTACGGGCTCGGTGCGCGCGCAGCGCCGCCAGCGCGAGGTCACGCTGGTGAGCCTGGCGGAGCTCAACGAGGATCAGCTGCGCTCGCGCGAGGAGCGCGCCCGCCTGGAGGAACGCAACCGCATTGCCCGCGATATCCACGATTCCCTTTCGCACCGGCTCAGCCTTATTTCCGTGTACGCGGGAGGCTTGAGCTACCGCAAGGACGCCGACCCGGAGCGGGTCGCCGAGGCGGCAGACACCATCCAATCGGAGGCCAAGGCCGCCGCGGAGGACCTGCGCGGGGTGATCAAGGCGCTGCGCGTGGATGACCGCGTGGATCCGCGCGCGAGCATCGAGGAGCACATCGGGCGCGCCCGCGCGGCGGGGACGAAGGTGCGCTATAAGAAGGGGGACGTCGATAAGCTGAGCACCCTTGCCGCCCACACGCTGGGCCGCGCCGTGCAGGAGGGGCTGACCAACGCGCGCAAGTACGCGCCGGGGAAGAAGGTGACGCTCACCGTGGAGAACGAGGAGGATAAGGTGCGGGTGACCATGCAGAACAAGAAAGTGGCTGCGCAGCCAGAGTCCGGTGGCGGCAACGGCCTGCTGGGGCTGGAGGAACGCGCCCGGCTGGCCGGAGGTACTTTCACAGTGCTTGACGACGCCTCCACCTTCACCTGGGTCCTCGAACTCCCTGAGGAGGCACGCGCGTAATGATTTCAGTGGTATTAGTCGATGATGAGCAGGCGCTGCGCCGCGGCATTCGGTTCATCCTGGAGGGCGCGCCGGACATTGAGGTGGTGGCCGAGGCCAGCAATGGGCGCGATGGCGTGGCCCGCGTGCTGGACCTGCAACCGGACGTCGTCTTCATGGACATCCGCATGCCCGTCATGGATGGCATCGAGGCGGCCGGGAAACTGCGCGCGAGCGCGCCGGATATCCCGGTGGTCATGCTCACCGCCTTCGATACGGATGAGTTCATCGTGGATGCGCTGCACGCCGGCGCGATGGGCTTTCTGCTCAAGACCATCGAGCCGGAGGGCCTGGTCTCGGCGGTGCGGGCCGCCGCCACGGGGCAGCAGCTGCTGAGCCCGAAGGCCCTGAAGAATCTGCTGGCGCTCAAGCACCCCGAGCCCGCGCCGGCAGAGACAAAGGCGCCTGGGCCCCGCCCGCTGGAGGGCTTAAGCCAGCGCGAGAACGAGGTGGCGCAGCTGGTGGCCCAGGGCCTGGACAACCAGGAAATCGCCGAGCAGCTCTACGTCTCCGTGACCACGGTGAAGACCCACATCAAGCACATCCTGGACAAGCTGGGCGGCACCAACCGGGTGCACATCGCGATTGCGGTGTTGGAAGCGCGCTAGCGCCGGCGGATAAACGCGGAGGCGAGGCCGAGCAGCGCGATGACGATCACGATGATGGACGCCGCCGGCCAGTACTGGGGGTAGTACTTCAGCGCGTAGCCGAAGACCTGGCTGTCGTTGAACTGGCGGGCAAGTGCAATGGGCATCCACCACAACTTTGTGAGAGTGAGGACCGCGCCGAGCAGGCCAGCGATGATGCGGCGACTGCCGCGCAGAAAGAAGCTGGCTGCCACGAGGAGCATGCCGGCGATGGTGAGAGCGAATAGCAGGGGAGTTACCGCAGCGAATGGGGAGCCGTTGATGAGGAACTCGTGGTCAATTTCGTGCTGCTCGATGAGGGTATAGCCCTCAAGGACGACGTCGTCCGGTATTCCCATTTACTTCTCCTTCTGCTCAGTGTTCGGGTCGTAGCCGTCGGCCCAGGTATCGGTGTCGAAGTCGTAGTCTACGTTCTCGCCCTTTTCATCGGTGCGCTGGTACCAGTCCGTGTAGCGGTGGGCGGAGGAGTCGAAGTCGGAGCCTGCACCGCGGCCTTCGTCGGCATGCTCGACGGTGAGCTCGAAGTCATCGCCGTGCTCCTCGATGCCGCGCACGACGGCGTTTTCCACCGCGGCGCGCGCGTAGGCGCGGCGGATGAACATCGGGTCGGAGCGCAGGTCCTTGATGAAGGCCACCATCATGAACAGCAGCACCAGACAGAATGGGAGCGCCGAGAGGATGGTGAGGTTCTGCAGGCCGGTGAGCACGTCCTCGCCGCCGGTGAGCAGCATGACGATGGCGATGCCCATCATGCACAGTCCCCAGAAGATGACGATGAACTTGTTCGGCGCGGGATTGCCCTTGGAAGACATGGTTCCCATGATGACCGATGCGGAATCGGCAGACGTGATGAAGAAGACCGCCAGCACCACGATCAGAACAAATGGTGTGATGCTGCTCAGCGGCAGGTGGTCAAACATGGCGAAGAGAACCTGCTCGCCGGAGGCAGAGCCATCAAAGTTCGGTAGTTCCTCGCGCTGGAAGGTGATGGCCGTGCCGCCGAAGATGGTGAAGGCCAAAATGAGGATGAGGGAGGGCGCGAAGACGGTGACGGCGGTGAATTCGCGCAGCGTGCGGCCACGGGAAATGCGGGCGACGAACATGCCGACGAAGGGCGTCCACGCGATCCACCACGCCCAGTAGAAGGCGGTCCAGTAGGACTGGAATTCGATGGTTTCATCGCCCCAGGACAGGCCCTTGGCCATCATGGGCAAAAGCTGGTCGATGTAGGTGACGATGCCGGAGGGCACGAGGTTGAGCAAAAGCAAGGTCGGGCCGGTGAAGAAAACAAAGATGACCAGGCCGAGCGTGAGTGTGATGTTGAAGTTGGACAGGTAGCGCACGCCGCGGGAAACACCAGAGACCGCAGAGATGATGAACCCGCACCCCAGTACGGCGATGATCGCGATGAGCACAGCATTGGTCAACGGACCTGCGCCGCGGATGATGGACACTCCTTGGCCAATCTGGATGGCGGAAAGCCCCAGCGTGGCGGCGGTGCCGAAGAGTGTGGCGACGAGTGCGAGGATGTCGATAAGCTTGCCCAGCGGCCCATCGGTATCGCGGGAGCCAAACAGGGGCTTGAAAATCGAGGACACCAGCGGAACGCGGCCGCGGCGGTAGGAAGAGTAGGCGATCGCGCCGCCGACGAGGGCATAGGCCGCCCAGGGCGAGACACCCCAGTGGTAGTGCGCCTGGGCCATTGCTTGGTGGAGGGCTTCGACGCTGTTGCCGTCGACAGTGTGGGGAGGCGGGGTGATGTAGTGCGACAGCGGCTCCGAAGGACCGTAGAAGAAGATGCCAACGCCGATGCCGGCACCGAACATCATGGCCACCCAGCTGAACCAGCCGAACTCGGGTTCCTCGTCATCCGTGCCGAGCTTGATGCGGCCCAGGAAAAGGCCGCGGAGGAGGCGGCGGAGACGGACTCCGGTGAGGTGATGCCCCAGATGATGAAGGCTACGACGAACGTAGCCGTGCTGAAGAAGGTGACCTTGTCCAGCGTGAAAGCATTGCGTTGGTCTTCCACACCGATTCCGGGAACCAAGCCCGGGTGCATGTTGTGGGGATAGATGCCAACGGGTGGACCGGTAGATTTTCGAGTGTTCACGTCAACAATTATCGCAGGTGCGCGAAATGACAGCGATGTGAGCTAGGATGAAGGCACTTATTTCTGCGTCGATTGGAATGCCATGCCGCTGCCTAATTTTGATGAGAATGTCCGTGAGCTGGAGGAAGCCTTTGCCCTCTTTGAGCTCGTGGAGGAACACGTCCTCGATCCGAACCTGCTGTTCACGGTGAAATAATCCGCCTCTTCTGTGCGCCCGCGAGTACTCCGCGGCGGGTGCGCACTATGAGGTCATTGACGCATTTCCGCTGCGGTGATCTTCTCAATGAGTGTGTCCAGCTCCGCGCGGCTGGGCTGTGAGAGCGGGTTGACCACGCAGAAGTCGAGGAGGAAGTAACCGGCGGTTTGCAGAGCCGTGTGGCGCTGCCAGAACTGGCTGATATCGGAGTGGTTGGTGGCCAGCGACTGGATGCTGCGCCGCTCCGAGAGTAGCTCGTAGTGCAAGTCGCGGCGCTGCGCCAGCGCTTCCTCCGGGGTCTTGATAAGCAGGGAACCGAGCAAGGCTGCCATCGCCTCGAAGCAACGCGTTTGCAGGCGGTAGTGGTTGGTCATCTGGGCCCGCGGCTTCCACAGCCACAGGAAGAGCATCGCCACGACCACGGAGAGCCCAATCTCCGCCATGCGCGAGCCGATGGTGTGGGCCAAATGCTCCGAGGAATTGCCCATCAGCAGTGCCAGCGGGGTGGAGAAGATAACGCATAGCGCGTAGTTCTTCACCACCAGAATCTCCGCGCAGAACTGGCAGAAGGCCAACGCGAGCACCAGCCCCCAACCGTGCGGGCTGAACGACGCAATGAGCGCGAAGACACACACGCCCAGAACCGAACCCAGCATGCGCTGTACTCCACGAATCGTTCCCGGTACCCGGTCCGGCCCCCACTGCAAGAGCAGGAGCACCGACACCGCGCCCCAGTCTGGGCGGTTAAGCCCCAGCGCCATGCCAATGAACGCGGTCGCCAGGCCACCAAGCGCGATCTTCTCAGCCGTCACCACCGCGTGGGAATTGCCCACCGCGGCGCGGTAGAAGCGGTAGCGCATCGTCGGCTTGGTGTGCGGGATGGCGGTGCGGTCAGGATCGACGTAGGTGGGGGAATCAGAGAGCTGATCCGAGTTGCCGCCCACCTGCTTGTGGTGCGCCACGATGCGTTGTTGTGCCGCTAGTGCGCGGTGCACCAAGTCCGCCTGGGCGGGGCGGCGGATGCGGCGGCCGCGGATCACGCCGGCGTCGGCAAGCGCTTGCCACGCCGTGGAAATCGCGGACTGCGCCTGGTGGTGGCGAGCCAGGAAATCGCTATCGGAGTTCACGAAGGCATCGGCGGCCTTTTCCAACGCGGCCACCGCGCGGGTCTCCGGGCCATGCGGATCCCGGAAACGCGGCAGCATGCCCAGCACGTAGCTGGCCAACACGCCGGCCAGGCTCCACGCGGCCACCTCCCACGGTGAAACCCCGCGCAGCATTGTGGAGCCACCGGCCACCATCACGATGAAGAAGGAACCCGGCGGCGGCAGCCGCAGCGCATTCTGCACGAACGCGCCGATGGTTGCTAGAGCCACCGTAAACACCGCGGACAGTGCCAGGCCGTGCACGCCGACGAGGGAACCGGCCGTAGCCGCCAGCGTGAGCAGCCCGCCAGCGGTGAGGATCACGCGGCGCCGCGTGCGGTAGGGGTGCCCCTCGCCGTAGATGACGGAGAAGGCGCCGGCGGAAATGAGCAGCACCGCATCCGGGTGGCCCGTCGCTACAGCGATCCCGCCGGGGATGATGATCGCCAACGCCGCGCGCAGGGCACCGGGCCAGCGGCGCGCGGAGGTGTTAAAGGCGGTAAAAAGCTGAAGTGCATTAGGACGTTGCGGCAGTGGGTGTTCCATATCGGGAGAACACCTTACTCGTTTCGCCGCGATCCACGAGCCGGCCATCCTGTAGCACCGCCACCGTGGGGCATAAGTGACGCACGACATCGATGTCGTGGGAGACGAACACCAGCGTCATGTCCTTCGTCACGCGCTGTAGAAGCTCGAGGACCTGGGCCCGCGAAGTGGCGTCCAGCGCCGAGACGGCCTCGTCCGCCAGCAGAATCTCCGGCTTGCCCACCACGGCGCGCGCCAGCGAGATGCGTTGGCGCTGCCCGCCGGAGAAGTCCCGGGGATAGCGCTCGAAGCCCTCGATGCCGACCTCCCGCAGCACCGCCTCGGCTTCTTCGCGCGTCCCGCCGCCCTCGGCCACGATCTTCCAGATAGGCATGCGCGGGTTGAGCGAGCCCTTAGGGTCTTGGAAGACCATGTGCACGCGCTTCTTCACCGTCACCGTTCCGGAGGTGGGTTCCGTCAGCCCCGTGAGCAGCTTGAGCAGCGTGGATTTGCCGGAGCCGGAACCGCCGACGATGCCGAGGCGCTCGCCCTCGCGGACGGTGAGGGAGACGTCGTCCAGCGCGGTCACCCCGCGGTAGGTCTTGGTCACGTTCTTGAGCTCGATGACGGGCTTGCCCAGAGTGGGCATGGGCGGCGGGGTGAGGTCGGGAGCGGTGAGCTCACCGATGCGCACGACGCGGTCGCACACGCGCTTGACGACGTCCCGGTCATGACTAATAAACAGCAGCGCTGTGTCTTCGCTGTCCGCGGCATCCACGATGGTGGAGAGGATCTCTTCCTGAGTGAAGGGATCCAGGGCGGTGGTGGGCTCATCGCAGATGAGCAGCTTGGGGCGACGGGCCATGGCCATCTCGATGAGCGCGCGCTGGCGCTGTCCGCCGGAGAGCTGGTGCGGGAAGCGGTTGAAGCCGGGCACCTTCATCAGCGGGTCGAGCGCGGTCATGGGCTCTTGGAAGACCATGGCCAGCGGCAGCTTGCGCAGGTCGCGGTCGCGCATGCCTAGCAGCTCCTGGCCGTTGAAGTGGATGGAGCCGGTGGCCTGCAGGTGGTCGGGCAACAGCCCCATGATGGCTAGGGCGGTGAGGGACTTGCCGCTGCCGGAATCGCCGATGAGACCGACGCGCTCGCCGGGTGCGATGGAAAAGGAGATGGGGCCGACAGGGCCCACGCGCAGATCAGTGACGGTCAGCATGGCTTCCTAGCAGGTTGAATCCGAGGACGGTGCCGGCGATGGCCAGCCCGGGCCACAGCGCCTGGAGGGGGTGGGTGGCCAGGAGGGGCTGGGCGTCGTGAAGCATGCGGCCCCACGAGGCGGTCGGCGGGGCAGTGCCCAGGCCGAGGTAGGAGAGACCGGCTTCGGCGAGGACGGCCAGCGCAAAGTAGACGGAAGCCTGGATGGCCACGATGCCGCCGAGGTTGGGCAGTACGTGGCGCCACGCGATGAGCGCCGGCGGCACGCGCGAGATGCGCGCGGCCGCGATATAGTCCTGCGTCATGATTTGCAGCGTGCCGGAGCGCGTGACCCGGATGAAGGAGGGGATGCCGGCGATGCCGATGGCGATGGTGGCCGTGAGCGTCGAGGAGCCCCACACCGCGCCGGCGACGATGGCCAGCAACAGCGCCGGGAAGGCGAGCAGCAGGTCGGTGGCCGCCATGATGAAACCGCCGCCGCGCATCCCGGCGACGATGCCGAGCGGTACGCCGATGAGTGCGGCGATGGCCACCGCCACGACGCCCACCAGCACGGTGATCTGGGCGCCGGCGAGGATGCGGGAGAAGGTATCGCGCCCGAAGCGGTCGGTGCCCATGAGGTGCTCCAGGCTGGGGCCGGCCAGGCGGTCGGGGGAGATGAGGTTGGGGTCATAGGGCGTCCACACCAGGGAGACCAGCGCAAGCAGGATGGTCAGGCCCACCAGGATATAGCCGGGTTTCATCGCGCCTCCTTCAGCCGCGGGTCGATGACCCGGTAGGCCAGGTCCGTGAGCAGGTTGACGGTCAGGGTGAAGGTCACGAAGACCATGATGAGGGTCTGGACGGTGGTGAGGTCGCGGGTGGAGACGGCGTCGAGAAGCAGCGAGCCCAAGCCGGGGATGACGAAGACGTTCTCGATGACCACCGCGCCCACCACCAGGGTGCTCAGCTGCACGCCGGTGACGGTGAGCACCGGCAGGGCGGCGTTGCGCAGGCCGTGGCGGATGAGCGCCCCGGTGCGGGATTCACCCAGGGAGCGGGCGGTGCGGATGTAGTCCTTGTCCATCTCCTCGCGGAGGGTGGCGCGCACGTAGCGGGTGAGCATCGCGCCCTGCACCAGTGCCAGCGAGATAACCGGCAGGACAAGGTGGCTGAGGCCCTCGCGCGGTAGCTGCCAGCCGTTGGCCGGCAGCCAACCCAGGTGCACGGAGAACACGGCGACGAGCAGAATACCGACCAGGAAGCTGGGCACCGCGATGCCCAGCTGCGTGGCGGCGTTGAGCACGGGGAGCCTAAAGCGGGCCAGCAGGATGCCCATGGGGATAGCCCCGGCTAGTGCGAGGGCGATGGCCAGCCCGATGAGCAACAGCGTGACCTGCGCGCGGTCAACCACGAGCGGGGTGATGTCCTGCTGCGAGGACAGCGAGACGCCGAAGTTTCCGGTCAACAGCCCTTTCATCCACTCCAGGTATTGCACGAGAAGCGGGCGGTCCAGGCCCATGGCGTGGGTCAGCTCCGCCACGGATTCATCAGTGGCGTTGACGCCCAAGGCCACGCGCGCCGGGTTGCCGGGCACTGCCCGCATGAGCAGGAAGATGATGATGGAGGCGGCCCACATGGTGCCGAGGAAGCGCAGGAATCTCATCGCACTCCTCGCAACTCGATGGCATCGGTGATCTGGTTGGGTTGCAGGCCGGTCAGGCCCTCGCGGTAGAGCACGATATTGGGCATATTCATCAAGGTCAGGGCGGGCATATCTTCCATGATCTGGTCGACCGCCCCTTTCATGTCATCCTGCTTCAACAACGTGCGGGTCTGCGGCGAATCATAGCCGATGTAATAGTCCGGGTTGCCAAAGATGGTAGGGATATCGCGCGGCTCGACGTGCGCGACGAGCGACATCTGATAGTCCTTGGCCCCCATGACTTGGCTCAGCCACACGGCGGGAAACTCCGCGGTTTCCAGCGTGACCTCGAATCCCATCTCCGTCAGTTGCGAGTAGAGGAACTCAGAGAGCGTTTGCGTATAGGGCAGGCTGGGCACGGTGAGCGTGAGCGGCGTGCCCACGGCCCCGGCCTCCTCCATCAGCGCGCGGGCGCGCGTGGGGTCGTAAGGGTAGTAGTCCTTGGCGCTAAACCACGGGTCGGTCGGCGGCACCGGAGCGCCGCCGGTGTCTTTCGCGCGGCCCTCCCAGAGGATGTCGTTGGCGGCCTGGCGGTCGATTCCATAAGCCACGGCGCGGCGCACGCGGGGGTCGTCGAAAGGCGCTGCCTGGTTATTCATGGACAGCAGCACCTCGCCGTTCGTGGTGCCGACTGCTGTTTCGATGGAGTCATCGAGGGTGTCGAGCAGCTCGGGGTTCTGCACGCCCCACACGGCGTCGACCCCGCTGGAGCGCAGGGCGTTGACCGCGGTGAGGGAATCCGGGAAGTAGCGGATGGTGATGTCTTCCTTCGCCGGGGTTCCCCAGTAGTCCGGGCGGGCGCGCAGTGCGATGTACTCGTTGGGGGAGAAGCCGGCGACGGCGAAGGGGCCGGTGCCCACAGCTTCGGTGGGCGTGCGCATGGCGCCGATGACGGTGCCCATGGACCACAACCAGCCGGCGGAGGGACGGGATAGCTCGACGACGAGCGTGTGATCATCCACCGCCGTGGCGGATTCCACCACGTCCATCTGCTTCTTGAGCCCGTTGGTCCATTCCGTTTTCACAGCGTTGATGGACCACGCGGCGGTGTGCGCGGTGAAGGCCTCGCCGTTGGAGAAGGAGGCCTCGCGCAGGTGGAAGGTGTAGCGCGTGGAGTCCACCTCCCAGGATTCGGCGAGGCCGGGCACAATCTCTCCCTCAGGCGAGATGCGCACCAGGGTTTCGTAGACGTTGCTCATGAGCGCGGCCGGGATGGCGGCGCCGCCGACGGTGGTGAAATCCAGGGACGTCGCGGGCGTCGTCGTGGCCAGCGTCAGCGCGGAGGAATCAGAATCAACAAGCGCCGTGGAACCGGCGGAGCAGGCGCTGAGCGACGCCCCCAGCACCACCCCCAGCGCACCTAACCAGGCCTTCATCCTTCGGACAGCTTGACCTCGAGCGGGGAGGTGGTGCCCCGCACGCTCGTCATGCCAAGTGTGAGCCGGTCCCCGAGGTACAGGATTTCGGTGCACTCGACGGGATGCCCGGAGTGATCCGAGATGTCGAGGTGCAGGCGCCACAGCGGGGTGGCGGGCTCGACGTTGAGGGAGCGCGCATCCTCCTCACTGGCGGAAGCCAGCGAGAGCTCGCGGTTGACGTTGTCGAATTCCACGCCTTGCTTGCGCAGGTGATCGTGGATGGACTCATTATCGGCATCGAAGTTGAGGATGTGGCTGCCCACGTCGACAGGGAAGAACATGCGCTCGATGGCGATCGGCATGCCATTGGCGCTGCGCACGCGGTGCACAAAGATAACCGGGGAGCCGGGCTCTACCCGCAGGAACTCGGCCTCCCTTTCGGTAGCGGGACAGCGGCCCAGCCACAGGGTGGAGGCGCCGGGCTCGAATCCGCGCTCGCGCAGCCAGTGCGTTACGGAGTAGATGGAGTCGAAGGACTCCGAGGTGAAACGGCCGAGGACGACGGAGCGGCGGCCGCGGCCGGAGGAGATGAGGCCCTCCGAGCGCAGCGCCGCGACGGCCTGGCGCACGGGACCGCGGGACGAGGAGAAATGCTCGCACAGCTCGGCCTCGCTGGGCAGGAAATCACCGGGAGAAAGCTTCTTGCTGCGGATGAGATTGCGCAGATAGTCAGCGATAATACTGTGTTGCTGTGTACCGCGAAGGGCCACGGTGATGCTCCTCTATGTAGAAAACGCTGTGATGGGTAGTGATGTGTTGAAGCGCGGATGCGCGAGGGCGCGTCCGCCTACAGCTGCCACGCTTGAGCCAGGTTAACCATGTTACCCAAGGCGGCCTCGTGGCTTGTGGATTGCAGGGAGATCATGAGTTCATCCGCCTGGGCCAGATTTTGGAATTCCGTGAGGTAGTCGCGCACGTGCTCGATACTGCCCACGGCGGAGTACTTCAGCATGCCGATGATCTGCTGGCCCTGCGGGGAATCGATGATGCGGGCAACGTCGGCGTCGCTGAGCTGCTTGCCACGACCTGCAAAGGCCTTGACGCGGCGGAAGCAGACCTTTTCAAATTCCTCGTCGGCGTCATCACCCGCGGTGACGTTGACACCCGCGATGACATAGGGCTCCGGGTGGGCTTCGGAAGGCTGGTAATTCTCGCGATAGTAGGCCGTGGCGGCCTCGAGGTGTTGCGGGGCAAAGTGCGAGGCGAAGGCATAGGGAAGCCCGTACTTGGCGGCGAGCGAGGCGCCGAACAGCGAGGATCCCAGGATGTAGATGGGGACGTTGGTGCCATGGCCGGGGATGGCCTTCACTCCGGGGATGAGGGACTTTCCGGAGAGGTAGCCCTGCAATTCTTTGACGTCCTCGGGGAAGCGTTCGGCGGCGTGGCCATCGCGGCGCAGGGCGCGGCCCAAGGTCTGCATGTCAGTGCCGGGGGCGCGGCCCAGGCCGAGGTCGATGCGGCCGGGGTAGAGCTCGGCGAGGGTGCCGAATTGTTCGGCGATGACATAGGGCGCGTGGTTCGGCAGCATGACGCCGCCGGAGCCCAAGCGGATGCGCTCGGTCTTCGCGCCGATGTGTGCGATGAGCACCGCCGGGGAGGAGGAAGAAATGGAGGGCATGTTGTGGTGCTCGGTGTACCACATGCGCTTAAACCCCAAAGCCTCCGCGCGTTGCGCCAGCTCGACCGACCTGGCCATGGACTGGGAGGGAGATTCCCCCGGGTAGATGGTGCAGAAATCGAGGACGGACAAAGCGGCGCGGAACGTCATGAGCTACTCACTTTTCTTCGACGAGCCTGTAGATACAACGTCGATGATAACGCCGATGGCAAATGCGAGGAGCGTGGGAACCACCCAGCCCAGGCCAACGTCTTGGCCAGGGGCGAAATCAAGCGGGGCGCCGAAGGAGGTGGCGGCGGACCACAGCACGGAAACCCACAGTGCCAAGCGGAATGCCCAGTAGAAGGTGACCCACTTCTTGACTACCGGTTGCAGGAGGGTCAGCGCAATCAGCGAGATAGCCGGCGGGTACAAGAACACGATGAAGGGCACCGCGATGGCAAGCACCGTGTCAAGGCCCTGGAAAGCGAAGGCTATGGACAGTGCAGTAAACAGGCAGGCCCACAGGTGGTAGGTGGTCTTCGGCACGAGCAGGGCGAAGAACTCCGAGGTGGCGGAAATCAGGCCCACGGCGGTGGTCATGCACGCCAGGATGACGATGGCGGAGAAGACGGCCTGGCCGATATTGCCCATGGTGAGATTGGAGGCGTCGGCAAGCAGGGCGGCGCCGGACTCATAGGAGGCACCGTTCGGCATGGTTTGGCCGATCCACGCCAGCCCCAGGTAGATGGCGGCGAGCAGGGCGCCGGCGATGACCGCGGAGAGAATGGTTCCGCGCAGCAGCTCACTGTTCTTGGAAAAACCCTTGGAGCGCAGGGAGGTCACGATGACGATGGAGAAAGCCAGGCCCGCGATGGCGTCCATGGTGTTATAGCCCTCAAAGAGGCCGGTAACGAAGGGTGCGGAGGCATACTCTTCGGTCGGAGTGCCGGGCATGCGGGGATTCGCCACGGTAGCGAGGGTGATGAGGACCGCGAGCAGGATGACCAGCGCCGGGGTGAGGAACTTGCCCAAGGTGTCGATGATGTCATTCGGGCGCCAGGCCAAAGCCAACGCGATAAGGAAGAAGACGACGTTGAAGGCGCCGTTGGCGAAGGTCCCCTCCCACCCCAGCAGCGGGGTGATGGCGGTTTCCATGGACACCGCGCCGGTACGCGGCAGGGCGTAGAAGGCGCCGATGGCCAGGTAAGCAATGACGGAAAAGGCCACGCCGAAGATCTTGCCGCCGTGGTTTCCGATGTCCCGCACGGACTGGCCGGAAATGGCCACCGCGACCACAGCCAAGACCGGCAGCGCCACGCCGGCGGCGAGGAAGCCCAAGGTGGCGGGCCAGAAGTTGGTGCCGGAGGAGACACCGACTTCCGGCGGGAAGATGAGGTTGCCCGCTCCAAAGAACATGGAGAAGAGCATGAGTGAGGCAACGATGACGATGCCGATGGGAGAACCCGTCTTCGAGGCGGACTGAGAGGGAGCCTGAGCGTCATTAATGGACATTTTTCTAAGAATAATGCCCATGACATGAGATGTAAACTCTAGCTGAAGGCCTTCTCTAGCCGATCCAGCGCTTCTTCGAGCAGCTCGCGGGAGGTGGCGAAGTTCAAACGCGCGTGGTGCTCGCCGCCCGTACCGAAGGTCACGCCCTCGTTGAGAGCCACCTTGGCGTGCTCGCGAACCCACGCTGCGGGCTTCGGGTCATCACCAATAGCGGTCTCGGAAAAGTCCAACCACAGCAGGTAGGTGGCCTGCGGGTGGGAAGTCTTTAGGCCCGGCACGCGCTTGGGCAGCTCCTCCACCAGCCAGTCGCGGGTCTTCTTTAAGTACGCAATCTCCTCGTCGAGGAACTCCCCGCCGTCGCGGTAGGCGGCCTCCGCCGCCAGAACGCCCAGCGTGCCGGTGCCGTCCTTGGCCACACCGGTCAGCGAATTCCAGCGCTCCACGTCCGCGGAGTTGGAGAAGATCACCTGTGCGCACTTGAGACCCGCGGTATTCCACGCCTTGGACGTGGCGGTGACGGTGATGACGCGGTCGGACAAAGCACCCAACGGGATGTGGCGGCCCTCGTAGACCAGCGGGGCATGGATCTCATCGGAGAGGATACGGGCATCATACTTATCCGCCAGTTCCACGAGCCCCCGCAGCCAGTCCTCGTCGAAGACGATGCCCAGCGGGTTATAAGGGTGGGAGAGCAGGATAGAGCCGGCGCCAGCCTTAAAGGCACGCTCGATATCGTCTAGCTCCAGCGAGGTCTCTATCTTCTCGCGCCCCGCGGTCTCCTGCAGCTCCAACAGCGGCGGGTAAGACGGAACCGGTACGGCCACCGCGCCCTCAGTAAAGTACTGCACCCCGAGCAGCAGCCCGCGCACGACGTCCCCAATCCAGAAGACGTGCTGTGGGCGCCAGCCGTAGCGCGATTCATAGAAATCCGCCAGGGCCGCGTTGAGCTCGGAGGCCTTGGGGGCTGGGGTGTAGCCGAAGGATTCGGCGTCGACAGCCTCCTGTATTGCTTCCTTCACCGCGGGGGCGGTGAGGAAGTCCGATTCAGCGATCCACAGCGGAATGATGTCCTCGTCAAAGACGGTCCACTTGCGGGTACCACGGGCACTAAGTTCTTTCAGGCTAGGGAAATGCATGCGCCCCACCTTACTCGTCGTTGGGCTGCACAAATCCGTATTTTTTCAGCCGCTGGCGGTCGGCGGCGGAGGCGGATTGGGTCAAACGCAGCAGCTCGGCGTAGATGCCGCCGGACTGCGCCAGCTCGGCCGGCGAACCAATTTCGGAGATGCGGCCGTGGTCGAGGGTGATGATGGTGTCCACGTCCGCGATGGTGGACAGGCGGTGCGCGATGATGAGCGTGGTGCGGTCCTTCATGAGCTCATCCAGGCCCGCTTGCACGGCACGCTCGGCCTTGGTGTCCAGCGCCGAGGTGGCCTCGTCGAGCACGAGGATGGGGGCGTCCTTGAGCATGGCGCGCGCCACGGCCACGCGCTGCTTCTGCCCGCCGGAGAGCTTGAGGCCGCGCTCACCGATGACGGTGTCATAGCCATCGGGGAATTCCTCGATGAAGTCGTGTGCATTGGCGCGCTTGGCGACGTTCACGATCTCCTCCATCGTCGCCTCCGGCTTGTCATAAGCGATGTTTTCCTTGATGGTGCCTGAGAAGAGATAGGACTCCTGGAAGACCACGCCGACTGAGGCGCGCAGGCGCTCGGCGGTAAGCTCCGCGGCGTCGTGCCCCAGCACCGTCAGCTTTCCCTCCGTGGGCTGGTACAGGCCCAGCAGCAGGTTGACCAAGGTGGACTTGCCGCCGCCGGACTCGCCGACGAGCGCGACTTTGTGGCCCTCCTCGGCGGCGAAGGAAATACCGGCGACGACCGGCTTATCCGACTCATAGGAGAAGGACACGTCCTCGAAGGCGAAGACCGGGCCTTGTGTTGGGCGCAGCGGCTCGGCCGGGGTGAGATCGAGATCGGGGACGTCGGAGGTTTCAGCGGCGGCGACCAGCTGCGGGTTTACCGTGGGCTCCGGGGTCTCCTCCATGACCTTGAAATAGTCCTTGGAGCCGGCAATGGCGCGCTGGCTGACATCCACGATCCAGCTCATCATGAACACCGGCTGCTTGGCCATGTTCACCAGCTGCAGGAGCATGACCATGTCACCGATGGAGAAGTGGCCCTCCAAGGTACGCCAGAAGATCAGGCCATAGATGCCTAAGAAGATCAGCGCCATGGCCGCGCCACGCGCGGTATCCATGGAATGCCACCAGCGCGATTGCGGCTTCGTCGTATCCACCACCGTGCGGTAGCGCGAACCGAAGGAGGCCAACTCGCGGGCCTCGGCCACGAAGGACTTGGTCACCTTCACTTGGCCGATGACCTCCGCGAAGCGCCCATTGGCCACGTCGATGTTTTCGTTCTTGATGGCCTCGAATTTCTGCCAGCGCTCCGAGGTCAGCGCGGTGAGCCACATATAGATGGGGAAGAGCGCTGCCAGCAAGATGGCCAGCGGCCAGTAGTACACCGCGGTGATGACCAACACCGCCGCGGCCTGGATCAGCATGACGAAGAAGTTATTGGAGAAGGACTGCAGGAACTGCGTGATATTCGCAATCGAGCGGTCCAAGCGCGCAATGATGGTGCCGGTGACCTGGTTGTCGTAATAACCCTGCGGCACGGAGAGCAGCTTGGCAAAGTAGCGCGTGGACAGAATCTGGCGCAGGCGCGCCACCATGACATCGCCGATATAGCCGCCGATGTTTTTCACCACGTTGCCCAGCGCATCTGCCACAAAGAGCGCCACGACCCACCAGAGGATGGTACGCAGCGGGCCTCCTGCGACGACGGTGTCGGTGGCCTCGCGGAGGATGAAGGGCGTCAGCAGCGAGAGAATCGCGGTGACTGACGCGGTGATTAGGACGCCGAGATAGAACGGCCACAGCGCAGAAGCGCTGCGGACGATGCGGAGAATAGAGTTCATCGTCGGCCGATGTTACGCCCTTAATAGGAATATCCAACCCGTCGACTAAGGTAAGGGAGAAACCGAAGTCGTGATGGAAAAGGATTCGCGGTGAAGAAGTACCTCCCCCTAGCGTGTGCCCCGCTGTGCCTGGCTGCCCTCTCAGGCTGCAGCATCCTCCAGCCGCCGGACGCGGGCCCGCAGGACAACATCGTGGTGTCCAGCTCGGAGCCGCCGACGTTTGAGGCTAAAGACGTGGACGCCGAAGAGGTGACCTCTAACCTGGCGGCACCCGTCAAGGACAAGGGCCTCAACGTGGAGTATGAGCTGCAGGGCCTGTACTCCGGCGGCGGTGGAACGGTGCTCACGGTGAAGATCCACAACCTCAACGAGGTCCCCATGCCTGCCGACGCCCTCCCGGAACCCACCCTCGAGCGCGCCGACGGCAACGGCGGCTGGGCCACCGTGGATTCGATTGATGTTGACCCCGCTGTCCACCCAGATGTAGCCGCGCCGGGCTTGGACCACCCGCTGGGGGCAGGCGCGTCCACCAACCTCCAGTATGTCTATGACGTTGCCCCCGGCAACCTCTGGAACGCGCGCTTCAACATCGGCAACGTGCGTTTTGTAGGAGACCTCAATCTATGACGGAACTCGTCGTTCTAGCCTCGCCCGAGGGTAAACCCGCAGGCGTAGCTGAGAAGGCCGCCGTCCACACCGCGGATACTCCGCTGCACTTTGCTTTCTCCGCCTGGGTGGTGCGCGGAGGCGAGCTGTTGCTGACCCGCCGCGCACTGTCCAAGCTGACCTGGCCTGGTGTGTGGACCAATTCCTTCTGCGGACACCCCGGGCCGGATGAGCCGACTGCCGACGCCGTCGTGCGCCGCGCCCAGTTCGAACTTGGCCTCAGCGGCACCCCTCACTTAGTGCTGCCGAACTTTTCCTACCGCGCCGTGGATTCCTCCGGCGTGGTGGAAAACGAAATCTGCCCGGTCTATCTCTTTGAGACCACCGACGAACCCACGCCTAACCCGGATGAGGTGGACTCCTTCGCGTGGGTCCCGGTGCGCGATGTCCTCGCTGCCGCCGATGCCACGCCATTCGCCTTTAGCCCGTGGATGGTTGAGGAGCTGGCCCACGAGCCGTTGCGCGAGGCCCTGTTGGCCTAAAGCAGGCTGCCATCCTGGGCGAAGGCCGCCGAGATATAATCCAGGCTGGAATAGGCCACGCGGTTTTCGCCGTTATCCAGGTTGTATTCCCAGATGGCGTGCTCGGGGCGGTAGGCCTCGAAACCGGGCTCGCCGGTGCGCACGAAGTCCCGCAGCCACTGTGCTAGCTCCGTGTCCCCAAAGAGCGGGCGCAGCTCCTCGCAGTGCAAGGCCGGGCCCGAGGAGCGGGTGAACTCCACCATCCAGGTCTTACCTGGTGCCTTCTCCGCCACCTCTGCCGCCCAGCGGCGGATGATGGCATCACCCACCAACCGGCCCATAGGGCGGTCCTTATCCATGTGCTGTGCCACCTGATACCACGGCTTGAAACCATTGCGGGGAAATCCAAAGCGCGGGGCCACATAGCGCAGGATGAGGCTGCGGAAAGGGGAGCGATCGATCTTCTGCGTGGCCGGGATGTTGTAGAACTCGTCGCGGGTGCTGGCGAGGATGAGGGGGACGTCGGCAAGCTGCCCACACTCCAGTGGGGTAGGGCCCAGCGCCATATCGAGGCTGTACTTCTTGCGGAACTTGGCGTAGCCGGCCGCGAGCTCCTCTTGGCTCATCGCCGCGAGGGAGGAGCGCGTGATGGGCTTCTTCATCACCTGGCGCAGCGTGGCCTTGCGCTCCTCGAAGCTCTCCCGAGGGAAGCCCGGGGAGAGCGCCACGGCGCGGCGAAAAGCCCCGCGGTAGTGGTCGCGCCGACACAGCCAGAGAACGGCATTGGCGCCGGCGGACTGGCCCACGACGGTGACGTTGGTGGGATCGCCGCCGAAGGACTCGATGTTGCGCTGAATCCATTCCAAGCCCAGCTGTAGGTCCTCGATGGCGCGGTAGTGGTTGGGCTCATCATCGCGGAAACGGGCCAGGCCCGGCAGCCCCACGCGGTAGTCCAGCTGCACGTGGACGATGCCCGCCTCCGCGGTCGGCGTACCCTCCGCCCGGGGGTCCTCGTGGGAGCCGTGCTCGTAGCGGCCGCCGTGGATGTAGACCAGCGTGGGGGCTAGGGCGGCGGTGCGTTTGCCGGGCGCGGGGGCGGTGATGGTCAGCGCGACCTTCTCCGGATGCGGTTCGCGCGCGTCCTGGTCACGCGGCGGGGCGGGCTCGGGGTTATCGAAATCTCCCGGGATGTGGGAGTACTCGATGGAGCGGAAATGGGCCACGTCCCCATCGAGGTAGCCGGTGATGGTGCCCGCGGGGCAGGTGACGTCGAAAGGTGCACTGCTCATGGACAACAGGCTACCCTGAGGGCATGGAATGGCTCGTGCAGGCGCCAGTGTGGGCGCAGATGGCGGTGCTCGCCGTGACCGCAGTGCCGGCCGCGACCGTCATGGGGTGGGTGCTGATGTGGGTTATCGACCGTGTGAATTCGTGGCTAGCACCCGCGACTAGGATGAAGAAACATGACTGACGATGATCACCGCGAAGGCCTGTGGGACCCCGAGCGCCCGCAGCCTCCCCACCGCAAACGCGCACTGCCCAAGTCCCGAGTGAGCGTGACCCTCTGGCTGATGATCGCGCTCATCGTCGTGGTGGCCATCGTCGGAGTCGTCGTTTAGCGCTCGGCGCCCGGCCTCGTGGCGACCTGGGCGAGGCGCTGGTAGAGCTCCTGCTTTGGCAGATCCTCCAACAACACCGGCTTGCCGGCGGTATCGCACAGCGGGATGCACCAGTTGGGGTACTGGTCCTTCGTCGTGCCCGGCTGGTTTTGGGCGCGCACGTCACCGACCATGTCCACCAGGTTGGTCACCGTCAGCGCCGACGGGGTTCCCGCGATGTAGCGGTGCAGGGCAACGAGCATGTCCTCTTCGCTCTCGCGGTTGTCCAACATGCCATAGGCCTGCAGGTTGTCCTTGACCTTTTCCTGCCACGCGCGGTCCTCGGCTTCTTCTTCCGCCACTGGGCGGGTCAGCAGACCCAAGCGGGCGCGCAGCGCGATGTGGTCCCCGCGCAGGAAGGCGAGCGTTGGCGGCAGATCGTGCGTGCCCACCGAGGACATCGCCATCTGGCGGTACTGATCCTGCGGGCGCGGGGTGGGGCCGTCCTCGGCGTGCTCGAACCAGATGATCGTGGTGCCCAGCACGCCCATATCGCGCAGAGCGTTTTGGACCCACGGCTCCAGGGTGCCCAGGTCCTCGCCCACGAGGACCGCGCCGGCGCGCTCAGCCTCGAGCGCCAAGATGCCGAGCATGGCCTCCCAGTCATAGGACACGTAGGTGCCGTTGAGCGGGGTGGAGTGGCGCGGGATCCAGTACAGACGGAACAGGCCGAGCACGTGGTCAACGCGCAGGCCGCCAGCATTGCCCAGCATCGTTCGCAACAAGTCACGCCACGGCTGGTAGCCGGATTCCGCCAGGCGCACCGGGTGCCACGGCGGCTGGGACCAGTCCTGGCCTTGCTGGTTGTAATCATCCGGCGGGGCGCCCACCGAACACTGCGGGGCGAGGTATTCCGCCAGGTTGACGGCGTCGGCACCGGCGGGGTGGATGCCCACGGCCATGTCGGTGATAAGCCCGATGCTCATGCCGGCGTCGAGCGCGCGGCGCTGGGCAGCATCTAGCTGCTCATCGCAGAGGAACTGCAGCCAGGAATAGAACTCAGCCAACTCGCTGACGTCAAGGCTCAGCGCGTGGCGACGGCCGCTGTGGCGTTCGAGCTCGGTCTCGGCGCACCACAGCGCGAAGTTACGCAGGCCACGGCCCTCGCGGCGCTGGTACTCGCTAAAGGCGGTGCGGCGCTCTGGGGTCATCCCCTTGTTGAAGAGCTCCTGGAGGACCTGCAGCTTGGCCTCGAAGATGGAATCACGATCAATCTCTTCTGCAGACAGGTTGCGCTCGCGGAACTCGGCGGCCAGCTCGGCCACGTCATCCTGGAGTTCCGGGCTGAGTAGTTTCAGCTCCGGGACGTCCTCGATGCGGATATAGATCGGATTGATGAATCGCCGCGTGGTGGGCAGGTAGGGCGAGTCTTCCACCGGCGGAATCGGCTCGCCAGCATGCAGCGGATTAATAAGGAGGAAGTCGTAGTCCGGCGCCAGCAGTTCCGCCAGCTCTGCCAAGTCACCGAAATCACCCATGCCCCAGGACTTCTCGGAACGCACTGAGTACAGCTGCGCCATCGCACCCGCCGCGGGGCGCTCAAGGTAGCGATCCGCCGTGCTCAGGTGGTTCGGCACGACGATGAGCGGGCACTCGTGCTCTCCGATGCCGGGAGAGGACAGGAGCAGCTTATGGAATCCGAGAGGCAGGTCGCCGGGGACGTGGAAGCTTGCCTCGCCCCACATGGTTCCGGAGACGTCGGCAGCCGGGGCATCGTTGGGGTCCTGGTAAGTCGGGCGGGTCTCGCCGCTTTCCAATTCGATGGTGACGGCGACCGGATCCCCGTCGTGGACGTGGACGGCGAAGGACTTTTCGGCGCCTTCGCGGGCCACCACGCAGGGCGGCAGCGGGCGGGAAGCCCGAGCGAGGTAGTCCTCGAAGAGGGCTTGGGTTAGCTCCTCATCGTCCGGACGGTCGGAGATAGAGACGCCGAGTGCGCGCAGCGTGTAGGTGATTGTCTCCTCGCTGACGTACACAGGCTGTCCGTTCTGGGCGGTGTACTCGCAGGCCACACCGTGGCGTTGGGCAAGTTCTTGAAGCAGATCACGGGTAGTCACATCCCCCAATTGTGCCACGCCCTCCCCACGCGCGTAATAAATCAGGTTGGTAGAGTGGGCTGGAATTTAGTTTTTGTGGGAAAGGACACAACTGTGACTTTGAATGAAGCGCACACCAAAGCGGAATTCGAGATCAAGGACGGCGAAACGTGCCTTACCGCCATGATGGCTACGGCGCACGCCCGCCCACATGGCGTGCTGTTTACCCGCCCGGCGAATTACGAGTGGGTCAACGTCACCGCCAAGGAATTCGTCGAGGAAGTCTACGCGGTGGCCAAGGGGCTCATCGCCTTCGGCGTGGAGCAGGGTGACCGCGTGGCGCTCATTTCCACCACCCGCTATGAGTGGTCCCTGCTGGACTACGCCATCTGGGCCGCCGGTGCGGTTTCCGTTCCGGTGTACCCCTCGTCGTCGATGTCCCAGGTTCAGTGGATCATCGAAGACTCCGGCGCAATCCTCGCCATCACGGAAACCCGCGAGCACTCCGAGCTGGTCAAGCACCTGAAGCTGCAGGAGGACGGCACCCCGCAGCTGCACGGTTCCCCCTCTCAGCTGCGCCGTGTTCTGGAAATCAACTCTTCGGCCATCGACACGCTGAAGTTTGAGGGACGCGACATCAGCGACGACACCGTCAACCAGCGCATCGAAGCTACGCACACTGACGACGTCGCCTCCCTGGTGTACACCTCCGGCACCACCGGGCGCCCCAAGGGTTGCATGCTGACCCACCGCAACTGGCTGGCGGAAGCCCGCGGGTTGCTGACCAACCCCATTGGTGCCATCGCCGTGCCGGGCGCACACGTCCTGACCTTCCTGCCGCTGGCACACGTCTTCAGCCGTGCGGTGTCGCTGGCGGTCACCATCGGTGGTGCGTCCCAGAACCACTGGGCGGACTTCAGCACCATCACCGTTGAGTTCGCTCGTTCCCGCCCGAACCTGATTCTTGGCGTGCCGCGCGTGTTTGAAAAGGTACGCAACGGTGCGTCCGCCAAGGCGCATGGTTCCTCCGCGTTCAAGGGCGCGATCTTCGACAGCGCGGAGAAAGTCGCCATCGAATACTCCAAGGCGCTGGATACCCCGGAGGGCCCCAACCGAGTTCTCAAGGCCAAGCACAAGGCCTTTGACAAGCTGGTCTATTCCGCCATCCGCCAGGCAATGGGCGGCGAGGTCAAGTACTGCATCTCCGGTGGCTCGGCCATCTCGCAGGATCTGCTGCACTGGTACCGCGGCATCGGCGTGACCATCTACGAGGGCTATGGACTTACGGAGACCGCAGCGGCTGCCGCCGTGGACTTCGTGGATCAGTCCATCGGCACCGTCGGCCCGCCGCTGGGCGGAACGACGATGCGCATTAACGAGGACGGCGAGATCCTGATTAAGGGAGATATCGTCTTCAAGGGCTACTGGCAGAACCCGGAAGCCACCGAGAATGCGCTGCAGGACGGCTGGTACAACACCGGCGACCTCGGTGAGATCAACGAAGAAGGCAAGCTCGTTATCACCGGCCGCAAGAAGGACCTCATCGTCACCGCGGGCGGCAAGAATGTCTCGCCTGGCCCGATGGAAGATATCCTGCGTTCCCACCCGCTGATCTCCCAGGCCATGGTGGTTGGCGACGGCAAGCCCTTCGTCGGCGTGCTGCTCACCCTGGATGAGGACGCGCTCAAGCGCTGGAAGGCGGACCACAACATCGCCGCGACCAAGGGCATGCGCGAGGTAGCTGCGGATCCGGCGCTGCGCGCGGATATTCAGGACGCCATCAACCAGGTCAACGCCACCGTCTCCCACGCGGAGGGTATTAAGAAGTTCGTCATCCTGGATCAGGACCTCACCGAGGAAAGCAACGAGCTCACCCCAACCCTGAAGGTCAAGCGTTACGTGGTGGCCCAGCGCTATGCGGCTGACATTGAGCGCCTCTACGCCGGCAAGAAATAAGGCTGGACGGAGTCTGTGAATTCCTTCGGAGTGTCGCGCAGCCGAATGCGAGGATCTCTAATAGAGTCAGCGGGGTCAGAAAAACTCTAAACCTCAACTAGAGGTTCTCACGGGAAGGGCGGCCTATGCACAAGATCGCAGCCGAGCTGCGCCACCGTGAGCTGACCCAAGAAATCTATAACATCGGCGATGAAGTCGTCGACTACATCGAGCACCTCATCGAGGCCATCGAGGACTGGGACGATGAACTCTCCCTCGACTGCTTGGCCGAGCTGGGGGATATCGTCGAAGACGCCCGCGTGGATTCCGGGCGCTGCGTCGGCGAGCTCATCGGCCTGCGCCAGGCGCTGGTCTCCGGCCTGAAGTCCGGCACCATCTCGGCTGCCTCCTCCGGCGACAATGACGTCGAGGAACCGAAGCAGCTCACCGCCCGCGCACTCGCTGAGGGCCTGCCTATCTCCGGCCCGCCCGTCGTGGTCTCCGAGCTGGCAGAAACCCTGCGCGGCCGTACCGCCGCGGTGGCTGCCTACCTGCGCGAGCTGGTCGAGTACGTGCTGGCGCAAACCGACGCCGTGGCCCGCAACCTCGACGTGGTTTCCCTGCCGAACTTGTACAAGCGCGCGGGAGAATCCTCCCTTATTGCCGTGCAAGCCTGGCGTCACACCGTCGTCGAGGCACACCCCGCCTTCGTGCGCACCATGCGCGGGCACAATCCGCCGCCCTTCCTAGAGGAGCGCGCGCGTATCGACGCCGTCGTCGCCCGCGTCCGGGCTAAGCGCCAGAAGCAGGCCGCCACGACCGCTTAAGGAGCCGCATCACAGACTTCCTTGTTGCCAACACACAAGGACAAAAGGAAAGCGCCACCGAGATTCCCTCTCTCGGTGGCGCTTTTCGTAGTTAGCGTGGCGCGCCTAGTATTGCGTGCCACCGCCTAGCTTCGTGTTCCCCTGTCTATCTTCGTGAGCCACGCTTAGCTTCGTGTGCCCCCGTCTAGCGCGCAAGCGCTAGACCCCCGGGTTCTTGGCGGCCGGCGCGGCCTGGTCCAGCTGCTCCGTAATCTGCGGCCACAGCTGGCCCATGATGTCATCCCAGGTCAGGATCCACACGGTCTTGTCCTTGGTGGGCTTGCCCACCATGACGAGCTGCTCGTTGCGGGCGCGCATCTGATCCAGAGTCTTCTGCACGGTCGAGGAGGAGCTCACCGCCAACGCGGGGCGGGAGAACTCCAGCACCGGGGTTTCCGGATCCGCCAGCAGGGTATCGCGGACGTGGACGATGCGCGGAATGCGCGAGGCGCGAGGGTAGACCAGCACGCGCATGATGGACTTGTTTACGACGAGGTCGTGCAGCTCAGCCACCGTGGCATCGGAAGACAGAGGCAAGATTTCCGAGCCGTGCTCGCGGGCCAATTGTGCGGCGGTGGACGCTTCTAGCTCGATGACGCCGGTGATCTGGTTCGCGGAGTCGTCGTCAAGCGTGCCCGTCTGCCGCGAGTGCTCGACGAGGTGGCGCAGGGTCTCCGCGTCATAGCCAGCCGCACCGGCGCGGTCGACGGGTTCCTCGCCGGTCATGAGCACCAGCTTGTTCGCCATCTTGTTGATCCAGATCAGCAGCGGGCGGAAGAGCCAGATGAAGCCGCGGGCAGGAACCGCAATGAGCTGCAGGGCCGTCTCCGGGTGGGCGATGGCCCAGGACTTCGGCGCCATCTCGCCGATGACCAGGTGCAGGAAGGTCACGACGAAAAGTGCGAGGAGGAAGGAGACGACGTCAGCAACGCCCAGCGGCAAGCCGAGGGCCTCCAACGGACTCATGAGCAGGTGATGGACCCACGGCTTGGTCACGGCACCGAGGACGAAGGTTGCGGCGGTAATGCCCAGCTGGGCGCCGGCCAACATGATGGTCAGCTCGTTGAGCGAGCGAAGGCCCGCGCGCGAGGCAGCGGAGGATTCCGCGGTTTCCTCCAGACGGTTGCGGCGCGCACCCATGAGGGAGAACTCGATGACCACGAAGAAGCCGGAAGCAGCAATGATGAGAATGGTGATGAGGAGGTTGAACCACCAAGTATCAGTCATTAGTCATCGTCTCCTTCCGGGAATTCCTCCACCAGCTCTAGGGCTAGGACGGAGGGCACGTGGCGGTCGATTTCCTCGACGCGCACGTTGAGCGTGCGGGTGGGGGCTTCATCGCCGTCGACCCAGTCTTCAGGCTCTGCCTCCAGCTCGATGGCGAGCTCTTCGCCTTCCTCCGGCAACGTGCCGGAGTGCGCGATGAGCAGGCCGGCGACGGTTTCGAAATCACCCTCCGGCAGGTCGTGGCCGATGGCGCGCTCGACCTCGTCGATGGGTGTGTCACCGTCGACGATCCAGTGCGTCTCGTCCTGCTCGGTGATCTCCTCGGTCTCTTCGAGGTCGTGCTCATCGGTGACATCGCCGAGGATCTCCTCGGCCAAGTCCTCCATGGTCACAATGCCCACGAAGCCGCCGTATTCGTCGATGACGCAGGCGAGTTTTTCGTCGGCGTCGCGAAGCTCCGTGACGACGTCAGGAAGCGGCATGAGCTCCGGAACCACCACGGGTTCCTTCATGATTTCGCGGGCCGGGGTGGCCGCGGGCAGCTCCGTGCCCAGCACGTCGTAGAGGTGTACCACGCCGATGGGATTGTGCTCATCGTCGATGATGGGGTAGCGGGTGTGGTTCTCCGACATCATCTCGCGGACCTCACCGATGGTGGTCTCTGGCTCGATGACATCCACGCGCGAGCGCGGAATCATGGCGTGTCCCACGTCGTGTTCGGGGAAGTCGAGGAGGCGGTCGAGCACCAGGTAGGTGTCCTCATCCAAGTCGCCGGCCTCGTGGGAGGCATCCACGATGGATTCCAGGTCATCGGTGGTGGCAGAAGAATCGACATCCTCCACCGGTTCGATGCCGAAGACCTTGAGGATGGCGTTGGAGGAATACTCGAAGAAGTGGATCAACCAGCCGAAGATCTTGAGGTACCACATCGTGGACGCGGACAGCCACAGCGCTGTCTTCATGGGAGCGGCGATGGTGTAGTTCTTGGGGAAGAGCTCGGCGAAGAGCATCGTGAGAACCGTCGACACGGCCAGCGCGGTCACCGTACCCACGGCGACGGACACGCCCGTGGGCACGCCCACGCCACCGAGCAGCTGGCCCAGGCCTTGGCCCACGAGTGGCTCGGCCACATAACCGATAAGCAGGCCCGTAATCGTGATGCCCAGCTGTGCGCCGGAAAGCATGAAGGAGGTTTTCTGCGTGATCTTGAGCGCGCGCTCCGCTGGTTTATCCCCCGCAGCGGCGCGCTGGCGCAGCTGCGTGCGGTCCACGGACATGAAGGCGAATTCTTGCGCGACGAAGTACGCGTTGGCCACGATAATGAGAGCGATGACGGCGAAACCCGCCACAATCATCAGGATGGCAGATAACACGGCTTACCCCACCGCCTTGAGTTGGCGGCGGGGACATCGACTCGGAGGTTCCACGAAAAAGGGGGCCTTTCTTAACTTTCGGGGATTGCAAATATGCACTATAGACTACCGCTTCAACGGTGTAGTCGGTTATTTTGTTCCCCATGGATCCCTTCGGTCTTTATATTCACGTTCCCTTCTGTGCCTCGCGCTGCGGCTACTGCGATTTCAACACCTATACCCCGGGTGAGCTGGGAGGGGATCTGACCAGCGATTATCTGGATGCTCTGGAGAAGGAGCTGGAGATGGCGGCGGCGCAGGTGGGCCGTGAGGCCGAAACGGTTTTTATCGGCGGCGGTACGCCGAGCTTGCTGGGGGCCGAGGGGCTGGGCCGTGTGTTGAATCGGGTGCGCGACACCTTTGGCCTGGCCCCGGGCGCGGAGGTCACCACGGAATCCAACCCGGAATCTACCTCGCCGGAGTACTTTGCCGGGCTTCTCGACGCCGGCTTCACCCGCCTCTCCCTTGGCATGCAGTCCGCCTCACCGGGCGTGCTCGCAGTGCTCGAGCGTGCCCACACCCCGGGCCGCGCCTTCGATGCGGCACGCGAAGCCATCGCCGCGGGCTTCGAGCACGTCAACCTGGACATGATTTATGGCACGCCGACTGAAGAAGACACCGACGTTGCCCTGACCTTGGAGCGCGCCCTGGAGACCGGGGTGGACCACATCAGTGCGTATTCGCTCATTGTGGAGGACGGCACGCGCATGGCCCGCAAGGTATCGAAGGGCCTGCTTCCGGCCCCAGACGAGGACGTGCTGGCCCGGCGCTATGAGATGATCTCCTCCACGCTCGAGGCCGAAGGCTTTGAGTGGTACGAGGTCTCCAACTGGGCCAAGCCGGGCGGGGAGTGCCAGCACAATCGCATCTACTGGGTGGACGGCAACTGGTGGGGCGCGGGCCCGGGCGCGCATTCGCATTTGGGCAACGAGCGCTTCTTCAACGTGAAGAACCCGCGGACCTACATCAAGGCCGTGGGCGAGGGGGAGCTGCCCATCAAGGATCGCGAGGAGCTCAGCGCCGCCGATCGCCACACCGAGCGCATCATGCTGGGACTGCGTCTGCGCGAGGGCATCCCTGCGTCCTGGCTCGCGCCGGCCGCCGAGCCCGTCGCCGCGCGCTTCATCGAGCGCGGCCTGTTGGAGCGCGCCGGCGACCACCTCCGCGTGACCAAGGCGGGACGCCTGCTCGCGGATGGGATCATCACCGACCTCCTTGTCGCCGAAGATACCGCCGAAGGCACCGCTCGCTAGGGGCTTGCCCCGCCTGCGGGCCGACCTCCGAGTCCGCATCAGCTGGATCATTTGCGGCCGTACCCTCCTCGTGGCCTGTCCTCAGCCTTCCGCACATGGTTCCAGTGGAAAGGCTCCAGTCATAAGGTTTGTTTGGGGGCAAACAAACCTTCCTTAGGCTGCTAGAAGGTTCGTTTGGGGGCAAGTAAACCGTATGACCTGAACCATCTGAGTAGAACCAGCTGTGTGGTGGGACCGCGAAGCCGCAAAGAAGTGGCTAGGTCTTGGCCTTTCGATGCCGAGGAGACATGGGGACTTAAAGTTAGCCCCGCCGGGAATCTGTTAGTTTTGCTCCTGTCGTCGGGAAGTTTGATAGCGGTGTTAGTTTCTCTCTCCACGTCGAGAAACCTGTTAGTCGCTCTCGATATTGCTAGTATTAGTGGCATGGATGACGCCTTAAACCCCTATACTCCTGGCTCGGGCATCGCGCCGACAGTTCTTACTGGGCGCGAGAGAGACCTTCATGCGTTTGACAATCTTGTCAAACGCGTCCAGAACGGATTGCTTGGCCGTCCAATGCTGCTCGTTGGCTTGCGTGGAGTGGGTAAGACCGTGCTGCTCAACCAATTAAAAAGGAAGGCTGACCAAGCCGACTGGCTAACGATTAAGTTTGAGGCTTCGCAGGGGGCACGTGGACGAGAAGGAGCCCGCCGTGCTCTAGCGCAAGGTTTAGCCAAAGCCTCTTTGCGCTATCGGACGAAAGCCAAGGTATCTGAGGGTTTTCACTTTATTGCTGCGGCCGTAAAATCTTTTTCGCTCTCGGTAGGACAAAGCATTATTGACCTTGGGGTTGAAGTGGGAGACATTCCTCCAGCAACAGGAAACCTTGAGCTTGATCTGCACGATGTGATCGAGGCCATCACTACGACGCTTCTCAAGGAGGATAAAGCTTTAGGAATCTTCATCGACGAAATGCAAGACCTTGATGAAGAGCTGCTCGAAGCACTCATTTCTGCACAACATGAAGCAGGGCAGCTGGGCTTGCCTTTTTACATTATTGGCGCTGGGCTCCCGAGTCTGCCAGGGATTCTGGCGGAGTCCCGCTCTTATGCAGAGCGAATGTTCGAGGTGCACCAAATTGGCAGGCTCGAAATGTATGCCGCAGTTGCCGCCTTCCGTGAACCTGCGCGGACACAGAACGTGGAATTTGACGATGAAGCAGTTGAATATCTAGCTAATGTATCGGGGCAGTATCCGTATTTCATCCAGGAATTTGGTGCACAAATGTGGCGCACTGCGCGAACTTCACCTATGGATTCCGATTCAGCTCGACGCGCCGCGCGGCTTGGAATTGAGCAGTTGGACCGCGGGTTTTTCCAAGCCAGGTGGGATCGCGCTACTCCAGCCGAGCGGGACTACTTGACCGCGATGGCAAAGGTTGGTGGAGAGGAAATCTCGAGCAAGGACATCGCGGACATCTTAGGTAAAGACACGAAGAAACTGGGTCCTGTGCGAGCCAAGCTCATTAGTAAAGGATTGATCTATGCTCCAGAACACGGCAGGGTGAGCTACACTGTGCCAAATTTTGACGACTTCATCGCCCGCCAGAACGGATAGCCTTAAAGACATGTCCAGCTCCACCGATGCCCGCCGCCAAGAGGTCCTGCGCGCCATCGTCGCGGACTATATCGCCTCGCAATCGCCCGTCGGCTCCAAGGCCCTGCTCGAGCGCTACCAGCTGGGTGTGTCCTCGGCGACGATTCGCAATGACATGGCCGTGCTCGAAGCCGAAGGGCTCATCGCCCAGGAACATGCCAGCTCTGGACGCGTGCCCACGCAGAAGGGCTACCGCCAATTCGTCGATACGCTGCACGACGTCAAGCCGCTCTCCAAGGCCGAGCGCCGCGCCATGCTCACCTTCCTCGAAGGCGGGGTGGATTTGGAAGACGTGCTGCGGCGTTCCGTTCAGCTGCTGGCCCAGGTAACCAAGCAAGCAGCCGTCGTGCAGATGCCCAACCTCAAGGTCTCCCGCGTCAAGCACTGCGAGGTCGTGGCACTCTCACCGGTGCGCCTGCTCTTGGTGCTCATCACGGATAATGGGCGCGTCGATCAGCGCAATGTGGAGCTCGATGACGTGATCGACCCCGAGCAGACCCACCGCCTGCGCGATATCCTCAACACCGCCCTGGAGGGCAAGACGCTCACCGATGCTTCGGTGGAGCTGGCCGCGCTTGTCGACGACTCCCCAGCCGACATCCGCCCCCACCTCCTCAAGGCCGCGACGACGCTGATCGAGACCCTTGTGGAACAGCCCTCCGATCGCCTGATTATGGCGGGTACGTCCAACCTCACCCGCGTGGCCCTGACCGAGGGCCTGCCCTCTATCATCGAGGCCCTCGAGGAGCAGGTCGTCGTGCTCAAGCTGCTGGCGCGCGTGCCGGATTTGGGCAATGTTTCTGTATCCATCGGCGAGGAGAACGAAGCCGACGAGCTGCGCCAAACCTCTGTCGTGGCCACGCGCTATGGTTTTGGCACCGGCGAGCATGCGGCGGCACTCGGCGGGCTGGGTGTCGTGGGGCCGACGTATATGGACTATTCGGGAACAATTTCCAAGGTCTCTGCCGTTGCACGCTATGTGAGTGAAATCCTGGCGGGCGAGTAAGCTAGCCCGTCGGATTAGATTTAGTATCAACGAGAAATAGAAGGATGACAGTACGTGGCTCGTGACTACTACGGCATTCTTGGTGTAGAAAAGTCGGCGTCCGACGCCGAGATTAAGAAGGCCTACCGCAAGCTGGCGCGCAAGTACCACCCGGACGTCAACCCGGGCGATGACGAGGCCGCGGAGAAGTTCCGCGAGGCTTCCCTTGCACAGGAGGTTCTGCTTGATCCGCAGAAGCGCCGGATTGTGGACATGGGTGGTGACCCCATGGAGGAGCGCGCGGCCCAGGGCGGCGGCTTTGGCGGTTTCGGCGGCGGCGGACTCGGGGATATCTTCGCCGAGTTCTTCGGTGGGGGAGCGGCCTCCCGCGGCCCGCGTTCCCGCGTGCAGCCGGGCGATGATGCGCTCCTGCGCACCACCATTACCCTCGAGGAGGCCTATAGCGGCGTCAAGCAGCAGGTCAAGGTGGACACCGCCGTGATCTGTGACCGCTGTGAGGGAACCGGTTCCGAGTCCAAGGCCAAGCCGGTGACCTGTGACCATTGCGGCGGCATGGGCCAGGTTCAGGAAGTCCAGCGCAGCATGCTGGGCAACATGATGACTACCCGCGATTGCCCGAAGTGCTATGGCTTCGGCGAAGTGGTCACCGATCCCTGTGGCCACTGTGGCGGCGATGGCCGCGTGCGCAAGCGTCGTGATATTACGGTGAGCATCCCCGCCGGCATTGGTGATGGCATGCGCATCCGCATGGCCTCCCAGGGCGAGGTCGGCCACGGCGGCGGCCCCGCCGGTGACCTGTACGTGGAGGTGCACACCGAGCCGCACCCCGTCTTCGAGCGTAATGCCGATGACCTGCACCTGACCGTTCGCGTGCCCATGGTGGATGCTGCCCTCGGCTCTTCCTGCACCGTCGAGCAGCTCGACGGCGAAGAGCTCACCATCGATATCGCGCCGGGCACCCAGCCAGGCGAGTCCATCATGCTCCAGGGCAAGGGCATGCCGCGCCTGCGCACCGACGGCTATGGCAACCTTCACGCCCACGTGGATGTGGTGATCCCGACGGACCTGGATAAGAAGACCCGTGAGGCCCTCGAAAAGGTCCGCGCCGCCGGTCACAGCGGCACCGAGGTGCACCGCGCCGGTGACAATCAGGGCGAATCCCTCTTTACCCGCCTCCGAGGCAAGTTCCGCCGCTAATGTCTCTGCCCGTCTTCCTCCACCCGGATCTGTCCCTCGCGAAGGTCGGCCAACCCGTGGGCCTCGACGGCGCGGAGGGCCGCCACGCGGTCACCGTCAAGCGCATGGGCCCAGGGGAGCACCTGGTGCTTATCGACGGCTCCGGGCGCCGCGCCACCGCCACCATCACCGATACACAGGGCAAGGACACGCTGGCCGCGCTTGTCGACGACCTCGTGACCATCCCCGAGCCCTCCCCACGCGTCATCGTGGTCCAGGCTATCCCGAAGTCGGAGCGCGCCGAGTTGGCCGTCGACCTGGCCACCCAGGCCGGGGTGGATGAGATCATCGCCTGGCAGGCGGATCGCTGCGTGTCCAAGTGGGATTCGAAGAAGGCCCCGAAGGCTCTGGGCAAGTGGGAATCCGCGGCCGTGGCGGCCGCCAAGCAAGCGCGCCGCGCGCGTGTGCCTGTCGTGCGCGGCCCGCTGACCACCCGCCAGCTGTGTCAGGAGATTGCGGGCGCACGAGCCTTGGTCCTTCACGAGGAAGCCGAGGTTCGGCTTAAGGACCTTGCTGACCTCGACGCCGCCGAGACCATCTACCTTCTGGTGGGCCCGGAGGGCGGCATCGGCGCGGAGGAACTGGCTCGCTTGCAGGACGCCGGTGCGACGGCGATCAAGTTGGGGCCGGAGGTGTTGAGGACGGCGTCGGCAAGCATGGTGGCGTTGGCCAGCATCGGCACCCTGACCTCGCGCTGGTAGCCTTTTGGGCGTGCCTATTATCACCACCAAGTTTGATCTCGATTCCGCCTACCTGGCCACGGTGCTCGGCCCGGCGGACGATAACCTGCGCGTTTTGGGAAACCTTGTGGGCGTGGACCTCTTCGCCCGCGGCACCACCGTCACGGCTGCCGGCCCCGATTATGAGGTGGCCCGCGCGCACAAGGTCCTCGAAGAGCTCGAGGCGATTGCCCGCCGTGGGCATCCGGTGAGCACCGATACCGTGAAGCACACCCTGGACCTGGTCACGGTGGATGCCCCGGCGTCTGTGTCTGAGACGCTCGCGGCGGATATCGTCTCGCGCCGCGGTAAGGCCGTGCGCCCGAAGACGGTGGGCCAATCGCGCTATGTGCAGGCCATCGATGAAAACACGATTGTCTTCGGCATCGGCCCCGCCGGTACCGGCAAGACCTACCTGGCGGTGGCCAAGGCGGTGCAGGCCCTGCGCGCCAAGCAGGTCAGCCGCATTATCTTGACCCGCCCGGCGGTTGAGGCGGGGGAGAAGCTGGGCTTTTTGCCCGGTACCCTCAATGACAAGATCGACCCTTACCTGCGCCCGCTCTACGACGCGTTGCGGGACATGATCGATCCGGAGATGATTCCGAAGCTCATGGAGGCCGGCATCATTGAGGTCGCGCCGCTGGCTTATATGCGTGGCCGCACGCTCAACGATGCCTTCGTCATCCTCGACGAGGCCCAGAACACCACGCCGGCGCAGATGAAGATGTTCCTGACTCGCTTGGGTTTCGGCTCCACCATCGTGGTGACCGGCGATATTTCCCAGGTGGACTTGCCGGGCGGGCAAGTTTCCGGCCTGCGTCTGGTGCGCCGCATTCTCAAGGGCGTGCCCGATATTCACTTCGCGGAGCTGGGCGCGGCCGACGTGGTGCGCCACCAGCTGGTCGGGCGCATCGTGGAGGCTTACGATAACTTTGCTGAGCAGGAGGAGAAGAAATGAGCATCGAATTTATTAACGAGTCCGGTTATGACGGCGTGAACGAGGAGATGCTGATCGACGTCTGCTCCTACGCCCTCGGCCGCCTCGACGTTAACCCGGATGCCGAGTGCACGATTACCGCCGTGGATCTGGATACCATCGCGGACTTGCACGTGCGCTGGATGGACCTGGAAGGCCCGACCGATGTGATGAGCTTCCCCATGGATGAGCTCACCCCGGGTGCTACCGGCGGGCGCCCCGACGCCGCCGAGGCCGGACCGGCCATGCTGGGCGATATCGTGCTCTGCCCGGAATTCGCGCAGCGCCAAGCCACCGCGGCCGGCCACTCTTTGGGCCACGAGCTGGCCCTGCTGACAGTGCATGGTTGCCTGCACCTGCTGGGCTATGATCACACCACTGCGGCGGAGGAGAAAGAAATGTTCGGCCTGCAGAACGAGCTGCTGGCGGACTGGTACGAGGACCTGGCGGCGCGTGGCGTGAGCTACCAGCCCAAGCCCTCGGGCCCGAAGGCCTTCCCGGATGCCGCTGAGCGCGCGAAGCTCGATGAGGAAGTTCCCGGCGGCGGAATCTAAAGCGGCCCAAACGTTGAGGTGAGCAAAAGGGCGTAGCACAATGGAGGACTATGAACATCCTCTCCATTCAGTCCCACGTCACCTTCGGTCACGTGGGCAACTCCGCAGCAGTCTTTCCACTTCAGCGCGCTGGCCATGAGGTATGGCCGATTCACACGGTGAATTTCTCCAACCACACCGGTTATGGCGACTGGGGCGGGCCGATGATCCCGGCGGAGGAGGTCACGGCGATTGTGGATGGCATCGAGAAGCGCGGCGCCTTCCCACGCATCGATGCAATCTTGTCTGGCTACCAGGGCGGTCCGGATATTGCCGGCGCCATCGTGGATGCCGTGAACCGCATCAAGGCGGTCAACCCGAATGCGCTGTATGCCTGCGACCCGGTGATGGGCAACGCCAAATCCGGCTGCTTCGTCTCCGATGAAATCCCGCCGCTGCTGCGCGATAAGGTGGTGCCCATTGCGGATATCATCACCCCGAATCAGTTTGAGCTGGGCTACCTGACTGATTGTGAGGTGGGCACCCTGGAGCAGACCCTCGCTGCGGTGAAGCGCGCGCAGGAGATCGGCCCGAAGACCGTGTTGGTGACCTCGGTGCAGCGCCCGGAGACCAGCGAGGACGAGATTGAGATGCTCGCCGTTGATGGCGAGCGCGCCTTCTTGGTAGCCACCCCCAAGCTGCCTTTCAAGCGCAACGGCTCGGGCGATGTCACGGCTTCGCTCTTTACGGGACACTACGTGGAGACCAACGACGCCAAGCTGGCTCTCAAGCGAACCGCGTCCTCCGTCTTCGACCTGCTCCAGAACACCTACGAGGCGGATGCCCAGGAGTTGCTGCTTATCGAGTCGCAGGATGTCTTTGCCAACCCGCAGCTGCAGTTCCGGGTGGAGGAGCTCTAGCCGTCAATCCGTGACCGCCCTGCGCGCGCGTTCGCGGCCTGGCGTGGATGCCTTGACCCGGCGTCATGTCCTGGACCGGCATTTGGTGTCCGGCAAACGGCATCCCGCAGAAGGCATCTGTCAAAAGGCGTTTTCATTCCTAAAAACGCCTTTTGCGGCGGCCAGATGGCGTTTTTGCGGTCAAAGACGCCTTTCGGAAGACGCCGTTTGCAAGATGCCATTTGGCGCAAACTTTTTCGCAGTCGCCATGCGGCGGATAACCTCGCGTCATCAGCTTTCACCCTCACCTCACCTCATCGCTGTTTTCGCGGCCCTCCTTCAACGATGTCGTTTCCAGCCATAAGGTTCTACTCAGATGGTTCGGGTCAGAAGGTTCTCTTGGGGGCAAACAAACCTTCTGGAGGTCGCTAGATGGTTCGTTTGGGGGCAAAGAAACCTTATGACCAGAACCGCCTGACTCAAACCATCTGCAGGGCGGATAACCCTCGCGCGAGCACAAAAGGTCCCTCTAGTCTGGTCCCTTCGCACACTAAAGGGACCTTTCAGTACGCGAAAACCACCACCAGATGGTCCCTTTGCACAGAGAAGGGACCAGAGTAGAAGGACCAAACTGAAAGGACCATTCTTAAGCCCCTCGGCAGGAAGCTCTCGGGGCCGCACGTCGAGAGCCAGAGCAGGGCCATACAACAAGAACGGGACTCGGCAGCTCGTGCGTTATGATATGAGGCGATATGAGCACTGATTTCGATGCCGCCTTCGCGGACCTGCCGGCTGAGGGCGAAGCCAACGCCGCTGACTATTCGCAATACACCGACACGCCCGAGGGCTTCCGCTCCGGCTTCGTGTCCTTCGTCGGCCGCCCCAACACCGGCAAGTCCACCCTGACCAACGCCCTGGTGGGGCAGAAGATCGCCATCACCGCCGACCAGCCGGAAACCACCCGCCACCCCATCCGCGGCCTCGTACACCGCGAGGATGCGCAAATCGTCCTCGTCGACACACCCGGCCTGCACCGCCCGCGCACCTTGCTCGGCGAGCGCCTCAACGAGGTAGTCAAGGACACCTACGCAGACGTCGACGTCATCGGCCTGACCATCCCTGCCGATGAGAAGATCGGCCCCGGCGATCGCTGGATTCTGGAAAACGTCCGCAAGGTCGCCCCGAAGACCCCCATCATCGGGATCGTCACCAAGCTGGACAAGGCCTCCAAGGACCAAGTCGGCGCCCAGCTTGTAGCCCTTCACGAGCTGCTCTCCGAGGAGAACCCAGACGCCGTGGTCATCCCCGTCTCCGCCACCGAGCGCGTGCAGCTGGATGAGCTGACCCAGGTCATCGTGGACCACCTCCCCGAAGGACCGAAGTTCTATCCCGATGACCACATCACCGACGAGGATCAGGCCAAGCGCATCGCTGAGCTTATCCGCGAGTCTGCGCTGTCCGGCCTGAAGTACGAGCTCCCGCACTCCGTCGCCGTCGAGGTCGATGAGATCCTGCCCAGCCAGGAACGCCCAGACGTCCTCAACGTCCACGCCATCCTCTACCTGGAGCGGCCCGGCCAGAAGCGCATCATCGAGGGCAAGGATGGCCGCCGCTTCCGCCGCATCGTGGGCACCGCCCGCAAAGAAATCATCCAGCTGCTCGGCCAAAACGTCTACCTCGATCTGCGCATTAAGGTCCTGAAGAACTGGCAATCGGACCCGAAGGCACTGGGCCGCCTGGGCTTCTAGAAGCGGGGGTGCTTCTAAATGCGGGAGAATTTCCGCGACCGCGCCCTCGTCATCCGCTCCTATGATTTCGGCGAGGCGGATCGCATCATCGTGCTCTTGACCCGCCACCACGGCCTCGTGCGAGGGGTGGCCAAGGGCGTTCGCCGCGCCAAATCGCGCTTCGGCTCGCGCCTGCAGCTCTTCGTCAACCTCGACGTGCAGCTTTATCCCGGCCGCAACCTTTACACCATTTCCCAGGCCGATACCGTGGACTATTTCGGCGCGCGCATCATCGAGGACTACGAGCGCTACACCGCCGCCTGCGCCGCCCTCGAATCCGCCGAGCGCCTCGCCGCCGCCGATGCCCCCGGGGATCCCTATCTCTACGATGCCTGCGTCGACGTCCTCGACAAGCTTCAACACGGCGATCCGCTCATGCTTCTCGACGCCTTCCTCCTCCAAGCCATGTCCCACGCCGGCTGGGCACCCAGCCTTTTCGATTGCGCCCAGTGTCAAAGGCCCGGCCCCCACCACGCCTTTCACCCAGCCGTCGGCGGCGCCGCCTGCCACCAATGCCGCCCGCCCGGGGCCGCGGAGGTAGACCCGGAAACCCTGCACCACATGTGGCTTATCGCCCACGGTCACCCCAGCCAGCCGACGAACACCCAAGCCCAAGAGGCCCACCGGCTGACTCGCGCGCACCTGCAATGGCACCTCGAGCGCTCCGTTGGCGCGCTGGGGATCATGGAACAGTAGACTGTAACCCGTGATTACGCCTGACCCGAACCGAGTCCTTCATCCGCCCGCTATCCCGCAGGAGTTCCTGCCGCGCCATATCGCGCTGGTCATGGACGGCAACGGCCGCTGGGCAGAGGAGCGCGGCATGAAGCGCACCGAAGGCCACCGCCGCGGGGAAGCAGTGCTTCTCGACGTCGTCGATGCCTGCCTCGCCCTCGGCGTTCCTTACCTTTCCGCCTACGCCTTCTCCACCGAGAACTGGCGCCGCAGCGCGGAGGAGGTGCGCTTCCTCATGGGCTTTAACCGAGACGTCCTGCGCCGCCAGCGCCACTGGCTCAACGATAGGGGAGTGCGCGTGGTGTGGGCCGGTCGCCGCCCGCGCCTGTGGCGCTCCGTTATCAAGGAGCTCGAGGCAGCCGAGGAGCTCACCAAGGACAACACCAAGATGACCCTGGTGATGTGCGTGAATTACGGTGGGCGCGCCGAGCTTGTCGACGGCATCCGCGATCTAGCCGAACAAGTCTCCCGCGGCGAGCTCGATCCGCGCTCCATCAACGAGAAGACGGTGAGCTCGGTGATGTATGACCCCGATATGCCGGACGTGGATCTGTTCTTGCGCCCCTCCGGTGAGAAGCGCACCTCTAACTTCCTGCTGTGGCAATCGGCCTATGCAGAGATGATCTATCAGGACAAGCTCTTCCCGGATTTCACGCCGGACGACCTCTTCGCTGCGGTGGAGGAGTATGCGCGGCGCGACCGCCGCTTCGGCGGCGTCAAGTAGCCCGCAATCTAAGACGCCGCGGAGCAGTTGGCACAGATGCCGAAGATTTCGGCATCGTGCCCGGTGAGCTCGAAATCGTGCTCTTTGGCTACCGAGGAGGCCCACTCTTCGATGGGGCCGCCGTCGATTTCCTCGGTGCGGCCGCACTTGGTGCATACCAAGTGGTGATGGTGCGCATTGCTTTCGCAGTGCCGGTAGAGGGTCTCGCCGGAAGGCATGTGGAGTGCATCGACGGCTTCAATCTCCGAAAGCGATTGAAGCGTGCGATAGACGGTGGTGAGGCCGACTTTCTGGTTGCCGTCGATAAGCGCCTGGTGTATGTCCTTGGCAGAGGCGAACTTGTCGAGACTACGCAGGACTTCGACGACGGCGGTGCGCTGGCGGGTATTGCGAGCGCCGAGCTTGGGAATACTGTCGTGGATGGCCATGGGGCTAAAGCTTATCAATACACTTCCATTAAGCGGTGGCCAGTGAGGCGTCGCGAAGCAGCGGCAGCACCTTTGGAGCCGCCAAAAAGTAGCGGACTTCGCGGCCGAGGCGTTCGCTATCGACGATGTGTGCGCGCTTCAAAACCCGCAGGTGTTGGCTGATAAGCGGTTGGGATTTGCCGGTGGCGGCCACGAGTTCGTGGACGTAGTGATCGCGCTCAGCTAGGCGCCGGATGATGTCGATGCGCAACGGTGAATCCAAAGCGCTAATGACGGTGGCGGCTGCCGCAGGATCGAATGAGAGAGCTTCTTTCTGGGTGTTGGTCACACCATTCACCTTCAACCATATCTATTGGGGGAGAGTTAAAAAGAGAGATATAGGTACTATAGCTGAAGAATGCGAAAAAGTGTATAAAATACACCACAGTTTCGGGGTGAGGGCACGCGGTGTCAGGGGGCGCGCTAGACTAGGCCGCACTGTATAAAGACTGTCCCCTACCAGAGGAGTCCCATTAGCTATGGCATCCGTCATTGATACCGTCGTCAGCCTGTGTAAGCGCCGCGGCTTGGTCTACCAGGCAGGTGAAATTTATGGCGGTTCCCGCTCTGCGTGGGACTACGGCCCGCTCGGTGTCGAGCTCAAGGAGAACATTAAGCGCCAGTGGTGGCGTCACATGGTGCAGTCCCGCGACGATGTCGTGGGCGTCGATACGTCCGTGATCCAGCCGCGCCAGGTGTGGGTGTCCTCCGGCCACGTCGAGGTCTTCACCGACCCGCTGGTGGAATCCAAGCACACCGGTAAGCGCTACCGCGCGGATCACCTCATCGAGGCCTACGAGGAAAAGCACGGCCACGAGCCGGCCAACGGCCTCGCTGACATTAACGATCCGGAGACCGGCCAGCCGGGTGACTGGACTGAGCCGAAGGCCTTCTCCGGCCTGCTCAAGACCTTCCTCGGCCCGGTCGACGATGAGCAGGGCTTGCACTACCTGCGCCCGGAAACCGCGCAGGGCATCTTCGTGAACTTCAAGAACGTGATGACCTCGGCCCGCATGAAGCCGCCGTTCGGCATTGCGAACATTGGTAAGTCCTTCCGTAACGAAATCACCCCGGGTAACTTCATCTTCCGCACCCGCGAGTTCGAGCAGATGGAGATGGAGTTCTTCGTCAAGCCGGGCGAGGACGAAGAGTGGCACCAGTACTGGATCGATGACCGCTACAACTGGTACGTCGACCTGGGCATCAAGGAAGAGAACCTGCGCCTCTACGAGCACCCGAAGGAGAAGCTCTCCCACTACTCCAAGCGCACCGTGGACGTCGAGTATGCCTTCGGCTTCAAGGGCTCCAAGTGGGGCGAGCTGGAGGGCGTGGCTAACCGCACGGACTACGACCTTTCCGTCCACACCAAGGGCTCGGGCGAGGACCTGTCCTACTTCGACCAGGAGTCCGGCGAGCGCTGGACCCCGTACGTCATCGAGCCGGCTGCCGGCTTGGGCCGCTCCATGATGGCCTTCCTCGTTGACGCTTATGACGAGGAGGAGGCCCCCAACGCAAAGGGTGGCACCGACAAGCGCGTGGTGCTGCGCCTGGACCGCCGCCTGGCGCCGGTGAAGGTAGCCGTGCTGCCGCTGTCGAAGAAGGAAGCGCTGTCCACCCCGGCTCGCGAGCTGGCGAATAAGCTGCGCGCGAACTGGAACGTGGAGTTCGATACCTCCGGTGCCATCGGCCGCCGCTACCGTCGCCAGGATGAAATCGGCACGCCGTTCTGCGTGACCTATGACTTCGACACCTTGGAGGACAACGCGGTCACCGTGCGTGAGCGTGACTCCATGGAGCAGGAGCGCGTCAAGCTCGACGAGCTTGAGGCTTACCTGGCCGCTCGACTGATCGGCTGCTAATGCATTACACCAGCTGGGACCGCAGCGACCGCAAGAACCCGGTGCTCCTCGTGGGGGAGGGGCCGGCGTCGCTGGGCATGTTCCAGGAGCGCTCGGCGGACGTGGAAGGCGAGCATTGGCGCCTGGGGCTCGATGATTTGGGCGCGTCGGTGACGCTGGAGGATGACCGCGTCTACCGCCTGGCGGGCAACCCCAAGCGCGATAAGCGCTTGGAGGCGTCCCTGGATGGGCGCACGTTTGCCTTCATCAACGAGGCCGGCGGCGACTGGATTGTTGAGGACCACGACGGGCTGAAAATCGCGCAGTTCTCCTCGAAGAACTCGGGTGTGCGTAAGGCCATCCTGGAGTTTGAGGGCGAGAAGAGCGATGATTCCGATGACCTCAACCATTCGGAGATTGCGGCGCTGAGCTGGTTTACGCGTGTGATTCTGGAGGCGCGGACGCAGAGCACCGCTATCCCGATCATCGCGACGTTGGTGCTGCTGACCATCGTCGCGGTCGTTGTGGTGCTGCTCTGATGCAGCGCTGGGTGTGGCGCGACGGGGCGTTGGTGGATGGCGCGGGTGAGGTCATCGCCCGCGTGAGGCCGACGGGCCTGCTGCTGCCCGGAACGGGCGCCACCATCGCCTTCGAACACATCCCGGGCGCCCGCAGCTTTACTGTGCGCGGGCCCGACTTTTCGGCGGAGCAGACCAGCTTCACGGTGAAAAAGCTGCGCGCGGTCTGTCAGGGCCGCGAGTACTTGCTCGAGCGCACGAACCCCTTCCGCCGCGAGCGCCGCATCCTCGCTTTGTCTGGCCCCGCCGCCGAGGTCGCCCGCACCGCCCCGCGGGGCCGCGACCTCGAGGTTGCGGTGGGCGAGCTCCCCCTCGCGGACGCCGCCTTCACCAGCTACTGTTGCCTGCTTCTCGACGGCTCCACCCGCCCCCTTCGCACCTAACCTACCTTCCGCGATATAGCCAGAACTGGCGTGGAAACTTGGGTGATTTCATCAAAAGGGGAGCTCTTCTGGCATCCTTGCTCGGCTTGGTATGCCAGTAGAGGGTTCTAGTTAGATGGTTGCAGTCATAAGGTTTGTTTGCCCCCAAACGAACCATCTAGCTCGGTGCAGAAGGTTTACTTGCCCCCAAGTAAACCGTTTGACTGCAGCCTTTTGAGAGAAGCCTTTTGCCGAGAACCATGTGCATGACTGGTTTACGCCTACCGTGTGTTTGCACCACCCCGTATCCGAGGAGCTGATTGGCTGGCTACCGAGCCGGGGTCCAGTCGCCCGATGTGTGCACAGGAAATGTGGCAGACGGTATCCCACAAATGGCATCCGACAGAAGGCATCTGGCAAATGGTGTCTGACAAAAGGCGCCTTTGGGGCTGAAAACGCCATGTGGAGGGCTCAAAAGGCGTTTTTAGCTGTGAAAACGCCTTCTAGAAGATGCCTTGTGCAAGGCGCCTTTTGTGAGATGCCATGCGGGACCGCCCCGGTTATGAGATGCCGGGTGTGGGCCGCGGGCTTCGAGGCCTAGGCGCCGGGCAGGGGAGAAGTATGAAGGCGGCTGGGGGAGCCGCCGGCGGAAAAGGGGAGAAGGCGAGGAATCGGAGCAGAGGAGAGGGCGGCTAGAAGGAGCCGCCGCGGAAACCGCCTCCGCCTCCGCCGCCCGAGAAGCCGCCTCCGCCAAATCCACCGCCACCGGAGAAGCCGCCGCCGAAACCGCCACCACGGGAGCTGCCGCCGCCGAGAATCTGGCCAATGACCATGCCGGTGAGGATGTTGCCCGCGGCATCGGTGGCCTGGCGGCGCTGCTCCCGGCGGCGATAAGCCTCCAGGTCTTCCTTCGCGCGGTTGAGCGAAGTCTGCGCAGCAGAAGCGGCATCGCGGGAGAAGTTCAGCGCCGCGCGCAGATCCTTGGAGGCGGAGTTCTGGGCTTGGGCGAAGAGGCGGGAGGCGTCGGCAAGCGCGACGCGCGCATCGGGGCCCACCACGCGGCCGCGCGAGGACAGCAAGTCTTCCGCCGCCTGGATGGCGGACTCGGCCGCGGCAATCTGCTGGCGGTAGAGCGCAATCTGGCGCTCGCGGGTGGCGTTGGTTTCGCGGACAGTATCGAGCTGCTCGTCCAGCTTGCTATCGAGCGCCGTCAGCGCGGTGTACTGCCCCAGCGGATCGGCCTTGCCCTGCTGGCGAGCCGCACTGAGCGCCTCCCGCGCCTGGGCGAGTAGTGACTCCAACGCGGACCAATCCGCCGGGGAGCCCTGGGCCTTGCCGCGCTGTTCGAGGTGCTGGGCTTCGGCGATTTCTTCCTCGACCTCATTGATGAGCGCCGGCAGGTTATCCTGCGCCGCGGTGATCGAGTTCTCGGCGTTTTCCACGGCGCTGAGCAGACGGTCAGAGACCTCGAGCGCATGCTCTGCATCGCGGATATAGCCCACCAACGGCCCCTGCTGCCCGGCGGGCTGGGACTGCAGCTCGCGGCCGCGCGAAAGCAGCTTCTCGGCCTCGTTGAGCGAGACCTCCGCCATCTCCGGGTTATCCGCAATCGAGGACAACGCCTCCTCGGAATGAGAAGCACTGAGGGAGGACAATGTCGTGCGCGCCTGCGGCAAGCGCCCGCGCAGATCGACGGTGCGCTGGGTCAGCTCATCCAGCTTGGAGCCGGCGTTGATGAGCAAGTCCCGCATCTTGGCAAAGTCCGCCGCCTGCTCATCCAGGGCATCGTCGGCCTGCCCGCAGGAGGAGATAATCTCCACCAGCATCTGGCGGCGCTCCGAAGCCGATTCCGGCAGGTTGTCCTGCAGCCTCTGCTGCAGCTGGAACGCCTTCTGCAGTGTTAGCGTGGAGTGGTTCATCGCGCGCGTGAACGGGCGGGTGCGCTCAGGACCGAACTCGGCCACCGCGATGTCGAGCTCCTCCTTGCCGCGGCGAATCGATTCATCGGTGGAGACCAGCTCCTCCTGGGCTAGCTTCTCCAAAGTGTCCATGTCCAGGCGGTCCAGCTGCGCGGTATTCCCCGGCTCAATCTGGCGCGCGGACTCCAGAGTGGCCGCCGAGTCCTTCTTTGTCTTGCGCCTGTTGGCCACCGCGATTCCGCCACCCGCCAAAGCCAGCGCGCCCGCGCCGCCAGCGAGCCACAGGCCTCCGGAGCCATCGGAATCAGAAGCAGCAGAAGTGCCAGAAGACGACCCCGCAGAACCGGAAGCGGCAGCGTCGACAAGCGCAAGTGCGGAAGCGCCGTACTGGTGACCTTCGGCAAGCTTGGCGTAGGCCGCGTCATACATCGCATCCAGGCGCCCACGCGGCCAGTCTTTACCCGTCTGCACGCCCACGGTGGAATCATCCACGCCCACCACATAGGCCGCGGAGTTTGGGCCCTTGGACTGCACAATCTCACCCGCATAGCTTTCCGCGCCCTCCGGCAGCGAGGAGGCAAAGACCACGAAAATCACCACGTGGTTCTCCTGCTGCAGCGCGGCAATCTTGTCCTCCAACTCGGACTTCTCCGAGCTCGAGAGCACCCCCGCCTCATCCGTCACCTTGTCCTTAATGGAGGCCGCCTCGGGTGCGGCGAGAACGAAGTCCGCCGCCACGGCGGGGCTAGCAGTGGCCAACCCCAACACCACAGCGGCAAGGGCGGCGCGACCAAAACGAGCAGCAGTAGTCATGCGCACCACGATACCTTCCCACCCAGCGCTAGAGTGGTCAGACAGTGAAGTACGTTATTGTCCTCGGCGCCGCACAGTACGACGGGCGCCCCTCCCGCATCCTGTCCGGCCGCGTGCGCTGTGCCGCCGAGTACGCCGCCGCGCACGACCTGCCCATCATCACCGTCGGCGGCAAGCTGCCCGGCGATAGGTTCACCGAGGCCGGGGTGGCTAAGCGCATGCTTGACGACGATCCCCTCACCGTCACCGCCCTCGAAGAAGGCCTGGACACCCGCAGCGAGCTGATTGCCGCGCGCGAGAAGCTGGGCGTGACCGAGGCCGTCATCATCACCGATCCGCTCCACCGCCTGCGCACCTTCCTCATCGCCCGCCAAGAGGGGATTGATGCAACGGTGCTGGGCACGCCCTATTATCCTTCCCCGCGCTTCTCCATCCCCTGGTGGCGATACCTGGCCCACGAGACCGGCGGCCTAGCCTACCTGGGCCTGCGCACCCTGCTGGGGGAGGAACGCACCGAAGGCGTGCGCGCGGCCTTCTACCGCATCGAGCGCATTATTCGCCCCAACCAGGCCCTGCGCCACCGCGTCATTGGCGCGAGGCAGACCCAGGAAGGCCAGGACTCCGCCTAAACTTAAAACCCGTGAGCTATTCCTACCGCGCAGAAGACGTCGCCCGCCTCGCTTCCGAGTCACCCAAAGGCTCGGCCTTGCTCAAATCCGAGGAGCACCGCGGCGCCTTCTCCCGGGACCGCGCCCGCGTCCTGCACTCCGCGGCGCTGCGCCGCCTGGCGGATAAAACCCAGGTGGTGGGCCCTCGAGATGGCGATACCCCGCGCACCCGGCTGACGCACTCCCTGGAGGTCAGCCAGATCGCCCGCAGCATTGGTGCTGGCTTAGGCCTGGACCCGGACCTGTGCGATATGGCGGGGTTAACCCATGACATCGGCCACCCGCCCTACGGCCACAACGGCGAGAATGCACTCAACGAGGTAGCCCTCGGCGGCTTCGAGGGCAACGCCCAGACCCTGCGCATCCTGGCCAAGCTGGAGCCCAAGGTGGTCCTGGATACCCCGGCGGGCCCGCGCAGCTACGGCTTGAACCTCACCCGCGCCTCGCTCGATGCGGCCTGCAAATACCCCTGGACCAAGACCAACCCGGATGGCACCACCAACCGCAAATACGGCGCCTATGACGAGGACGTAGACATCCTGGAGTGGCTGCGCCAGGGGCATAGCGATAAGCGCAAGTCCATGGAGGCCCAGGTCATGGACTGGTCGGATGACATCGCCTATTCCGTCCACGACGTCGAAGACGGCATCATCTCCCGCCGCATCTCTTTGAACGTGCTGTGGGACCTGGTGGAGCTGGCCAACCTCGCGGACAAGGGCGCCAAGGCCTTCGGCGGCACTGCCGACGAGCTCCTCGAGGCCGCCGACCGCCTGCGCCAGCTGGACGTCATCAACGCCATCGGCAACTTCGACTACTCTCTGCGCTCTTATGCCAACTTGAAGAAGATGACCTCGGAGCTCGTCGGCCGCTATGTCGGCGCCACCGTCTCCGCCACGCGCGCTGCCAACGATGGCCCGCTTGGCCGCATGCACGGCGACCTCGCCGTCCCACCCGGCGCGGTGGCGGAGGTAACGCTGCTCAAGACCATCGCCGTGCTCTACGTCATGGATGAACCCGCCCACCTAGCCCGCCAGGACCGCCAGCGCGAGCGCATCTACCGCGTCTACGACTACCTGGTGGCCGGCGCGCCGGGCTCTCTCGACGCCACCTTCGCCCTGTGGTGGAAGCAAGCCGACACCGATCTGGAGCGTGACCGCGCCATCATCGACCAGATCGCCTCCATGACGGAATCGCGCCTGGAGCGCTTGGCGCAGCGCAGCGCGGACCTTTTCGGCTTCCTTAGCTAGCTGGCAACTAGTCAGCAGCAGACCAGCACCAAGCCCAGCAGCGCCGTGCCCCACACAACGACACGGCATCCCAAGAGACACCTGTCACCCTATAGTCGAACACCGTTCACTTGGGTGTCACGCAGCCGACAACTCTTCTTAAAACCGGCGACCTAACCTCAGGCAGGTCCGCCTGCCACCAGAGCCTTGATGCCTGCCCGCAGCGGAAGTCTCTTCATTTGTGCTAACTGTCAAGGAATTTTTGTGTCTCAGAAAAAGCTGCATAAAGCCGCGCTCATTGCCTCTATCAGCCTCGTTGGCTCCAGCCTCGTCTCTCCCCCACTTGCCTCCGCCCAGGACCTGCCCCAGGCAGACATCTTGGATCTCTCCTTTGAGAACGGTGTCATCAGCAACTCCGCATCCGATGCCGAGCCGCTGAAGATCGGCGAGCCCACCGTGGAGCAAGACAGCGTGCTTGAGCGTCCCGTGGCCCACTTCGACGGCCGCAAGGATGCTGTCGGTTTCGACATCGGAGACAAGTTTGACCAGATCAAGGACGGTTTCACCGTTGAGTGCGTCTTCCGCTACGACGGGGAGCTTGATGGCAACGAAAAGAGCCTGTGCGCTAACAAGGAAGCCGGCGGCTGGGCCATGGTCATCTACGGCGACCAGCTCACCTTCACCGTCAACGGCAGCGATGGGTACAAGAAGGCCCAACAGCAGGTGGAACCTGGCCAGTGGTACCACGCGGTCGGCGTCTATGACGGAAACAAGAGCGAGCTCTATGTCAACGGCGCCAAGGTGGCTGAGAACACCGAGATCAACGGTGAGGTGACCAAGCCCAAGTCCAATTCCACCGCCGTGATGATCGGTGCGGATTCCGGCCGGGATAACGCCGCCCAGTTCTACTCCGATGCCGTGGTCAGCGAGGCCCGCATCTTCTCCGATCCGCTGGGCGAAGATGAGGTTTCCGCCCTCTACGAGGACTCCAACCTGAGTACCGATAAGAAGGCCGAGATCACCGGCTCCACCCCGAGCGCGGGTCAGCACCTGACGGGCCCGGTGACTTTCGATGTCCAGTTCAACAACGATGCCCTCATCTCCCGCGAGCTCACCTACACCCTGGACGGCGAGGACATCGAGCTGGGGCAAGAAATCGGAGCTGGCCTCAAGGAAGGAAACCACTCCATCCAGGCCGAGGGCCGCGATGTCTTTGGCAACCCCATCTCCCAGACCATCGATTTCACCTCCGGCAACCTCCCGGGAGCCGCCGGCACCGACTCCACGCCGAGCGGCGAGGGAGTGACTATCTCCGCCCGCGCGGATAACCCCAGCGGCGGGGAAGTGGAGACCACCTTCACCGAAGCCGATGTGGCGGTAGCGGAGAAGGGCTTCCAAGGCACCTTCACGGATATCCCGGAGAGCCTGGACTTTGAGTATGAGGACGGTGAGGACTTAGACAAGGCCCTCAACCCGGATAACGAGGATGCCCAGGAGACTACCTCCACGGAGAACATGCCCTTCCAGCGCTTTGACCTGAAGGTCAAGGACGCAGAGAAGAAGGCCCACGACCTCGCCTGGTCCGGCACCGTGGATCCCAAGCGCTCGGTGCGGCTTATGGCCTGGAATACCAAGAGCAACAGCTGGGAGAAGCTGGCAGAAACCCGCGGCGCGGCCGACGCCGAAGTCAGCCTCAGCGCGGAGGTCGACCAGGATTTCGTCGACAACGGAAGCATCCACACCATGCTGGTGGGCTATGACGTCTTTGCCGATGACCTCAACGAGCCCGTCAACGAAGCGTTCGCCGACACCAGTGACTATGATTTTTCCATCGCCCACCACACCGATACCCAATACCTCTCCGAAGGCGCGGTAGAAAAGGCCACGGCCGAGGAACGCAAGAAGTGGGAAGACGGCTACACCGCCGCCACCCAGTGGATCGCGGACAACGCCGAGAAGCGCAAGATCGCCTACTCCGCCCACACCGGCGACATCATCGAGAACTGGATTGGCAAGGACAATGACCGCCCCAATGCCAAGAAGGAATTCGAGGTAGCCTCCAACGCTCAGAAGATTCTGGAGGACGCCGGCGTGGTCAACGGCGTGCTGCCCGGCAACCACGACAACCAAAGCGGCGCGGATGTCGGCGCCGGCAACCTCTACAACGAGTACTTCGGCCCGGAGCGCTACGAGGCCCAGCAGGGCACGGGCAAGTGGGCTGAGCAGGACGCCTCCTACCACCCCTATGCTGAGGGCGATAACGACAACCACTATGACTTGTTCTCCACCAACGGCATGGACTTCATCGCCCTGCACCTGGGCTTTGACGTCACGGAAGAGGAAGCCGCGTGGGCGGATAAGGTGCTCAAGCAGTACTCCGACCGCAACGCCATCCTGCTCACCCACGCCTACCTCAAGCCTTCCGCCAACCCGGATGGCCGCGGCTCGGACTTCTCCCACGACGGCGTGATGGTCTATGAGAACGTCATCGAAAAGAACCCCAACGTGGCTCTGGTGCTGGCCGGCCACGAGCACGGCGTGTCCATTGTCACCCGCAAGGACGTTGGCCACACCAACAACCACGTGGTGGAGCTTCTCGCGGATTACCAGTTCTACGAGGTCGGCTCCGATGAGCTGGGCCTGACGGAGATCGGCGAATACGACGGTGACACCGGCCTGCGCTTTGGCTCCAGCTACCTGCGCCTCCTGCAATTCGATCTGAAGAATTCAGAGATGATCGTGGATACGTATTCGCCGCTTCTCGACGACCACAACGCCACCGAGTACGACGACCGCCAGCGCTACAACGGCCACGAGGACGAGTTCCGCGTTCCGATCCAGTTCCAGACCCGCAAGACCAGCTTTGCAACGAACTCCATGCTCGCCCTGACCGATACCGGCAAGGAAATTGGCAAAGACACCGCCACGTCCGGCTGGCCCGCCAGCGTCACCTACAAGGACGTCAAGGCCGGCCAGGCCTATGGCTGGTACGCCACCTCCGCCGACGCCTCCTCCAAGGAGGACACTAAGCCTGGCATCGTGCGCCAGTTCGGCGTCTTCACCGCGCAGGAGCAGCAGGAGAAGGATAACGAAGCCCCTGAGCTCACCGTTCCGAGCGACAAGCTCACCCTCACCAAGGGTGAAAAGGCCAACCTCCTCGAAGGTGTGAGCGCCAAGGACGATAAGGACGGCGACCTCACCGACAAGGTGAAGGTGGTGGGCAACATCGACACCGCCAAGCCGGGCGTGTACTCCGTCACCTACGCCGTGACCGACTCCGCCGGCAATCAGGCCCTTGCCTCCCGCGTCGTGGAAGTCACCGCCGGCAGTGTGGACGACAACAGCGACTCCAGCAGCGAGAGCAGCAGCGGATCGAGCAACAATGGCTCCAGCGGCTCGAGCGACCACTCGAGCAACAGCTCGAGCCGCGGAAGCGTCCTCCCCGCCATCCTCGGCGCCCTCTTCGGCGCCGCAGGCGCCACCGCCGTCATCGCCGGCCTGCTGAACTACCTTGCACCGGAAGTGCGCGATACCGTCAAGCGCGCCCTCGGCCTCTAAGGTCTAAGGCCTCGGCGGGCTAACCACCCGCCGGCCTAAAACCGCAGCCGGCCCACAACCTCACTAGCGCACCAGCGCGACACCCTGGTCCTCCAGCACGGCTGACACCCGCGCTAAATCTTCCTCCACCATGTCAAAATCCGCGGCGATAATCGCCACGATGTGTTGCTCGCGGAGGAAGTCCGCCAGTGCGTCGAGGTTGCGCGGGGCACCGGACGTGCAGCCGTGCAGGCGGCCGAGCGCGCTATAGAAGTCCTCGCGCGTGCGGATGGGTTCGGTGATGAGAATGCGTTGCATGCCTTAGTCCTCCGCGTCCGGGATACTGCAGAAGCTGTCGTAGTGGTCGTCGGTGTAGTACCAGACATCCGGGTCGGTCTCACTGCCGCCGCCGGTGACGATGCGCTTTGCCCCGCGGTGCCCAATCCCCGGGGTTTCCACGGTGTATTCGCGGTAGTAATTCTTTGACTGCTGCGGCAGCGCGCCCTCATAGTTGCCGAAACGCACGTTGTCGTTATCGGGGTAGTCATAGGGCCCGCCAGCCAGGATATCCTCGGCGGTCTCGTGTGCCTCCTGCGGCAGGGAATCCATGGCGCAGGTGGGCAGGTCTGACTCGCCTTGCTTTGCGACGTCCCCCTTATCCCCATCGCCGCCACCGGATGCGCCGGATGCAGCGGACGAAGCAGACGCAGCCGATGAGGGCGCTGCCTTCTGGTCCGCGCCATCGCCGGAGCCACCGAGGTCAATGCCGAAGTAGCCCGCGACGAGGACTAGAACCGCGCCACCGATGATGGCCGGCAGCGATTTTTTGGAGGGGGAGGATTGGGACATGGCCCCCATCATTGCAGGTATAGGGCCTGAACCAGAAATCCGGACCAGGGCTTTTCCCAATCCCCACTGCAGGTTGTTGGAGGATGTGGGAACAAGCATCAAGGATCCACCCAGCCGTGGGTACCTGTAGCTCCGGCGGGCGGGGTAGTCTGTACGCATGGCACGAGGCAGAATTCCGGACAGCGACATCCAAGCTATCCGTGAACGCGCGCCTATTGATGAAATCGTGGGCGAGTACGTTCAGCTCAAACCCGCTGGCTATGACTCGCTGAAGGGCTTGAGCCCCTTCAAGGGTGAGAAGACTCCGTCTTTCCACGTGCGCCCGCAGCGCGGCTATTATCACTGCTTCTCCACCGGCAAGGGCGGAGATGTCTTCAGCTTCCTCATGGAGATGGAGCAGGTCTCCTTCCCGGAGGCTGTTGAGGCAGTAGCCCAGAAGATTGGCTACCACATCAACTACCAGGGTGGATCCACCGGTGCGCGCGATGAAAAGCCCGGCACACGCCGCCGCCTCATCGCCGCCAACAAGGCCGCGCACGAGTTCTACCGCCAGCAGCTGGAAACCCCGCAGGCCGCCACTGCTCGAGAGTTCCTCCTTGACCGCGGCTTCTCCAAGGAAATCATCTATGCCTTCGAATGCGGCTATGCCCCGGAGGGCTGGGATACCGCCACCAAGCACCTGCTGCGCATGGGCTTTTCTTTTGAGGAGCTCGAAGCCGCCGGCATTTCCAAGATGGGCAAGCGCGGTCCCATCGACCGCTTCCACCGCCGTTTGCTGTGGCCCATCAAGGACCTCTCCGGCAACGTCATCGGCTTTGGCGCGCGCAAGCTTTTCGACGATGACAAGCTGGGCAAGTACATGAACACCTCCGAAACCATGCTCTATCACAAGTCCAAGGTGCTCTTCGGCCTGGATTTGGCCAAGCGCAACATTGCGGAGCAGCACCAGGCCGTGGTGGTGGAGGGCTATACGGACGTCATGGCCATGTATGCCGCGGGCGTGAAGACCGCCGTGGCTTCCTGTGGTACCGCCTTCGGCGCGGATCACCTGCAGGTGCTGCGCCGCCTCATGTTGGATGATTCCTACTTCCACGGCGAGCTCATCTACACCTTCGACGGCGACGAGGCCGGACAGAAGGCCGCTATGCGCGCCTTCGAGGGTGAGCAGAAGTTCACCGGCCAGTCCTTCGTGTCCGTGGCCCCTGATGGCATGGACCCGTGCGATCTGCGCCTCGCGCGCGGTGATGCCGCGGTGCGTGACTTGGTGGCGGACCGCATCCCCATGTTCGAGTTCGTCATCCGCTCCGTCATCTCAGACTTCAGCATCGATACCGCGGAGGGCCGTCTCCAGGCCCTGCGGCGTGCGGTGCCCGTGGTGGCCCAAATCCGCGACCAACCTCTGCAGCGCGAGTACGCCCGCCGCCTGGCCGGCTGGGTGGGCTGGCCCGATCCGGAGGAAGTACTTCACCAGGTACGCCAAGAGGCCCGCAAGCCAAAGAAGGAACAGCGCCCGCGCTTTGCCTCACTGGAGCAGACCTCGTCTGTGCCCGCGCAGACCAACGCCCCCGTTATGCACATCCCCGGCCCCCGCGAGCCGCACCTATGGCCACAGCGCGAGGCCCTCAAGCTCGCCCTGCAATTCCCGCAGATCGCCGGCAGCTACTTCGACGGGATTACGGAGGATGCCTACTCCAACGAGGCCTACCGCACCATCCGCCGCGCCATCTCGACCCTCGGCGGCGTGACCGCCGGTGCCGAACAACCCGGCGTGGAATGGCTGGCCGCCGTAGCCGGCGAAATGCCGGACCTTATGGCTCGCAACTTCGTCTCTGAGCTCGCCGTGGAGCCCATCAAGCTGGGGGAGACCGGCAACCCGGATACCGACCTTGAGGCCTACGCCGATTCCGTGCTCTCCCGCCTCCAAGAGGCCCGCGTGGGCGACCAGGTAGCCCAACTCAAGGCACAGCTGGGCCGCATGCGCCCTTCCGACGACGAAGAATCCTACAACTCGCTCTTCGCGGACCTCGTCGCTCTCGAGCAAGCCCGCCGCGAACTCAACGACCGCGCTTTCCGCGGCGTGCGCTAACCGACGCCCCCGCTAATCCGCAGCCACGCGCACGCGTTGTAGCGTACGCGCTAATCTTCGTCCGGCTCGTAAATCCGATCCGGTTGCACACCATCCGCGGTGCCGCGCTTGCCGCGGCGCCCCTTGTTGTAATCCTTAAGCTCACGCATGCGCGGTTCCGGGTCCAAGCGGTTGGCCACTGCCTTGCGTGCGGAGCGCACCGCGGCTTTGGTGGCTGGGGAGTTGACGGCCTTCTCGTAGGCACCCTTAATTTGGTGATAGCGCTTGCGCCCCGCCTTGGTTCCAAAGACGTATCCGGCGGCAGCACCCACAACAAATTGGATCATTGGAAACTAGTCATCCCCTTACTTTTAGCCAGCGCAACAGCCGGCGTTTGCGTACAACGTACGGGCAACGTGCAATTCTCATGAATAGCCTACCTGCCAAATCAGTCCGGGGCAGGTGGCCTTCTGGCAGCGGAGCGAACAGGGATACCGAATAGATATGAGAGGAACTCTTCCCATAATGCATTCGCTTCAGTTAACTTAATACCTGTGAAGACTTCGAAGCGTACGCATGCGGTATCGGCGGCCGTGGCCATGTCGGCGCTGCTAACAGCCAGCGTGGCGGCAGCTGAGCCCCGCACCAATTGCCTTGAAGAACCGCGCGAAGTCACCGTGAGCGAGGACTAACGTTCATCTCCTCGATACCTCCGGGCCATGTGCGCGAAGCAAGGGCATTGTAGACTCTTATGGAGATTCTCTCCCAGTAGTCAACAAAGGAAGTCTATGTCTAAGCCAAAGATTATGACCGTGTACGGTACCCGCCCTGAAGCCATCAAGGTGGCACCGGTCATCAAGGCTCTGGAGAAGGACGAGCGTTTCGAGTCCGTCGCCGTCTCCACTGGTCAGCACAAGGAAATGCTGGAACAGGTTAATACCATGTTTGGCATTGAGCCAAAGCTGGATCTTCACCTTATGAAGCCCGGTCAGGGGCTCAATGAAATTGTTTCCCGTGCGCTGATGGGACTAGATGAGATCATCGATGCCGAACAACCTGATGTCATCATTTCCCAGGGTGATACCTCGACCGCAATGGCCGCAGCACTGGCTGGTTTCCACCGAGGCGTGAAGATCGTTCACCTCGAAGCCGGTCTGCGTACCGGTGACATTCACTCTCCGTTCCCGGAGGAAGCCAACCGGAAGCTCATCGGCCAGGTGGCGGAGCTGCACCTCGCGCCGACTGCAGGCTCGATGGAAAATCTGCGCCGTGAGAACGTCCGGTCGAAGGACATCGCGGTCACCGGTAATACTGTCATCGATGCACTGCTGGAGGCCGCCAGCTGGGATACCGAATTTGAGGATCCCGCCCTGCAGGAAGCAGCCGAATCTAGTAAGCGCCTCGTGGTGGTCACCACCCACCGCCGTGAAAACCTTGAAGCGATGAAGGAGATTGGCGGCGCGGTCAAGGACCTTGCGGAAGATTACTCGGACATCAACTTTGTCCTGCCGCTACACCTGAACCCAAAGGTTCGTGAAGCTGTGCTTCCGGAAGTCGAGTCTTTGCCCAATGTTCTCATCACGGATCCGCTTCCGTACGATCAGTTCACCAAACTGCTTGACCGTGCAACCATCATCCTCACTGATTCCGGCGGAGTCCAGGAGGAAGCACCAGCACTGGGTAAGCCAGTCCTAGTCATGCGCCAGAACACTGAGCGCCCTGAAGCTGTTGTTGCTGGCACTGTGAAGCTTGTGGGTACCAACCGTAGCCTCATCGTGGCGGAAGCTAAGCTTCTGCTCGATGATGACGCTGCGTACAACTCTATGGCCAACGCTGTTAACCCCTATGGCGACGGTAAGGCCGCAGAGCGTGCTGTTGCCGCTATTGCCGAACTCCTCGGTGTGGGGGAGCGCCTGCCGGACTTTGACCCAGGGATTGAGCTATAGCGAAATGAAATGGATGGGTAGGTGCCAATTTCTAGTTGCCCTGCCCATTCATGTGGTTCCACGTAAGGTAAAGCCATGGAACTACGCGACATTAAATGCACTAATTCTCAACGCACCGCAGCTTCTCAAGTCCTAGCTGACGCGATGTCCGTCGGCCAAATCAGCGTCGCCGAATTTGAGGAACGTTCTTCCGCATGCGCCAACGCGACGACACGCGGTGAGTTGCTCGACCTCGTTTCCGATCTCCTTGAGCATCCAGGAAGAGTTCTCTTTGGTAGCCATGAGGTCGCCTCAAAGAGTTCTCACGCGCTGAACACTGTGGATGGTGAGCTTGCTTCTACTGTTGACCGCGCACTGGTTCAAGTTGAACCATCCGTTAGTGGTGCTCAGAGCCTTTCCTTGGGTATTTTCGGTGGCACTACGGTTCGAAGTACCCCGATTGCTGCTCGCCACACCACAATGGGCATTTTTGGTGGTACAGATGTCGACCTGCGCGGTGCTTCACTGAGAGACCACGTAACCACGATCGAAGCGGTTGGAGTCTTTGGTGGTGTCGACGTATGGATTCCCGAGGGTTTCCGTGTTCGAGTTAGTGGCATCGGCCTCTTCGGTGGTCACGACGTCAAGGTTGACGGTGGTGCTATCGACCCCGCCGATCTACCTGCTAGCGCTCCAGAGGTTGTCGTCAACTGCTTTAGCCTTTTTGGAGGGGTGGACGTGCACGTTGTTAAGCGCTAGGTCAGTGACGGGGATTTAAAGGGCATGACATTTCCACGATAATAGCGGGTTAGGGCTAAGGGGCAGAAAGTGTGTCTGGAACTGGGGATTTCTAGGGGCTGACCTGTAGGTTCTCACAGAGTATGCGCTTTGGGGGCATATATCTGGCGTTGGAACGCCAAATCCACGGTGCGGCTGCCAACCTGCGGTAGTTAACGGCGGTGAGGTGATTCATTGCCAAAAATCGACCACACTAGCACTGCGGTGGAGATACAAGATGCAACGAATCGAACAGCTGAGGCTTCGACCGGTGGCGGTATAGATCGGGCGATTCTCCGCCAACAAGATTCCCCCCCCCGATGTCACCAATGAAGCAGTATCTGTCCAGCTCATCGCCGGCTGTGCTGCGCCGACAACCTGAACGGAATTAGCTCAATGAAATGGTTCTAGTGTCGCGCACATTGGGACGGTGGCGTAGTAGTTGCCGCCTGGCCGGCGTTTCCTAGTGCACCGCCGGCCGTACTGGTTATCCCAACGCCTAGGACTTCACTAACACCGTCGACGCCCAGTCGGCCGGCCTGGAAGATGGTAAATCTAGCCCCAGCGAAACGCCAAGCCGGACACACATTTTGACCCTTAACCCCCTTAACCCAGGAAACGGGTGAATCCTAAATAGGAAAGCAAAAAGCCGCTTGGGTGCAAGCGGCTATTTCGCTCCTCCAACTGGGCTCGAACCAGTGACCCTTCGATTAACAGTCGAATGCTCTGCCAACTGAGCTATGGAGGAATATACAGTGTGCTGCTGAGCAATTCGCTTTGCTCTGTGCAACGAGGATTAACTATATACACCGAGGGTAAAAAAGTGCAAATCCGCAGCTCACGACCTTAGAATTGTCTACTGGACGCCGGATTCTTTAGCTCAGCTGCATCGTGGGATGAAGGCGAAGAGCTATTGAAACATTAACGCCTGTTGATGGCGATGAAACTGAGCATTCGGTTAGACTCATCGAAAGTAGTATGTAGAAACGGCACGATTTACTGAAGGATGAAGCGAGCATGCGTGTGTTGGTGATCTCGCAGTATTGGTATCCCGAGCAGGGTGTGCCGCAGCGGCGCTGGGCTTGGTTGACTGAATTGATGTCAGATTCGGGGGACGAAGTGTTTGTAATAGCACCGCCCGCAAACTATCAACGCGAAGTAGGGTTTAGGGAGTGGGTTTTCAGAAGGTCTTTTAGACCGACCATGGAAAGTGAGCGAGGGCCTTCGGGTGAAATGATTCTCCGAACCGGCTATGTTCCGTTTAGGGGATCTTTGACGATGAAGGCACTGAACCAAATGACTGTTGCCCTAGGCATGTTACGAGCGCTTGTGCTGCCGCATAAGCGCCTTAAGCAATTTGATCCGGAGATTATTATTGGAACGGTTCCTGCATTGCCAACAGCTTTCGTCGCGCGGATTGCGGCGTTGATGTATGGGCTACCCTATATAATTGATCTACGGGATGCTTGGCCCGACCTGCTTCAACAATCCTCTCGGTGGAACATGGGATTGGATCGACGTTCTTACAAGGAAAAAATTCTCAGTGCTGATGTGCGGGGTATCTCCCCTCGGACACTCGTTGTGTACATCGTTGAAAGATTCCTGAATAAAGCGCTTAGGTCAGCGAATGGGCTAGTCGTAACAGCAAGTGACCTTGGGAACGAATTTAGGGAGAGGTTCTCCGGCCAACAGGTCTCGAACCACATAGTAACGATCAGGAATGTATTCCCAAATCGCGCTCAAGAGGTTAGAAATGCTCGCCGGGAAGGCTCGGGTTTGTCAGCAAACAAACCGACATTAAAGGTGCTTTACGCTGGGACAATTGGAAGAGCGCAGAATCTTCTGAATGCAATTGAGGCTGCAAAGATAGCAGGAGAGCGGGGGATAGATATTTCTTTAAAGTTCGTTGGTGCGGGTGCTGCGAGGCAAAGTGTAAAGCGACTGGCAGCCCGGGAAGGCGTAAATGCAGAATTCGTCGAACGAACTTCGTTAAAAGATATCTCGGAGCACTATTTGTGGGCTGATACCGCGCTAGTGCACTTAACCGATTGGGAGCCGTTGGGGCGTACAGTTCCATCAAAAACCTATGAATTAATGGAAATGGGTATTCATATAACAGGGGTTGTGGAAGGGGAAGCAGCTAGGATAATCCAGCAGCTAAACGCTGGGCATGTAGCACCTCCAGAGAGTCCGGAGTTGTTGGCCGCAATCTGGGAGAAGTTGTCTGAGGATAAGTCATTGCTGAAAGTTTCAAATGCTGGACAGAAGTGGGTTGAAAATGAGCGGCGTCGCGTTGCTGACTCATTGCTTTCGAACCTTTTGAAAGAGGTGCAAATAAAGCATGCGATTTCTAAGCGCTAGACAGATTTCTTTGGTTATTACTTCCTCTTTTTTCCGTCTTTCCGAGAATCAAGTTGAGTTTTTGGGCAAGACTAGTTTGAGGCTTAGTGAACTTGGGTGTAAGAAAACTGTTTTCGTTCTGCGCAGAATCGAAAGTTGGGTAAGGACAACTGAACCATACGGACAGCGTCTAATCAGAGAAGGGAACTTGTCTGCTGGTATAAACTGGTTTTGTACACAACCGGTTTGGTATCGTTTTCTGCACTCCCTAAAGATAAAAAGTGCGAAAGATAGTTTGCTTTTCTTCCAAGAAGGCGTTCGACTTTCAGAGTCGAGAGAGAAGAGTTTGGCGCCGAGGGCCCGGGGAGAGGCGCACCGCGTACTGTTCTTGTTAACAAATAGCTTTCCGTATACCCAATCTGGTTATACGATACGGTCGCACAACACTCTTCAGGCGCTTGCCTTGGTGGGGATCGTTCCTATTGCGTTTACTCGGATTGGTTACCCGGCTCTCGTAGGTAAGCGAATTAGTCGAGCAAAGGTAACTGTTGATGGCATTAGCTATCGTCAACTTATTCCCTGGGCGGTGTCGCCAAATCCACAAAAGCGGATACACGCCACGGCTAAAATGGTGCTTCGGGAACTAAACGGGGCGACTCCGCAGGCTATAGTTGCAACCACAGACTTTAAAAACGCATTGGTTGCTAGAGATATAGCGGTCGATTTGGGTGTGCCATGGATCTACGAAGTAAGAGGCGAATTGGAGTCTACTTGGGCAGCTAGACAGGAACTTGCTGGAAACATCGATGCACGCAAGAGTGAGCTATTTTCATTGTTGAGGAGGCAAGAGGTCGCAGCAATGAATGCTGCGGACAGAGTGGTAGTCCTCAGCAAGGTGTATAAGGACCGTCTTGTTGATCGCGGGATATCCGAGGAAAAAATAGAAATTATTCCAAACGGTGTAACTGAAGACGATTTTTTGCTTTTTGCTGAAGAAGCTCAAGCCTTGCGACAACGCTACTCGATTCCTAATAGACCGACTATAGGTACTGTTACATCCGTAGTTGGGTATGAAGGCCTATGTTTGTTGGTTGGAGCTGTTGCCCAGATTCCTGAGATTCACTGCGTGATTGTGGGGGATGGTGACGAGCTTGAAAGATTGCGTGAAGAGGCTGATCGCTTAGAAGTGGCAAACAGGATCACGTTCGTGGGACGGGTGCCGGTAAGCGAAGTCAATCATTGGTATTCCCTGCTCGACTTGTTTGTCATTCCACGGCTAGATGTAGAAGTATGCCGGGTTGTAACGCCTCTAAAACCACTGCAGGCGATGGCGAAGGGGATTCCCGTAGTTGGTTCGAATCTTCCCGCCCTGCGAGAGATTACAGGTGGATTGATGCGGAGCTTTAGACCGGGTGATACTGCCGATTTTGCAAATGCAATCCGCCTAGAACTAGATTCTCCTCACTCAAAAGAAGACTTGATTCAATGGGCAAAAAGCCATACTTGGAGAATGAATGCCAAAAAATATGAAACTTTAATTAATGAAATTTCGAATCCAGAATAGCTAATCTGAAAGGGAGAAGCAGGTTGCAGAAAAAGATAAACGTCGGGGTTCTCAATGTGTTTGGGAATAATGAAGTTTTAGATGAAATTGTCTCGAATTCGAGTGGCGAGTATTTCAATGTTAATCCAGAACAGCCTCTAGAAAGCGTCCAAGATATACAAGACTTGCTCTCGAAGCATCTTGAAAAACGATCGGGACAACATGATTTGGTTTTTGTTTTAAATTTGGTTCCCGGTAAAAGGGATGAGAGTTTGCCATCGGACGTGTCTGAAGGCCGCAAATCTACCGTCGATCGCGTTCTGAACTGGCTAACCAATGAGCTCGATAGCGTGATTGGACTGGCCTGCATTATTGTCCGACGCTCAGATCTGCCAAATGTAACGGTTACTTCTAGGTTGCGGGATGTAGGAATCGAAGTCGCAGGCGTTGACGTCGATATAGAAGTCGAATCGCTCGGTTCAAAATATCGTGACAGCTCATTGGTGGACTTTCCTCGTAGAGCGACGTGGTTAGACCGACGGCTTCGGCAAAGCCTTGTGAAGTGGAGGCTGGACTCGTCTGATTTTGATGAGTACTTGAAGATAAGGAAATCTGCTTTTACTTGTTTGGAAAGTGAGCCAGAGACAGAGAAACGGGAGCTTTGCGTTCGAGGGACCGAATATAACGTTGACGTGCTCTTGGGGTTTAAGTTGTCGAGCGAAAAAGCTTCTTCGAGGCTGACAATCTTTTTTAACGGTGCGATCGATCCACTTCGTGCGGCAGGAAAGCCTGTGTTCCAACGCCATACCTTGTGGGCCTCAATGAATGAAGATTGCTGCTCTATCGCTGACCCCACGCAAAACCTTTTCCCGAGTCTAGCTCTGGGCTGGGGACAAGGTTCGAAGGGATACTGGGGAATCGTTGCTCAGAGTGCTGTTGTGTCTGCGGTGTCAGACTACTGGCGGATAGAGCGAAATCTCGGTCCGGATGAAGGAACGATTAGGTTGTACGGGTCGTCAGGTGGTGGATTTCAGGCGTTAGCATGCGGCACTATCACCCATGTCGACAGTGTTATTGCAAATAATCCTCAGCTTGATTGGCTAAAGTATGAAGGTCGAACTCAGGTTAAAGAGTTAATGCAAGCGGTCTACGGGAAGTGGTCGGACAGACCGACCTTCCGGGATGAATGGCGCGAAAGGATATCACTGATCGACCTCTGGAGATGCACCTCCTACGCTCCCGAGTTTGACTATGTGGTGAATGCTTGCAGCTCAACAGACGTCAAAAATCAACTTTCGGCACTTCTAGCGTTCTGGAATACGCCGGGAGCTGCAACTATTTCAGCAAACTCGAGTTTGCGTTTCTACAACTCACAAAGAGACGGTCATAGTCCCCTGCTAGCACCAGAGCTTTTTGATCTCTTAAAGGGTCGAGGGCAGGTTTACTCTACTCAGTAACCGAACGAGTGGGCTATTATACGAAAGAGATCTCTCGACAAACGAGAGGGAAAGGTAGTTATGTCAAAAGCGGAAGTTTGCTTTGTAGGATTGGGCTATATTGGGTTGCCTACTGCGGTGGTTATGGCGAATAGTGGCCTCCAAGTAGTTGGTTTGGATGTCAACGCTGAAAATGTTGAGCGGATAAATCGAGGCGAAGTAACAATAGTCGAGAACGGCTTGGAGGAGGCTCTTAAAACAGCCATCCGCTCGGGGAATTTTCGCGCAACCACCGAGCCACCTGAGGCCTCGACATTCATTTTGGCGGTTCCGACACCTTTCAACGCAGACCACACCTGCGACATGAGTTATATTTATTCAGCAGCAGAGAGTATTGCTCCCAAGCTCTACGGAGATGAACTAATTGTCTTAGAGTCGACATCACCGCCGGGAACTACGGAGAAGCTTGCCCAGCGAATTTTTGAAATTCGTCCAGAGCTTTCAGGGCCAAATTCGATATCGTCGGGATTGCGCTTCGCCCATTGTCCAGAGAGAATCCTTCCTGGAAAAGCGATGGAGGAGCTGGTTACCAACGATAGAATTATCGGCGGAATGGACGAAGAGGCAACCCAAAGGGCGTGTGAAGTTTACGCGTCTTTCTGCGAAGGCGAGTTGTTGCGTACTAACGCAAGAACCGCCGAGATGGCGAAGCTTACCGAGAACTCATTTCGCGATGTAAACATTGCGTTCGCTAACGAGCTGTCTCTTATTTCTGATGAGCTCGATATCGACGTATGGGAGTTAATTGAGCTAGCCAATCATCACCCTCGGGTCAATATTCTCGAGCCTGGGCCAGGCGTAGGAGGTCACTGTATCGCCGTTGATCCCTGGTTTATCGTGTCAACCGCTCCGAAGTATGCGCGAATTATTCAGACTGCACGCGAGGTGAATGATGGAAAGCCTGGGTGGGTTCTCGAGAAAATCCGAAAGGGTCTAGGCTCTAGCAGTAAGAACACGAGCATTTCCCTGTTGGGACTTTCGTTTAAAGCCAATATTGATGACCTTCGAGAGTCTCCTGCCTTGGAGATCGCTTGTAGAGTAGCTGAAGAGTTTCCTGACCACACTGTTCGAGTTGCAGAACCGAACATTTCATCACTACCTCCCGTATTGGAGCAGTTTGAAAATGTTGAATTGGTGTCAGCAACGGAAGCAACTGCCAACTCCAGTGTAGTGGCGCTTCTTGTAGATCACGATGAATTCTATGGTATCGGTGACAGTATTCCTGATTCTGCCACTGTGATCGATACCCGAGGAATTTGGAGGAAGTAGTGATGGGGGTTGAGAAGCCTGTAGAAGAGAGACGGTCGCCGAAACGCCGTAGTCCACGTTCAGCAGCGGTAGCGCGCTGGCTATTGGTTATTGGTACCGTTTCGTTTTGCACAGCTTTGGCAGCTCTTGCATTAGATTCAGTTCGGGTAGCAGTGGGGTCTGGAATCTTGGCTATCCTTGCCCCCGTTTATAGCGTTTTCTTGAAAGTAAGGCTGATAGGTTTTTCGGTCGTTCGCATGGAGAGGAAGCTGGAACGTCAGCTTAACGAGGTTAAAGCAGCTACGAGTGTCGACGAGACTGCCAAATGGGATGAATTGGGTTTCGCGATGGACGGAATTCAACTAACCATTGAGGAAGGCCTAGCGAAGATCTCAAGGGGAGCTAAGACTAACTCTGATGGGGGGAAAGCGCTAGCAACGGAGAATGTTGAGGGCGCGTTCGGATTGATAGCAGAATACTTGCGTCAGCCTGGGGAGTCGCTGCTGATAGGCGGTAGAGATGGGCTGCAGAAGCTTCGGCAGGTACTCGCGCCCTCCACTTTTGAGATGGTTAGGGTTTACGACATTACAGACTCATCAGCCACTCCACTGTTTGAGGTAGGTAGATATAGCAATATCGTGGTGTGGTTGGATTCAACTGAACAAGAATCAAATTATTGCCGGAAAGTGCCCTTTAGCTGGATTAGCGAGACGGCTAATTTATACTTTGGCCCTTCGGCTCGAAAGGCTGAAAACTGTATCGATAGTATTTCCTATGGAACTCCGGTTAGGGTCGCTTTCGGGCACCCGCAGTCTGACATTTACCCGGCGTCAATCGTTAGAAGCCTAGAAGGATAGTGTGGATAGAAAATTGAGCACTCGGGAACGCTTGCTAGCGCAGTATCGTAAGACACAAAGGCCCTACTCGTTAGTGCCAGACCCAAAGAAAAGAAACGTCGTAGCAATTCTGGACGAGTTTTCTGTCCGCTCTTTCTCGGATTTTCTAAATCTTTGGCTGGTAAGCCCTAATAAGGCTGAGTTGGACCTTGACTATATAAGGCCTGATTTCCTTTTGGTTGAATCCGCTTGGAACGGAAACAACGGCCGGTGGAAATATATGGTCACCTCTTCCAGTGGGCCAAAGCAACCTTTGAGAGATCTGATAGAGGCGTGCAATCAAAGAGCCATTCCCACGGTGTTTTGGAATAAAGAGGATCCTCCGCACTTTGATGATTTCATAGAGACAGCGAAGCTGTTCGACTATATATTTACAAGTGACGACTCGATGATCCCCCGATACCAAGCATTGGTGCCGAAGGCCACTGTTAAGCTTTTGCAGTTTGCTGCATCTCCGCGTTTACACAACCCACAGCGAAGCGGTTCGGAGAAGATGGGCGACGTAGCGTTTGCGGGTCAGTACTTTTCGCACAAGTTTCCTGAACGTCGTGAGCAGATGGAGTCGTTGTTTCCTGCTGCGAACAAGTTCGATTTCTCGATCTTTTCTCGAGCCTTAGGAGGAGATCCGAGATACCAGTTCCCTGAACCTTATTCCGAAAATGTTGTTGGAAGCCTCCCATATGATGAGATGGTGAAAGCCTATCGCGATTTCAAGGTCTTCTTAAATGTAAACTCGGTCGTTGACTCCAAGACGATGTGCGCTAGGCGAGTTTTCGAACTGTCAGCTTGTAAGACTGCTGTTTTCGGGATGGAGAGCGAGGCAATCAGATCCGTCTATTCTTCGGACGAAATACTATTGGCCAATGATCGCTCGGAAGTACTGCCAAAGCTTTCTTCGTTGATTAACGATAACGACTACCGTCGGCGATTGGCTCAATCGGCGTGGAGAGTAACCATGGCCAATCACACTTATCAGCACCGGGTTGAGACGATACTTTCTACCTTGGGTATTTCTGATAAAACTATCCCTACCTATATAGAAGTTGTGCCGGTCGATGACTCGATTAAATTGGATAGTGGCTGGCTTAGAAAGTTCGTGGATAGGCAGCTACTACCAGAATCGGTCTACTTTACAAACGGCGCATCAGCCGACTCAGCGGGACTCGATGACGTGGAGAAGTTGAGATTGTATGTGAATCCAAAGGTAGAATATGGACAGTACTTCACATTCGACCTTTTAATGACCTTACGCCAACAGAACGCTGCACTTGTGTGTAAATCATTCCGTTACGGGGACGCTTGGTTTGAGGAAGAGTTCACTGACTATCTTCCGAATACCGGCTGGCTCACATCGATTGATTCGTCAGATTTTCCAGCCCTCGTGTTCGAGGATTCCAGCCCAAATGCATCTCCTATTCGAGTCTATGCGGCTGATTCCTTTGAAATCAACAACGGGTCGCTAGAACTGGATTCTAAGGCAGTTAGGTAAAGGATATGCGGATATCAATTTATGATGGCATTTTGGAAACACACGTTGCCTCTAGTCTGGAGCGGGCCTTGGTTGCCCGCGGTCACAGTGTCCTGAACACGGGAAAGATCGGCCACGGCTTTAAATTTCCCACCCCAGGACAAGACCAAACTGCGCTTGAGGTAGCAGTGCGTCGAGTTATAGATTTCGACTCAGACGTTTGTTTCGTCATGCGACCAGCCTCGCTTCCGTTTTCTCTTCTAAAGAAGTTAAAGAAGCAAGGAATTACACTTGTAGCTTGGCTTTCAGATGATCCAGTTCTTTTTGATCTCTCTTATGGGCCGATAGTCGATTCTTATGACCTTGTTCTGCACTGTGGAAACGTCAAGGTTCTCGAGTTTTACGAGGAGTATTTCGGCCGACCAACTGGCGTTAATTTTCCTTTCTGGACCGATCACGAAGCCTTTCCCAGAGTTTGGGGTAAAGCCGAACCGTTGGTTGACCTAATGTTCTTGGGGAATGTCCAAGATGAGGTTAGGAGGTCGAGATATTTTAAGCTTGCCGGGCTAACCAGTAGTGTGCGAGTACACGGCAATGTCGGAGCGGACTATATCGGGCTTTCAGGAGGCTATCTAGACGGGAACAACGAAGTCCTTTTGTCTGGGGCCAGTACACGCGCTGCGCTAAATATTCCCCAGTTTTTCCGCGATCACCGAGGCCTTGAAACTTGGTTTGAGGGTTTAGGAGCCCTAGGGTTTTTCGAGTACCCGAGCCGAGTGATTCAGTACATGGCAATGGGAATTCCAACAATTTCGGTCGTTCCCTCCGATGCAGTCTTTAGAAGCTACCCTGAGATGCTTACTGCCTCAACCATTCATGAAGCCGATGAAGCTTTTCGCGAGCTAAGCGCAAGTGGTGGGCTCGCAGATCTAAGTTCTAGGGTCGGCGAACGCTTTGACCGAAATTTCTCAGCTGAATCTCGCGTGCTTGCACTAGAAGCGCTGTTGGAGTCTGACAACTGGAAGCAACTCGACGCTGCAGAAAGAGAAGTTTGGTTCACACAGTTTGATGGTAGAAGCGCAGTGGCGGAAGCTGCAGCTAATACTCCTCGAGAGGCTAGTGAGATTGTTCTGAAGGAACGGAATCTGGAAGATCTCCGAGAACAAATCAATGAAGTCATTGTGCTGCAAGAGGATGGTGCGGCAGAGACTTCTCGCTCTTCAGTAATTGTCGAACTTTTGAAACGCAACGGTATAAAAGTAAACACGTTGGCTGCTTCGGAAGAGACTCGATTGCTAGTACCAGATCCATCCCGAGTTTGTGATACAGCGGTGAATGTAGGCCGCCTCCTAGAGGCCTTTAGTGCGCAGCGCAGCGTGCTCATCGTTGCTGACACATCTGCAGCGATTACTTCTACCGGTGCAAACCTTCTCCGAGATAATGGAATCAAAACAATAGGTTTTGAATCTGGGCATTCGAGTGGAACTAAAGTCATAGCTCGAATGGCGGAGTTTTATGACCTAGTAATTACCTCAAATCGGCGTAATTATAACTACATGGCCTCGCGAGGCTTCGAAAACGTTCACTTCTTGCCTGCGCTTATACACCCTGATTTTGCAAGGCTAGTGTCTGAGCAACATCGTAAGAGTTCTATTATCAAGGTGAATAAGGATCAGTCAACCGAGAACGTTTTCGCTCCTGCATTTACAGCCGATATGCCTCTTCTCGCGATTGATAAAATTTATCATTACGAGGAGTTGGAAGGTGCGACTTTAAGTGAACTGGCTGAGTATCTAACTTCAGAGGTGGCTCTTCTAACTCACTCTGGAACTCGCAACAACCCAAAGATCTCTCACTTGGTTCCGTACATTTTGACAGCGGCCGATTGGGTGTTTTCTAACCGTGTGCCCGACATCGACCAAATCTACCCGTTGGATGTTGCTACGACACTAGTTGGCAATCCAGGAGAGCTCCGCGCTAAGTTAGAATTGCTCTCCGCAAGCGACTACTCAGTGGCTAAGAGTATGGAAAAGCTTGAATCCGGACGGGCCCTTATAGAGCGTGGAAATCTAGATTTTCTCGATATGGTGTCTTTGATTTTTGAAAAAGACGTTTGTCTCCCAATGCTAAAGTCTGGTGACAAGCTGGAGATTCCATTGTCATGGACTAGGGACGTACAGGGAAGCGGATCCGTAAACCTCAAGATTCGCGAACGGTTCTATATAGGGAGCGGCCGAGATTGGCGGGTAAGAGTTGTAGTAGATGGAAAAGTCGAGTGGTCCGGTTCCATCCAAGAACTTTCCGATTTGCTGGTGCAGCGTGTCAACGGAACAACTCACATCAGGCTTGAAGCTGAGTATCTTGGAGCATCTAGGCTCATTCCTCGTGAACGTGCATTTTCTGCCGAATGCGTGGCCGACTTTCGGAGGAGCCTAATCTTGGCAGGAAGCAATGTACCAAGGGTTCTTGAATCTAAAAACTAAGTGAGGTTAAGATGTTTGATCCATACACTAAAGGAATTCCGGTAATCGTTGTCACTCGTTTTTCGGTATTTAGCCCGAGCGCTGGTGGGTTAAGATTGCGTCAGGAATTTGGAAGCAACAGTGAAGAATTTGAACGACGGTTGTTTGCTCCAGAACGCTTAGACAAGCGTCTCGATATACTTTCGCACATCACGGTGCCTGCCCTTGCCGATGCTTCTATTAGTCATAATATCATTCACTTAGTCCAGTATTCGGAAAACTTGCCTGATCGATATAAGTTGGCGTTGGCGGAGCTCTCTGAAAAGTTTGAGTTTTTCAAGCCCATCCTTGTTTCAGATTCGAGCATGGCAGACAGTGTTCGTGACGAGGTTTCGTCTTGGGGAGCCGGTTTTCGAGGTCTATATGCGTGGGTTAGGTTAGACGACGACGATGTTCTTTCCAAGTCCTACTTTGATAGCTTGGAAAGGTATTTGATTCATGAGAATATAGGTATGGCCGTATCCTTCCCTATCCAGGCGGCGACCTTGTACTCAAATGGCCTTGTGAGTGATATCAGAAAGAAGTTCATTCGAAATCCATCTGCTGGTCAAGCTTATATTTGCCGCGCTAATAATTTTCTTAATTCCTTTGAGGAGCCAGGATTTCCGGCTCATCACAATATTGACAGCATAATTCCCACCATCGTTGACCCGACTGTCGTGGGTAGCTTGCAAATGCTCCATTCTACTCAAGATACTTCGAGCTTTGTTTCGCCTGTAGGTGGCCGACTGATAAACCGACTTAGTCAATTGAGCGAATATGGTGAGATGTCGTTTCGTGACATTATCGCTGAGTTCCCGGGTCTTGTCTGCCGCAGTCGATACGCCGAATCGATTGAGTATGATGCAGAGGAAGAATTGAGACTTGGAAAGTGGCACAAGCTTTCCATAGATAGCATGGAATATAGCAGCGAAGGGGTTGTATTCCGTGTTGATTATTCAATATTGTGCGACCAGAAGTCGAATAACCATTTTACGCTGTCATTTGATTTTTCAGATATGGAAAAGGCGGAAGGGCACTATCCCCGAACGAAGGAACGCGGCGATTACCTGAGGCTTTATGCCGATAATGCGGGGCAAGGCAGTGCTTTCATTGTGGTTCCTGCCGGTACGGCTTTAACAAGAATTCGTTTGAATTCCGACGTGGCAACGAATAGTGCTAGTAGCGCACTGATTAAATTGGTCTGCTGTGGTCCAACTGTGACGGCTTAGCTGACAAATGAGGAGTAGATGTGCCTAGTGTGAACGGTAATAAGAGAGAACCTCAGCATCAGCGTGTATCAATTTTGGTGAACGATTCTGACGTCCGAGCTTTGGATGCTAGAGACTCGTTGGGGGCATATCTACAGAAACTCTGGGGCAGACGGTCTTTCATCCTTTTGGACGCTCGAGCACGTGCGTTTCAGGGGCATCGAGGCATGTGGTTGGGAAAGCTCTGGATTATCCTAAACCCCTTGGTTGAAGCCGCGACATATGGGTTGATTTTCGGATTGCTGCTTAGGACTTCCAGGGGTATTGATAACTTTATTGGGTTTTTGTTGATCGGAATTATTTTTTTTGGGTTTTTGCAACAAGGTTTGAACAGTGGTGCCGGGCTAATTCAATCGAATCGAGCCATGATCGCCGCATTTCGATTCCCTCGTGCATCTCTTGCGGTCGGGCTTGTAGTTAGACAGTTTCTCGATAATCTTGCTCCGGCCGCGATGGCGATTATTGTTGCTTTGCTATGTCAACTAGATAAGCCGATTGGTATCGCTGTCGTTAGTGTCATACCCCTGTATTTTCTAATTCATATATTTAGTTTGGGGTTGATACTATCGGTTTCTTGGCTGACCGCTTTTATCCCAGATGCTAAAGCTCTGCTTCGAGTGGTTAGTCGAGGGTGGTTTTACATTTCCGGTGTGTTTTTCTCGGTCGAGAACTTTGCGACTCATCCCAGCGTACGGGCTATTATGGAGGCCAATCCAGGGTACCAGTTTATTGATTCTGTCCGAAGCGCAGTGCTCGATGGTGTAGTCCCCGATTGGGGGGATTGGCTTTCACTTTTGTGTTGGTCCTTCGGCAGCCTAACTATAGGCTTCCTAGTTTTCTGGGGAGCGGAATCGAAATATGTTAAAGTTATCTGATCCTTCAGTCGTTCTGAATTCTGTGACTAAATCCTATCCGGCTTCCGAACCAACATTCCTAGATACGCTGGGCCTTCGGCGAAAAGAGACTGTTGATGCCCTTAAGCAAGTTTCTTTCGTCGCTGAACGGGGAGATTATGTGGGTGTTATTGGGAGGAATGGTTCGGGTAAGTCGACGATGTTTAAGCTTATTGCGGGCAGTGAAGCTGCCACTTCCGGGGAAGTCTTAGTAGGTGGTGAGCCCACACTACTTGGCGTATCTGCAGCATTGCAGCCCCAGTTGTCCGGAGTCATGAACATCAAGCTGGGGTTAATGGCTCAAGGCATGAATAAGCGGGAAGCTGATGAAAGCTGGCAAAGTGTCGCAGAATTTGCCGATCTAGGCGAGGCAGTTCATAGACCTATGCGAACATATTCTTCCGGAATGGGAGCAAGACTTAAGTTTGCAATTTCCACTGCTGTGGCTCGTGATATTCTTCTTGTAGATGAGGCTCTGTCTACTGGTGACGTTGCATTTGCTGATAGAGCACAAAAGCGGATGGACGGCTTTCTTGATCAAGCTGGCACCATTTTTCTTGTTTCGCATGGTACGCAGTTAATTGAAGACAACTGCAATAGGGCCCTGTGGCTTCACGAAGGTGCTGTAGTAACTGAAGGCGACCCCAAAATAGTTTGTAAACTATACCGCGACTGGGCACATAGATTGGTTACGGGGAAACCTGAAGAAGCTGCGCAATTTTTCGCAGAGGCTCAGGCTTCGTACGTGCCGCCAAGGATTATCTATGAGTCTCAGGCAGTCAAGTTTCTGAATCACGGGCTCTAGACTTATGACGATTGGGTGGGGGCATGACTTTGGGTAGAGCCGATCCGCGGTTTGTGATACGTAATGCTGCCGTATTGATTTGGTTCTTTAGTGTAAAGGGTAGGTATGAAAGTGTTTAGTTCGGATTCCTCTCGATTGAAATCCGTCGTTGTTCCTGCAGCTGGTATGGGTACGCGTTTTCTGCCTGCTACAAAGACTGTTCCGAAGGAACTTCTGCCAGTCGTGGACACTCCGGGTATTGAGATGATTGCGGAGGAGGCCGCAGCGGCTGGCGCGACTAGGTTGGCAGTTGTAACCTCGCCCCGCAAAGACGAAGTGATGCGGCACTTTGATGAGTTCCCGGAACTTGTGGAGACTCTACGTGCTCGTGGCAAGGATGAGCAGGCGGTAAAGGTTGAGCGTGCTGCGCAGATTATTCAGCCGGTGGCTGTGGTGCAGGACAAGCCTTTGGGGCTAGGGCATGCGGTTGGACTGGCTGAGGGAGTGCTCGATGATGACGAGGATTTCTTTGCCGTCATGCTTCCGGATGATGTCATCGAGCCCACTGCCGCTATGAGCGAGATGATTCGCGTGCGCCAGGAACAGGGAGGCTCGGTGCTCCTAGCGGTTGAAGTGGATCCTGACCATGTATCTAACTATGGCGTGTTTGATATTAAGGACACTGACGACGACCGCGTAAAGAAGGTCGTAGGCATGGTAGAAAAGCCCCCAGTGGAGGATGCGCCCTCAAATCTGGCAGCTACTGGGCGTTACTTGCTCGACAGGGCGATTTTTGATGCCCTGCGGCGCATCACTCCGGGGAAGGGTGGAGAGCTTCAGCTAACCGACGCAATTGATTTGCTCATCTCTGAAGGCCACCCTGTCCACGTTGTTGTACACGACGGTATTCGCCATGACCTAGGAAATCCCGCCGGCTTTATCCCGGCGAGCGTCGAGTTCGGTCTCCGCCACCCGAAGTATGGGCCGACCCTCTTCCGAGACCTTGAGGCGATTATGGAGAAGTACCGGCCACAGTTGGGGTAGCGGTTAGTATCGCGTCCCCAAATCATTGGGCCTGCAGCACGCCTAATTAGTGATCTCTAGACTCGTCAGAATCTCGCTGGGGACGACGGCGTCGGCAAGCTCCTGCACAACCGGTTAGTCGTCTGGGATGAAGCCAGCCGTCGGACAACACGACCCTGCGGAAAACTATGAAGCCCTCATGGGTCTTCGCCATGGCGCTGGGCGCGACAATTGGTTTGGGCGTCTATATCTTGCCCTTTGACTGGATGCAGAAGGCGGGGCTGGCTGGTACGGTCATCGGCTTTGTCCTTGGTGGCCTGATGATTGCAATCATTGGTTTGAGCTACGGTTTTACTATTCGTGCGCTGCCGCTGACGGGTGGTGGGGTGGCCTTCGCTATGGCGGCGCTCGGCCGGACACATGCGTTTATTGCTGGGTGGGCGCTGACGCTGGGCTATTCGTGCGTTGTCGCGTTGAATGCGTCGGCGGTCACGCTCGTCTTCCGTGTCACGTTCCCTGAATTGGTTATGCGGGGCGCGCTTTCTGGCCAGTTTCAGTTCTTTGCCGTTGTGATCATGATTGTGGCGGTGGTGGTCATTTTGGCGTCGATGGTGATTTATTACGTCGCCAAGCGCCCGGAGCTTGCACCAGCTTTCCCTGTCGACGTTGCGCCGGCGGCAGCGGTGGCGACCATCATCGCTTTTGCCCGTGGGCCTACGTGGGCTTTGATTCCATTCCGCAACTGGCGGGCGAGTTTAATTTCTCGCCGAAGAAAGCGCTAGGCCTTCTGATGTGGGGAGTCATTGCGGCGACCTTGATCTACTTGGCGATGATGCTCGCGACCTCCATCGCTGTGGGAACCCATCACGATGCTTATGAGGGGGGGGAGCCATGGCCGCCGGCGGCAGCGATTAGCGAGGTGATGGGGCCTGCCGGATTGGTGCTCATGGTTGTAGCCGTCAGCGCCGGAGTTCTTACTGGGTTGAACGGATTCTTCACTGCGGCAAGCCGAGTCTTGTTTACTCTTGGCCGCGCCAACCTAGTCTCGAGTCGGCTGGGTGAGCTAAATGGTAAGCAGCGCACGCCACGTAATGCGATTCTTTTGGTGTGTGCGGTTTGCCTGGTAACCCCGTGGTTTGGGCGTGCGGCTTTGACGTGGGTCGTTGTTGCGACCGGCTATTTGGTAGCAGTGTCGT